>NZ_JAUOPW010000020.1:0-68984 GCF_030547795.1 Colwellia sp. 5_MG-2023 | reverse complement strand
GTAAATTAAGCTTAGTTTATGGATTGAATTTCATCCACGTTATTATGGGTGGCCTAATAAGTTAGCCTAATAAGTTATAAGTTGAGCTCATTGCAGCCGTAGCCCCTAAACTATTATATGTTAATTTTGAGCCTGAACAGTCGTAAATGTTTATAGGTAGTTATGATGTCATAAGCTCTGCTTTGAGATATCAAAGCAGAGCTTCAAGTTTAGGCTATGGTTTTAACTAATTTCTGAGCTTGTCCCTTTCGATCTAGCATTCCACTATATCGAGTGAGAATAAGTGCAATTAAAACAACAACAGCGCCAACCCAAGGAGTATTCATTAAACCATGCTCTTTAACAATGATACCGCCTCCCCATGCTCCTATTGCAATGCCTACATTAAAAGCTGCGATGTTTAGACCTGATGCAACATCTACCGCATCAGGTGTGTATTTTTCAGCTAGTTTCACAATATAAACTTGCAAGCCTGGTACGTTGCCAAAAGCAAATGCTCCCCACACTAAAATAGTTATCACAGCTGCAACCGGGTTATAAGCGGTAAAGTTTAATACTAATAATATCCCTGCAAGTCCTGAAAAAATAATCGTTAATGCTTTAATAGGACCAAGATTATCAGCCATTTTTCCACCCCATATGTTTCCGACAGCAACGGAAATTCCGTACACTAAAAGTATTAAACCTACCGAACTAGATTCAAAGCCTGTCACTTCATTCAGAATGGGTGCTAAATAAGTAAAAGCAATAAAAGTTCCGCCATAACCAATCGCTGTGATCGCATAAACTAATAGTAACCTTGGATGTGTTAACACTTTAACCTGTGCAGCAAGATTAGTGGGTTTAGCTTGCTTTAAATTGCTCGGAACGAGTATAGCGCTGCCAATCATGGCTAATAAACCTAAAATAGATACCGTTAAAAAGGTAGCTTCCCAACCAAAAACTTGACCGATATATGTACCTAATGGAACCCCTGTTACTAAAGCAACAGTTAAGCCTGTAAACATAATAGCAATAGCACTTGCTCCTTTTTCTTTCGGCACTAAACTTGTAGCAATGGTAGAGCCTATAGAGAAAAATACGCCATGCGCCAAACCTGTTAGTATTCTCGCTATTATCAATGCCTCAAAACTAGGTGCTTGCCAAGCGACTAAGTTTCCAATAACAAATAACCCCATAACCGATAATAAGACGTTTTTTCTATTCCACTTACTTGTAAAAGCAGTTAAAACAGGAGCACCTATCGCTACACCTAATGCGTATAGGCTAACCAATAAGCCTGCTGAAGGGATTGATATACTAAGGTCTTGTGCCATTGTTGGTAGTAATCCAACAATCACAAATTCGGTTGTTCCTATCGCAAAAGCGCTGAGGGCTAATGCAAGTAATGCTAGTGGCATCATAATCTCCAAGTTTAATGAATACAGTGGTATGAAGTTAGGGAGTTAAAGAAACCCTTACTTCTATTTGTTGGTGTAATTATTACCTGATAAACTGTTGCAATAAACGGTGTTATTTACAAAATACTATTGTAATAAATGAGGTTAATTTGAATTTAAAAACAAGATCAGATGATTTAGAGCTTTTATTAGCCGTTCTTGAGTTTGGCGGGTTCTCTGCTGCCGCTGACGCATTAAATATTCAAGTTGCCCGTATATCACGCTCTGTAACGAAAATAGAAAAAAATCTTGGAGCAACTATTTTAATTCGTACAACTAGACGAGTTATGCTGACAGATGAAGGTAAAAAATTTGTTGATGAGGTAAATATTGGTCTTCAGCATATTCATAATGCAGAAGCAGAAATAACCGTTAAAACAAAGATCCCTCAAGGGAAGTTACGTATTGATGCTGTTAGCCCATTTATATTTCATCAAATAGCGCCCCATATAAATGCTTTTAAAAAAGTTTATCCTAGTATTGAAATTGAGCTTAACTCTAATGAGGGAATAGCCGATTTAATTGAAAAACGTACCGATGTAGCAATTAGAATAGGAAAATTAGATGACTCAACATTACATGCCAAAGCTCTAGGAAAAAGTTCCCTTTTTATCGTTGCTTCTCCTCAATATATTGCACAAAACGGCTTACCTAAAAAACCAACAGATTTGAAAAACCATACATTAATCGGTTTTTCGAATATCAAAACCCTTAATAAATGGCCTATTAGAGAGTTAGATACGATCACACCGACAATAACGGCAAGTAATGGAGAAACCATCCGTCAACTAGCTTTGTCGGGAGGTGGTATAACATGTTTATCTGGCTTTATGGTTAATCACGATATCGAGTCAGGTAAACTCATTCCATTAATAGACTCATATAGAATTGAAGGTACTGATAGAGAGTTGGTGAATGCTGTATTTTATAAATCGTCAGCAGCTTATGAAAGGGTTAAAGCATTTATAGACTTCATTAAACCGAAATTAACACTATGATTAATGTTAGTTTCGGTTTGTCATTAGTTTGTCAGAATACAACCATGCTTGATGATTCTCTCAATGACAGTTTTGACGATAAAGGGGCAATTCATACCAAGAAACCAGATCGAGGCTAGGTTAGAAGCTCGTTAAATGCTGAACCACCTAATTATCAATAAAGATTTCCACAATAAAGCTTACTGATAAATTATCGATAAGCATTCTGATAGTATTAGTTGATAGATAAACTAATACTATCAGATAAAAACAATCTAATTACCTTATAAATATGATTAGAAACTTAACGCATAGAACTCAGCGTAAATGCTGCCTTTTGCATCTCTAAATTATCAACCTTTAGTTTTAAACAATATAATATTTTGTAGTAATGAAGAGGTTAACCCAGCAAAGGAACCAATAGTCACAGCAGCAGCTAACGCTAAAAAATTGTCAATTGATGGTGTATAATGCGAAGCAAAAAATGAAACTAATCCCAAGAAATAGCACAATAGGTTGTTTATTTTAGGAGCACTTCGTAGTGATACTACTAACATCCCTACAACAAAAACTACGATGGGTAATGCACCCGCACCTAATACAGGACCAATTATTTTTAAAACTATTCCTGCAATCATACCGATAGTAATACCTAGCCAAACACAAACTAAATTAGTAATAGTATGGTTTATATTTACCCCTCGGGTAAAAAATGCAATCCAGCCAATAAACATAGCCCATATAGGTAACTGTAAATCATCAACTCCTGCTGCCGCTATTGCTGCTATTAAAGCTGCTATCGTCGTATAATTAACGTGGCGCATTATTGATTGTATAGAGTTATTTTGTTTATTCATGACAAACCTCTCTTAGACCATTCCGCCATTAGCTCGTAAAGTTTGACCATTAAGCCACCCCCCTTGATAGCTGACTAGAAAAGAAACAGTATTCGCAATATCGGTAGGTTCAGCTAAACGCTCTAATGGATTCATTTTAGCAAGAGCTTCAATTTGTTCATTTGATTTTCCATCCAAAAACAATGCTGTTGCTGTCGGACCAGGAGCCACCGAATTAACAGTAATTGAACGACCACGCATTTCTTTTGAAAGGATTGCAGTCATTGTTTCTACTGCTGCTTTAGTTGCGGCATAAACTGAATAGGTGGGTAAATTAAGACCAATAACTGATGTTGATAAATTAACAATTCGGCCACCATCTTTTAGCTTATTTGAAGCCTCGCGTAATGTATTAAATGTACCTTTAAGGTTAACGGCAACTGTTTTATCAAAAAGTTCATCACTATATTCGGCGATAGGTGATAAATACATTATCCCTGCTGAATTAATCAATACGTCAGGTTGGCCATATATAGCCTCTGTTTCCTCAAAAAGGTGAGCGACCTCTTTTGCATTAGATACATCTGCTTGAATAGCTAAAGCGCTACCGCCTAACTGCTCGATTTTATGTACAATTTTTAATGCTTCTTTTTCATTATTGGCAAAATTAACGACGACCGAAAAACCGTCAGAAGCCAAGCGAATAGCAATAGCTGCGCCTATTCCTCTAGAAGAACCAGTAATAATTGCGACAGATTTTTTATCACACATAATGAATTTCCTGATGATTAATAAGAGTTGTTATATTACAACTACAACGATTTTCTGCTAATACACAATGCCATTATAAACTTGCCTAATCCTCTAGAGGATGTGATTAAATTTGCAATTGATATTTTTAATCATGTAAATTGATATATATATAAAATGTAGCGGTGTGTTGAAAATGGATGATAACGTAATAAATGAAATGAAAAGTATCATTGACCGATACTCTTTATGTGATGGTATTCATGCAACTAAGATTGAGGGCTTACATTTTTATAAAATGTCCTCATTAAACGTTAGGTTACCTGTCATCTATCGGCCTTCTATTTATGTTGTTATTCAAGGGTGCAAACAGGTTTCACTGAACGGAGAAGTGTTTCAATATACTGATAGTAAATATTTAGTTGTTTCAGTTGATTTACCATTGATAGGTGAAGTGACGAATGCAAATAAGGACAAGCCTTATTTATGTATTCAAATTGATATTGATATGAAAACAATGGCAAAGCTTGTCGCAGAGTTGAATCTTAAAGCCTCTCATAAAACCGGAAAAGGGATTTTTGTTGGGAATATGGATGAGGTATTGGGTGAGCCTATTCTTCGATTGATGAAGTTGTTAGACGCACCTAAAGATATCCCTTATTTATCAGGAGTTTACTTTCTAGAAATATATTATCGTCTTTTAAACACCCCTCATGGCTCTTCAATCATTCAAACATCCTTGCATGGAAGTAATATGTATCGGGTGGCTAAAGTCATTGAGATAATGAAATTAGATATTGCGAAACCAAGGAGCATTGATGAATTAGCAGCAATGATTAATATGAGTACCTCTAATTTCTACAATCAATTTAAGAAAGTAACGGGGTTAAGTCCTTTACAGTATTTAAAGCAATTACGTTTAACCGAGGCTCGCCAAATAATGATTTCTCATAATACTAATGCTACAAAGACAGCTTATATGGTTGGTTATGAAAGCCCTTCACAATTTAGCCGAGAATATACTCGCTTATTCGGGGCTTCACCAAGAAGAGATATAAAAGCGTTTAGAAAGTAAACTTTCAATAAATATTCAATCGAAATTTTAACTTTTAAGCATTACTTACTAAGTACAGCTTCTTTTTCCAACTTAAGGACTTATTTACATATGAAACGTCAATTTAACTTATAAATAACGGTTCCAAACAAATTAAGGCGCGGGATAATACCTTTTCTAAAAACAAGCTTTAATCTTTTCTTTAAAATGAATCACATCTTCTTTACTTGCTCGGTCTGCATTTTCTAAATAAAGATGCTGCTTAATGGCTAAGCCAGAGTAGCTATAAATACCTTTATCAGACGTTAATGAAAGTGCGCTTTGCATGCCACTGCTTTGGTATTCACTGAATGATTTTCCTTGGGTATTAATCACCACAACCTGCTTACCAGAGAGTAAACCTTGTTGAATACCATTAAGATAACTATAAGCGAATCCATAACTAAACACCCTATCAATGTAACCTTTTAATATCGCTGGTAAACCAGTCCACCAGATAGGATGAATAAAAGTGATGCATTCAGCCCAACTAATAAAATGCTGCTCTATAGCTACATCAGTGGAAACTCGACCTTCACGCTGCCCAGCCATATCAACCAAGGATAAAACAGGATCGAAGCCTAATTGATATAAATCTCTGACTATAACCTCTTGTTGTTGTTTTTTTAAATAAGTTTCGAGCATATCTTTTAATGAATTATTTAAACTACTTTGATTGGGGTGTGCAAAGATTATTAAGTGTTTCATCACTAACTCCATTGTTGTTAATTAGTGTTGGCACTATAAAACCTAGCAACAAATAAATATTGTAAGAAAACGAAATCGTTTAAGTACATATAGAATTACGAGAGGATATGTATTGGGAGGGAGTACAGTTAAGATAATACTTAAAATCACGAATAAAATGACTTTGATCGTAATAGCCGCAACTCAGAGCAATGGGTAACCAGTCAAGAGGTGAGTTGTTGTGCAGCAATTTATCAAGGTAGTGGGTCGTTTTTAAAAAACGTTGGTAACGATGTAGTTCTTTCGCCGTAAAACCAAAGTATTTTTTGTGATGCACTTGTATATGACGAACTGATTTCTGTAAAAAATCAGCCGCCATTTTAATAGGATCTGCGGTGTTATTTCGAGCATTCAATAAAGGCTCAATGACTTGATTGCGAGCTGACAAGTACGGACGACAAAAATCTAAAATAAAGTCAATTCGCTCTGTATTACACTTTAGCTTTTCAATTTCTTGCCAAATGGCTGTAAAACAGTGCTCATAGAATTTATTTGCAACACAATGACCACTGTCGATTTCATCAGCTGATGCGCCAAAAAACCGATAAAAAGCATCGTCTTTAAAATTTAAAACAAGTATTTCTGAGTTCGGCGGCATCAAGTAATCAATAGCCTGTTTGACTGGGCCTAGAAGAAGATATTTATCTATCGTGATTTGTGATTTATTCTTGTTAATAAAGCTCAGTTTTGATTTAAAATTAAAAATACATAAGCTTTGAAATGAAGGGAATAATGTTCTTTTTATTGTATTTAAAGAGTTGTTTTGAGCATAATAAAAATGAGAGATAACATGCTTGAATTCGAACGGAACTTCTACCTTCCCTTGTTTAAAAAGGTTTTTTTGTTCTATAGAATCAATGCCATTCATTTTTAAAATACCTCTAGCAATATACTACATCGCTAAAATAACGTTAGAGCAATAAAAAAGGCTTATAAGCTCCATACTATATAAGCCCCATACTATATGAGAGCGATTATTTTACTTTAGCAACGGCTTCGATTTCAATTAATGTATCAGATGAAACTAGGGAGGCGACTCCAATCCCTGTCAAAGCAGGCCTTGCCTCTCCTAATGTCCCAGAGATAATAGGGATTATTGTTTCTAACTGCTCTTCGACTTCACCTCTTACATAAACTCTTAATTGAAGAATATTACTGACTGAAGATCCAGCTTCTTTTAACACAGTAATCAAATGTAGAGCGGCCATTCTAGTCTGCCCAGCTAAATTCCCCTTATTTACCGTTAAGCTATTTTCCCAATCAACTTGACCCGAAATAAAAACTAAACCTAAATCCGTATCAATAGTCGCTTGTGACATACCAGAAGGGGCGCCATCATAAATACTAAGTGGGTTGATTCTTTTAATTGTCATTACCTTAAACTCCGTTTACGAACTTTTGTTCGATGAATTACCGAGGACATAAGATAACAATAACCTCTGTTTAAGCCGATCAACTCAGACTTGTTATTGTTACAAGCTAAGGCTGATTAACGTTTAAATAAAATTTTCTTTAATCAATTCAATTAGCCATTTCAATAAGGGGTCTCTTGAAGAGTTTTGATGATAAGCTGCGACCATTTCATATCCAGGCGGATATTTCTCAAGCGGTATTTCAAATACCCCTGGCACAGGGAGTAATCTTGAGGGGATAAAAGCTACCATGTCTGAGTGTAATAAAGATTTTTTAGCCATGAAAAATGAAGGGACAGATAAGACAACATTCCTCATTAAACCTTGCTGTTGAAACCAAGTATCTGCGGAACCAATAAAACTAGCAGTGCCAGGAGATGTA
Source organism: Colwellia sp. 5_MG-2023 (assembly GCF_030547795.1). NCBI lineage: Bacteria > Pseudomonadati > Pseudomonadota > Gammaproteobacteria > Alteromonadales > Colwelliaceae > Colwellia > Colwellia sp. 5_MG-2023. The sequence goes on along the minus strand of NZ_JAUOPW010000020.1, from coordinate 61,348 downwards.
ATAACAAAATCAAATTTAATTAAGGATTCAAGACTTACCAAATTATCAATATTGATATTTTTATTAGCTGAAACACACCGGTACTTTTCAGTAAATAACCCTACTGAAAGAAGTCCATCAGGTACATAACCACTTGTTGTAAAAACAACATCTATCAAACCTTGATGCATTTTTTTAGTTAGATTTACACTTTCTATATTAGTTACAATTATTTTTATTTTTGGAGCTTTTTTTCTAATTGCTTTGAGTGCAAGTGGAAGTAATACTTCTTGGGCATAATCAGTTGCACAGATAACAAATGTACGGTCTATTTCGCTGAAGGGAGTCTCTTCATACATGGGAATATTATTCAAATGCACCAATACTTGTTGTACATGTGGCATGATCTGTAATCCATATGACGTTGGTATCATGCCATGACCAGATCGAACAAAAACCTGATCACCTAACATATGTCTTATATTTTTTAACTGCGAACTAACAGCTTGTTGAGAAATAGAAAGTTGTTCTGCAACTCCAGAAACAGAGCCACATTGATATAATGCATCCAATATTCTTAGGTGACTTATTTCGATATTTTTGATCAAATTTGCCTCGTTAATAATAAAATAAATTAACTTTTTATAACTTAAGGTTTATTTTAGTATAAATCTTAATGCTCCCTAAATTAAATAGAAACATGAATATTTAGTTGCGAATACCGTGAATATAGCGATTAATCCTAATATACCTCGTCCTCTTTTCTATGGATTGATTTCAGGAACATATCACCTAGTTGGCATATTGATTGTTTGTTCAATTCTTATGTATATGCGGTAAAATTATTGCAGTTAAACGAAATGTTAATTGTCAAAAATGATTGCGGATTTAATGTGATTCGCAATCAATCTATATAATTTAAAAAATTCTCAATATAAAAGAAGGGGTACTTAAAAGTATATGCCAAGCTAAAATGTTCAGGCGGGTGTCTAACTTACCTTAAACTTATATCATGATTGCTTAGCACGATTTGAAAAACACAATAATTGTTCTTATACTGTCTAACTATTAACGGTTAAATTATTTTATGCTTTAGCCAAAGTTAACTTATCTAAAGTAACTTCACCAAAACGTGTTAATAAAAAATCTTCCGAAGCCTTGAGTGCGTCACCTATTTCCCTATTAACCGCTTTTTCGATTGGGCATTCTGTATATTCGTCACTTAACCCGATAGTAAATACTGAACTTTCGCCCAATGCATTGTGAATATCAAGTAAGGTAATATCTTTTAGCGCTACATTTAAACGCCAACCACCACCGTGCCCTTTTACAGACGTGACATAGCCTTGTTCACGTAGACAGCCCATTGTGCGCCTTACTACAACTGGATTAGTATTTAGCATAGTGGCGATATGTTCAGAGGTCGCAGCTTCTTCCATATGATCCATATGGATTAGAATATGAAGCATGCGTGATAATCGACTGTCTTTTCTCATAAAATCTTCGTTTTTTATTTACAGAATGAATAGAAAAACTATATCACGAAACTTTTAATGTTTCATGTGTTGACTTTGATAATTCATGTAACTTATTATGTTTCGTGAGTTGGATTCATGAGGAATAAAAATGCAACAAGATGTAATCATTATTGGTGGCAGTTTTGCTGGTCTATCCGCGGCTATGCAATTAGTAAGAGGTCAACGTAAAGTCACAGTTGTTGATGCAGGTAAACCAAGAAACCGTTTTGCTAAATACTCTCATGGTTTTTTTGGTCTTGATGGCCAAGCCCCAAAAGCTATAAAACAAAAAACATGGCAACAATTACTGGAATATGACACCGCAACGATTATTGACGCAGAGGCCATCAATGTTGAAAAAACAGGTGATGGATTTACTATTCAACTAAGTAATCAAAGTCAATTAAGTGCTAAAAAACTAATTTTAGCTACAGGTTTACAAGACATACTGCCTGATATCAAAGGGATAAAGTCGCGTTGGGGGAAAACCGTTGTTCACTGCCCTTATTGTCATGGTTATGAATTGCGTAATCGTTCTTTAGGTGTTATTGCCACTGGCCCAATGTCCCTACATCAAGCTGGTATGATCCCCGATTGGGGAGTAACTACTTATTTCTCTCAAGGAGAACATTTTCCCGATACCGAACAAAAAATATTTTTACAGCAGCGTGGCGTTCGTTTTGAAGATACGCCTGTTATTGAAGTTTTAGGTGAAGGTACAGATATATCTGCAGTTAAGCTAGCTGATGGACGAGTTATTGAAGTTAAAGGCTTATATGTCGGTCCAAAAACACAAATGGCTAGTTCAATCCCTAAACAACTAGGTTGTGAATTTACTCAAGGTCCTATGGGAGAGATAGTTATTACTGACGATTTCAAACAAACCTCGATTAAAGGAGTATTTGCTGCCGGGGATATTGTTAATCCAATGCAAAATGCTACTTTTGCTTCCGCTTCTGGTGTCATGGCTGGTGTTGGCGTACATCATCAATTGATACAGGAATTATTATAATACTTAATTAGTATTAACCATAAAAGGCTAATGCATATGTTGGGACGCAAAGATACTCCAGAATTTTGGGAAAACAGCTTCAAAGAAAAACAGGCTATGTGGGGATTTGAGCCTACTAATTCAGCTAAGTTAGCACTTGAGATGTTTAAAAATAATGATTTAAAAACCCTTTTAATCCCTGGATTTGGTTATGGCAGAAATGCCAAAATATTTTATGACGATGGATTTGATATTACAGGGATTGAAATATCACAAACAGCTATTGAAATAGCAAAAGCACATTATGGTAATACCATGAAAATATATCATGGTAATGTTACTGATATGCCGTTTGATAATAGAATATACGATGGCATTTTTTGTTACGCCCTAATACATTTATTAGATGAGAACGAGCGTAAAAAACTAATACGGGATTGTTACCTGCAACTTAAACCTAATGGCTACATTATGTTTGTCACTATATCTAAGAACACTGCAACTTATGGTGAAGGAATTGAGCTCAGTAAAAATAGATTTACAACCAAACATGGCGTCAATTTATTTTATTATGATACAACCACAATTCATAGTGAGTTTGCCGAATATGGTTTAGTGGAAACCAAAGAAATGAATGAATCATCACAAACATTATTGTCGATAATATGTAGAAAAACTCTATAGTATTATTGCTAGATTTGTCATAATTATTTTAATTTGAAATTGCCTATGATTAACGTTCTGTATAAATATTTATTTAACTAATTGAGTAATCAATTGATTTACTTGTTGTATAGTTGTCTAAGGTTAAAATTCTATTGATATCTGGTATAAATTGTCAATTATTATATTTCACCAATAAAAAACGCTGTGATTAGTACTATTGACACTAACCACAGCGTTTAACGTTTTGCTTTACACTGTCACATTAAAATCTGTAACTAACTCCTACTGTGATGCGACGTTCTGTTAAACCTTGATAACAAAGTAAGCCGCCTTCATTCACACATGATTGTGTAATATCTGATTCAGTTAAGTTTACACCTTCAATACCAACATTAAGTTGTTCGTTAATGTCATAGCTGATACTGGCATTAAGTTGTCCTCTGTCTTCCTGTACAACGGGGAAACCCCATGGGAAACTAGTAGTACTACCAAAATCTTCAGAGCGGTAGGCTTCACGCCATGTATAGCGAGCTCTGGCTGAAAGGCCATATTTTTCATAATATAGTGTAAAGTTATAGGCATTTTCAGATAAATCGGTCAGCCCTTGTACACGAGTAACATTGATATCTTCAATGCCTGTTGTTAAAGCAAAAACATCATTGGCACGACTTGTCGCGGTATCGAATGCTTCACCACCAGAAAATTCTTGTTTGGTATAGTTAGCAATAACACCAAAACCAGAAGCCCAGCCTAAATCATCTTCAAAGCTAGAAAGATCATACTGAATGGCGATTTCTATACCTTTTTGTGTAGTTTCACCAGTGTCATTGATTGTGGTAGAAAATGGCACACATACGCCTACACCGATATCAGGTCCAAATACATTGATATCTGCAATTGGGTTGAAAATACCGCCGGCTTCACATGGATCTGTTAAATCACGATATCCAGTAGCTGAGTCTTCATAAGGGTCTTCTTGTTGGCTAACATGAAGATTGCTACGTTTTTTATGAAAAATACCAACACTTAATACACTTGCTTCGGTAAAGTACCATTCGGCAGATAGATCAAATGACGTCACTTCTTCAGGCACCAAATTTGGATTACCGATAGCGACAGCAGGGTTTGGGCTAGTATCAAAGGTAAATGAGGTTGATAAGTCGTCAAAATCAGGACGTCGAATATCTTTACCCCAACCTGAACGAATAACTATATCGTCGGTTAAATCTACGCTTAGGTTTATTCTAGGTAATAAGAAGTTATATCCACCCGTTGTTGTTACTTTTGAGACTAAGTCACTTCCATTCGCATCAGTGGTTGTTGAGTTACCAATAGATTTAACGTCAGTTTCTAAATAGCGTAATCCAAAGTTACCTCGGAATATATCGTATTCAAAGTTAGCTTGCGCATACAGTGCGTTAGTTTCTTCTTCGATATCAAAGAAGCCATCAGAGCTTGACGTTGGCGCATCAAGTGCTATTGAGCCTCCTATTGTATCTATAGCACTTTGTAATACCGCTAAAGCACCGTCTTGATCTGAAGCAACAAGCTCAGGATCAAGTTGTAGATAATCACGAACATATAACTCTCTACCGTCGGCATCGTTAAAGTTTGTTGGTCCAGCGATCAGAAGTTCTGAGAATAGATCGCCCGTTGGGCTATCAGACATGTTTCTTAAACCAATACTACTAATAACAGTATCTTGAACACTTGAGGTTTTACTGTAGCGATAACCAAAATCAACTGACGTTATTACAGAATCTACATAGTAACTGAAGTCCACACGAAAAGCGTCTTCACTATTGTTCGCTGTACTTTTACCTATTTCTACATCACGTAATACGGTATTGCTAGGATCAAGTAGTTGAGCAGCCGTTGGTGCATTTGCTTCACCTGATGCTATGCCAAATGCTAATGAACCGCCGGTTAGATCATATTGAAAAGGTGTACCGTTTTCATTTGAAGCATTCGATGCAACATTTGGATTGATAAAGTTAAGGGTAGAGTTAAAGCTAGGCGTCTTTGTATCAGACTTTGATGATGAAGCTTCTATCGTGACTTTAAGGTTATCACCTTGCCATTCTCCGCCAAGTCTAAATATTTCGCTTTTTGTTAAGCGTGAGTTTGTATCACCAGAAAAGCGAAGGTTTGGATCGGCACCGCCATCTTCAACCGGAATTACCCCTTGAACTGCGGCTTGTATAGATCCAAGATCTTGACCATCTATTGTGCCAAAGTTAACGGTTTCAAATTCAGTAGGAATTGAAACATTGATAAGATCACTAACACCAGACGCTTGAACCCTTGAACTTTCTTCGCGGCGTTCTTGATCATTAATAACAGCATCGAAATAGAGTCTAGTATTGTCATTTGGCGCCCATTCTAATGAAGAGGCTATATTGATGGTTTCAGACTCGTAGTTATCGTAATCTTGAACAAAGAATTGAATTGGTAAGAAGTCGAATGATTGAGCACTAGCAACACCACTATTGGATGCTACTGAGTTATCACGATCTGATCTAGGGCGAAATGCGGTTGCTTCTTGCTCTGCGTAGTTCGCACTGATGACGATACCAAATGTACCAGCATCAGTTTCCCAATTATCGCCAAAGGTACCTGATAGTCTAGGTTTTAAGCCGCTATCATTTGATAAACTGCTATTTTCACCTTGTACTCTTAAGGTCGCTAATGTGTCGCTTAGTTGAAGAGGGCGGATAGTTTTTAAATTAATTGTTCCGCCTACAGAGCCTTCAATCGTCTTTGCTTCAGAAGCTTTCGTTACTTCAACAGCAGCGATAATACCTGCTGAAACATCTTCAAAGTTGATACCACTTCGGCCAGTACCTGAGCCTACGGTAGAAACACCATTGATTTCTGTTCTATTTGCGTTAGTGCCACGAATTTGTACGCCTGTACCTACACCCGCTGTTCTTGTAATTTGTATACCAGTCACATTTTCTAAAACCTCAGCAAGGTTTTGGTCGGGTAATTTACCAATGTCTATGGCTTTAATTACCTCAACTAGGTTATTTGCATCACGTTTCTCTAAAAGTGCGCTAGTAAGAGAGCTACGTATTCCCGTAACCTCTATTACTTCAACTTCCGGTGTATTTTGTGCGGATTGAGCTTCTTGTGCTGAAACAGAAGGTACAGCCAATAATGTGGCTAAAGCGGCACAATATAGTGCCGAATGTGAGCTACGGTTTTGCAGTACAGAGCTTATTTTATTTAATTTAATTTTCATGAATTCCCCTTTTACTACGTAATGTTGTATTTATTGTTTATGTAAATAAATCGCTTACAAGATGTAAAACCACAAAACAAATCGTTTTACTAAACCGATTTACTAAGGTAAAGTTAACATAAAACAACCAAATGTCAATATTTCAATACTTAGACCTTTGTCATATAAAAGCGTTAAACCAACGATGAAGCAGGGTAAGGTTTTAAAGTTATCTTGTTGTGTTTTTTCGTAAGGCTCTCATCAAGGAGAGAAATTAAAATCGTTGTGATATGAAATAATAGTAGTTAGAAATTTAGTTGACCAAGTGATTTCACATCAGTAAGATAATTGTTTTAGTAAATCGGTTTAGTTATCTTTTGGTTTGATAACCTAAATAAGGAAAAGCAATGAAAATTAAAGAAATAAAAGTATTCGTGTGTAGTCCAGGAAGAAACTTCGTTACAGTGAAAGTGATTACTGACGAAGGTACTTATGGCTTAGGCGATGCAACAGTAAATGGCCGTGAAATGGCGGTAGTTGCCTACTTAGAAGAACACGTTGTTCCTTGTTTAATTGGTCGTGATCCACAAGAAATTGAAGATATTTGGCAATATTTATACAAAGGTGTTTATTGGCGTAAAGGGCCAATCACTATGGCGGCTATTGCCGCGATAGATATGGCGCTTTGGGACATTAAAGGCAAAATCGCGAATTTACCTGTATATCAATTATTAGGCGGAAAAAGTCGTAAAGGCGTTACTTTTTACGCGCACGCTAACGGCGAAAATATTGACGATACCCTAGATAAAGCACAAGAGCATATTGAAAATGGTTTTAAAGCTATTCGCTTACAGTCTGCTATCCCTGGTTTAAAAGTCACTTATGGTGTACTTGGGGATAAAAAGGATTACTTTGAATTGCAAGGTAGCCGCCCATTACCACCAGAGGAAGAATGGTCAACCGCTAAATACTTTAATTCGATTGTTGAGCTATTTAAAAAGGCGCGTGAACGCTTTGGTTATGAGGTTAATTTTACCCATGATGTGCATAGTCGCTTAACGCCTATTGAAGCCGCAAAACTAGGTAAATTACTAGAGCCATATAATTTATTATTCCTTGAAGATGCCGCTATTGCTGAAAACCAAGACAGTTATAAAATTGTTCGTCATCACACAACAACGCCTTTAGCTATTGGTGAAACGTATAACACCATTTGGGACTGTAAAGATCTAATTCAAAATCAATTAATTGATTATATTCGTGTGGCCGCAACTCATGCTGGCGGGATAACCGCACTTAAAAGAATTACTGATTTTGCCAGTGTTTATAACGTTAAAACGGCACCACACGGTGCACCTGACTTATCACCCGTATGTTTTGCTGCTCATATGCATTTAAATATTTGGGCTCCTAACTTTGGTATTCAAGAGTTTGTTGGTTTTGGTAACGAAAGCTTAAATCGCATTTTTAAGCATAAGTTCACTGTTGAAAATGGTATGGGGATGATGAGTGAAGCGTCTGGTTTAGGAGTGGAATTTGATGAAGAAGCAGCAGCAGAATATCCATACAAACGTTCATACTTACCGGTAAGTCGATTAGAAGACGGTACGCTTTGGAACTGGTAATTAACTGTATTAGTAGAGAAATTTAGAATGTTTTTTTTCAAATAATTCCCTACAAAGAAAGAATAAAGACATCTATTTATAAATATTAAAGTATTAGGAATAAATCATGAGTAATAAAGTAAAAGTATTAGTGCACGGTACTGGTTTTGCCGGACAAGGTCATGCTGAAGCATTTAGATACGCTGGCGCAGAAATAGTCGGCATAGTCGGTAGAACAGAGAGTGTTGTTAAACAAGTGGCTCAAGATATGGAAATTCCATACGCAGGTACTGACTGGCAACAAGCCTTAACAGACTGTAAGCCTGATGTTGTGTCAATTGCAACGCCGGGTGGTGCGCACGTTGAACCTATTAAGCAAGCGATTGCTTTTGGTTGTCATGTGTTTTCAGATAAGCCATTAACTGCCGATGGCAGTACTTCAAAAGAATTACATGAATTAGCCGTTGCTAAAGGAGTAAAAACAGCTTTTGCTTCAAGCTTTAGATACATGCCTGAAATATTACACGCTAAACGTTTAGTTGCTGCTGGCGCGATTGGTGAGCCATTAGAAGTTGAATGTATTTCGCATTTTAATTTAGAGCGCGATATCCCATTCGGTTGGTCACATCGTCAGGAAGACGGTGGTGGTCGTTTAAACAATAACTTCACGCACATGATGTCGATTGTAACTTCGGTTGTTGGTGAGAAGATCTTATCAATAATGGGCGAAGTGCGTGACGATTTAGGCAAAGCGCCAATTGTGGAAGGTGTTCATAACTTTAAAACCCGTCGTGACTTTATCCCTGAAGATATTAATGATCCGTCATTAAAATGGGGCGAATCTAACGTTGAATGGTCTTATAACGTGTTAGCACAATTAGAAAGTGAGTTTGCTAAAAAACCGGTTTCAGTAATGTTCAAGCACGGCGGTTTACATCCTCGTTTTAATGAAGATCACATTGTGTTTTATGGTAGCAAAGGCGCTATTTACATTAAAGGTCATTACGGTGCAGGTCCACTTTACTTATATGGTGAAAACAATGGTGGTGACTCTAAAGAGTGGCTAGAGCAAGTATTACCTGCTGATATTGCCGCCGATATTCCTAATGTTGAAGGTGATACCGAGCGTAACTGGCGTTATCTTATTCGTGAAATGGTTAAAGATATTGAAGGTGAAGACGTTCCTCCTTACCAAACCTTTAAAGAAGGTAGTCAGTATCAGCAACTTATCGACTTAATTCGTAAAAACGATTACTGGGTAGACGTAAGCAAACTTTAATAAAAGGGCGATAACATGATCTATGATTACGCAGTAATAGTTGGTTATTTCCTGTTAGTTGTTGGTATTGGGTTTACCTTCAAAAAAATGGCAGCCAAATCAACAAGTGATTACTTTCGTGGCGGCGGCAGAATGTTGTGGTGGATGGTGGGTTCAACCGCCTTTATGTCACAGTTTTCAGCGTGGACTTTTACCGGTGCTGCCGGTAAAGCCTTTACCGATGGTTTTGCGGTAAGTTTGGTGTTCTTTGCTAATACCTTTGCTTACTTTTGTGGTTGGGCATATTTTTCGTATCGCTTTCGTCAAATGCGTGTTGATACACCAACAGAAGGAATTAAACGTCGTTTTGGTAGCCAAAATGAATTGTTTTTTTCTTGTGCATTAATCGTATTCAGCTTTTTAAATGCTGGTATTTGGTTAAATGCTTTAGGTGTATTTACCAGTGCAGTATTTGAAGCTGATATTAACGTTACCATTATTGCCACTGGGTTAGCAGTATTGTTTATTTCAGTATTATCAGGTGCTTGGGGTGTAGTTGCATCTGATTTTGTACAAACCTTAGTGGTTGCTGTGGTATCTATTGCTTGTGCTATTGTTGCGTTAGTTATGGTTGGCGGCCCTGTAGAGCTAGTTACTAAGTTCCCGTCTGATTTTATTATGGGACCTGATATGAATTATGGTTTGTTATTGGTGGGCACCTTTGTGTTCTTCCTTGCTAAACAGCTTATAACCATTATGAACTTGAATGATTCATTTCGTTTTTTAAATGCGAAAGACTCTGACAATGCACGCAAAGCATCATTGCTTGCTATGGTGTTGATGGGGATTGGTAGTATTATTTGGTTTGTTCCCCCTTGGGCGTCAGCCATTTTATATCCAGATGCCGCACTAGCTTATGCCGACCTTGGTAATAAAGCATCAGATGCGGTGTATTTAGTCTTTGCAAGAAATGCGATGCCTATTGGTACAGTCGGCTTGTTACTCGCCGCGTTATTTGCAGCGTCTATGTCGTCAATGGATTCAGCACTTAATAAAAACTCAGGTATTTTTATTCGTAGTATTTACCAACCGTTTTTAGCGAAACGTAATCGAATTGTTGATGACGCGCATTTATTAAAAATGGGTAAGATACTAAGCTTTGTTAGTGGTTTACTGGTTATTGTAATGGCGTTATTTTTCAAATCGTTAAAAGAGCTTAGCTTGTTTGATTTGATGATGTCTTTCTCGGTAATGATCCAAGTGCCTATCCTTATTCCATTAATATTTGGCTTGTTTATTAAGAAAACGCCGTCTTGGGCTCCGTGGGTAACGGTCGTTATTGGCTTGTTTGTTTCTTGGTTTGTGATGAATATACTGACCCCAGATGTGTTCTCTCGTTTTATTGGTATACCTGAGTTTACGCCAAGAGAAGCAACAGACATGAACTTAATATTAACCATAGGGGCACATTTAGTTATTACTGCTGGTTTCTTTTGCCTAACTTCATTGTTTTATAAAGAGGAAAAAGATCAATATAAAGAGCAAACCGATGCGTTCTTTAAAGACTTGGTTAAGCCAGTAATTGCTGATGGTGAGCAAGACGATTATGACCGTCAACAGCGTAATAAATTAGGCTCTATGGTGATGTACATGGGCTATGGTATTTTCATGATGACATTAATACCTAACCCATGGTGGGGGCGTTTAATTTTCGTTTGTTGTGCATTAGTTATTTTGGGCACCGGATTTTTATTAAAAAAAAGCGCGAGTCCAAAGCAAATTACAGCACAAATTTAAGGTAAAAAAAGCAACTTAAAATATATTTTTATTAGGCTTTATTCGGCGCTACAAACATTATTGATGTAGCGCCTTTTTTATACAAAGGTTAGTTAAAAATAATAGTTACAACAATATTTAAAGTCATAGTTGAAGTAAGAGTAATAAAATTTGGAGGGAGTTCCGTATGAGGTTAACAACATTAGCAGCAGTACCTAAAAAACTAACACGTTGGGTTTTATTAACAGGCGTACTATCTTTTATTTCCGGTTGTTCTAGTGACAATCAACAAAGCATAGTGACACAAGCTGTACAACTGACTCATGGTATTGATGAGTCAGCAGGAGGTGTGTCTAGCTATATCATTACTACAACCAATGCGACTTATTACCTTGAAAAGGAAGGTGGTGGTTTATCAAGTATGCTAGATAAGGAAGGGGTAGATTGGATTGGTTTTCATAATGAAAAAGGATCAGGTCATAAAGGTGAATATCGCGGTTTTCCTAACGCCATTCATAAACAAGACGGTAACTACTTTCATGCGCTAAATGCTGGAACAGACTTATCAACGTCGGTGATTGATATTGACACTAAACAACATGTTCGTATTACATTCACATCAGCAAACAAAAAGTGGGAAGGGCAATGGGATTTTTATCCTGATCGCTTAGATTTTACTATGAGTAAAGTGAGTGCTGGATACAAGTATTGGGTGCAGTATGAAGGGGTGCCTTTTGGGGAAGTGGATGATACTGATTTTTGGTTTAGTGCGAATAATAACAAGAAGAACTTAATCAATGACCCCTTTTTAGGTGACCTACCTTCGCCTGAATGGATCGCTTTTGGTGATGAAAAAAGCTCACGTATGCTTTATTTATTGCATCATGAAGATGATGAGTATCCAGATAACTATGTTAGTCGCCCTGATATGACGGTATTTGGTTTTGGCCGTAGTAATAAAGACAAATACCTACAGACACCACAAACGTTTTCCCTTGGTTTTGTTGAGTCGGTGAATTATGAAAAAATAAAAACGGTTATTGAAAAAGTGATGCAATAATCGGCTGATGGAGTTAAATGATGAGTGGGTAACGAAGAGAATCTCGCTTCATTGATTAGTACTAAAGTAAGTGTGTTTTTAGGTAAATATTATGTGCAGCGTTATTAGTTTGTTTGTATTAACGTTGCTTATCTCATTCTTAGCCACGATTAAAAAAATAGAAAGCCGGTATTGCGGTAACACCTTTTTCGAGTATATTTTGTTTTTTGTCTACTAATATTTTTGGCGTAGGTGCATATACATCACCATAAGAGGGACCTGATATAACGACTTTCTCAGACAGCTGCTGTTGGATCTCTATGGGTAAACGGCCGGTAAATATAATAGCTTCAGGGTCTAATAAACTTTGAATAGCTTTTAATGGAAATTTCATCGATTCAATACAAGCTGTAATCCAAGATGCTATATTGGTATCACCAGCATGAAATGCAGCAACTATTTTTTCATTTGTTACAGGTTCATCCCAAAGATTACTAAGATAGCTGTATAATGATCCTTCTGTTGGTCTAATCGCATTAAGGTCTTTATTGAATAGTGTCGCCACTTCTCCTGCATTTCCGTAGGTTCCATTCACTAATTGCCCTTCAAACACGAATCCGCCACCAATATCTAGGGTAAATAAAAGTAAGAAAAAACTATGGAGCTTAGCGCCTTCTGTTGATAGTGAAAAACCAATAGAAGCGGCACAGCCATCATTTTCAACATAACATGGGCAGTTATATTTATAAGCAAAGGTTTTTTGCCAGTCAATTTTAGACCAACCTTGAGGATCTTTCTGAGAACAAACACCACCTTCTACGTTAGTGAAAAAGCCTGATATCGATATACCAATACCTAATATTTTCAGGGTAGGATTTATTTGTGAATAGATGTGGTCAAGCATTTCTGTTGCTGATTTTATCGCAATATCAGCAGTTAAAAACGTACCTTTTTGACTTGTTCTTAATAAGTTATCTCCACTTAAATCATCGACAATAACGACAATTTTATCATGTTCAAAAACAATGCCAATAGAAGCAAAAACACCGGGAATTATACGTAAATAAATAGCAGGTTGACCTCTTAACCCTGACACTTTTGAGTCAACAGAGATAATTTTTAAGTCGATTAACTGTTTTGTGAGGCGTGTTAATGTTTGGTTTGATAAACCGGTTGCTTTTGCTATTTCTGCACGAGTAGCCTTATTGTGGCGCTTGAGATATTCAAGTACTTTTTTATGGCTAAGGTGTAATTGTTTTTCTATTTGTAACGTAGATTTTAATGCTGAATGCTCTGGCACAACACTTCCTTATTCTTATAAAAGAGCTATTCCGCACTGCTCTAGATGAAATATATAACTCGCTATTATAACAATATCATATAATTAAATTTTCTACTATGGAGGTATTTAGCCTGTTTACTATAACGCGTTGTACATATTTTAAGGAATGTATTTCGTTTTACAATAACGAAATACATTAGTTTTTATAACACTAAAATTAAAACAATCGAGAGCCCTTTAGCTCTCGATAGTAAAGATGCCTAACATCAATTAAAACTTATGCGTTACACCTAGGTTTACAGTTCTACCCATAATGCGGTTATGGTATAAAACCCCTTCGCCCGTCATTTCTACACTATCTTCAGATGTTAAGTTAGAGCCATTAATATAAACCTTAGTATTTTCTGAAACGTTATATAGTAGTTTCGCACTTAAGGTTGTTCTAGCTTGGTTATATTGATCGCCATTAGCATCACTTGGGTTAAATACAGTCGGTAATTCAGCTGTTCTGTTTAATGAAAGACTCGCATCGAAATTATCATCAGTATAAAGTAATGAAACATTTACAATTGAATCAGGTTGATAAAGTAAGAAATCAACTTCACCTCTTTCACCTTTGGTATCAAATGTAGTATCCATAAAAATAGCATTTGAAGAAATACCAAAGCTATTATATGGCTCAGGTAAATATGATACAAAGCTTAACTCAACACCTTTTATGGTTGCTTTTGAAGCATTTACAGGTTGAGTTACTTCATCATAGGTAACACCATCGATAGTAACATCAGTTAACGTTTCAACTAATATTTCATCTTTAATATCTTTAGAAAAGAAGCCTATAGTAGCCATGCTATCAGAAGTGAAATACCACTCTAATGATAAATCTAGGTTCGTTGATAAACGTGGCTTAAGATCTGGATTAGAGCGAGTAAGTGTATTTTGTAAACCAATACTTTCTAGCTCTCCTGATGGAGATATTTCAGGGAAAGCCGGGCGACCTAATGTCTTACTGGCTGCAAATCTTAAGATTAAATCATCTTGAATGTTATAGTTTACTAATAATGAAGGAAGTATAAAATCGTAAGAGCCACTATTTTCACTTGCTTCGTACGTACCATCTACTTCTCTAAAGCCAGAGCCGTCAGTAGTTGTTTTCTCATAACGGAAGCCTAAGATCGATTGGATTTTTTCTGACTGGTATACACCTTGAACAAAAAGTGATACTACTTTTTCATCTATAGCATAATCAGCGCCAAGTCTATTTGAGTCAAGGTTCTCAAATCGAAAGATACTAGTATCAGACAATGATGGAGTAACTGTTTTGTTTATTTCATTAATATCAGCAAAAAATGCAGGGAAGCCACTGCTAGAGCCTGGAGGTGATAAGTCGCTTGAGTTTTCAGCAAATACATCACTTAAAGAAAAACCAGTTCCCTCAACGGTTTCATTGGCGATATCGTAATGAGTTGTTAAGTCGAAGTCATAGCTTCGTTCAGTTGTTCTATATTGAACACCTGTTTTTAGGCCCCAACCTTCATCATCAATATCAGCATTGTAGGCAACATCTATAATAGCGTCGAGCACTTCTTCTTTTGCTTTCTCAGGCAACATATTACGGTACAGTAAATTATATTGACTAGGATCGAAGTAGCTTTCAGGTGACGGACTAATAACACTTAGGCTAGGCTCTGTGATATTACTACTGTCAAATGCAATATCAGTAACCCCACCTGTTCTCATATATAAATAATATTCAGCTTCTCTTGAGTTATTAGCTTCAGAGTAGCCTGCTTTTGCATTAAAAGTAAAATCGTCATTAATAATTTTGTTTATACCAGCCTGGAATAAGGTAAGGTCGGCTTTATTAATAAATTCACCTACTTCAGAAAAAGCTGATCTACCTGTTCCAAAAGCAACATCTGAATCATCAATACGTAATGTACCTGATTGACCACTAGGATCTAATGTTAAGCCTTCTGCACTTGATGGAATACGTACGTCTGATTTATTATGGTTAATTGTTTGGTCAAGGTCATTGTATGCTGTTGTAAACCAAAGATAAGTGTCATCATCAGGTGTCCAATCTAATTTAGCTGATAAGCCTATACGAGTTGTTGGTGCTGATTCAGAAAGTATTCTGTGTTCTCTAACCACTCTGACATCTTCTTGGGTTGGAAAATCGATACTACGTGAACGACCACGGGTTAATTGTGAAGGTTTACCGAGATCACGTTTGTTATAACTACCCGATAGGGCTATGCCTACATTTTCAGTAATTTGACCAGCATAAAGTGCTTCTAGTCTTAAAGGATCATCTACGCCTTGTACAGCGTCATCTATTTCGGCCACACCCGTTTCAGCTGTTACTGTAAATAATGGTTCTGCTAAGTCTACGCCTTTTCGGGTTATAAAATTAATTTGTCCACCAACCCCACCAGGATTCATTTCAGGGGTAAAGGTTTTAATTACATCGGTTCTTGCAGCTAAGTTTACAGGGAAAGCATCAAGATAAACGGCTCTATTTTCAAAGTTTGATGTTGCCAGTGTTAACCCATCTAATAAGGTAATATTTAAATCAGGACGTATGCCTCGAATGCTAACAAATCTAACTTCTGGACCACTTGAACCGCCACTACCACGACCACTTAAATCTTCAAAAGGATTAAGGCCAGGTACCTGTGCAAGTAACTCTGCAGCATTACCTACAGGTAATCCACCTATTTCATCTTGGCCTATAGAGTCAACGATTTGTGCAGAGTTTTGCTTCTGAACAATCACATTTCGACTTACTAGCCTAGTACCGGTAACTCTGATAGTTTCAACTTCAGCTTCTTTCTCTGCTGCTGTACTCTCAGCAGCATAAGCAGAATTTACTGGGGATACGTTATAAATTAACCCTAATAAAACTGCGGCGGAGACCTTATTAAACTTGTTTAATGATTTGTTTGTTTTTTTAAAATTTCTCATATTAACCCTTAATTAATTTTTGATGGGAACTACAGTAGACATTTGTTTTCTTTTTAGGAAAATTCTTATTTAAATTAAATACCGTTAGGTGATTTAATATACACGTTTGATTATCTTTTGCAATGATTTAGGTTTTTTTTACTTGTTTTTTTTGGTTTTTATCCTTTCGTTTATTTTTATTTTGTTGTTTTTAAAGGTTTTATATTGTTTTAGTTGCTTTGTTTTTATGTTTAATAAGTACTGTATTTGAATTTAATTGTTTTTTTTAGCTGTTTTTTTATGCTTTAAAAGTGTTTTTTATCGTGATGTATCAAGAAATAGCGCCATTAATTTCCTTTGTGGTATTTAATTGTTGTAAGTTGCGTTTTTTTTAGGTAGCTTAAGTCTCTTGGTGGTATTTAAGTTTTTTGTTCACTTTTTCTGTGTTGTTTGCATATCGATTCGAGTAAAAATTGTATTGTTATTAAAGAAAAACATGCGAGTAAAATGAAAAATTAATGAGGTTTTAATGGAACGTATGGGACATGAAAAATATTTTTTAGGTATTGATGGCGGTGGCTCTAAGTGCCGAGCAATTGTTGTGTCTAACAATAATGAAATATTAGGAGAGGGCGTTTCCGGCCCTGCTAATCCAGTGAATGGTTTGGATATAACAATAGCTTCAATTGTTGAGTCCGCTAGATTAGCACTTGAAAATGCGCATTTAGATAATGTTCAATTAAGTGATCTTATTGTTGGAGCTGGCATTGCAGGTGTAAATTTACCTATGTTGTATAAGCAATTAACTGACTGGGAGCATCCTTTTAAAGTTTTTTATTTAACAACTGACATATTAATCGCTTGTTTAGGTGCCCATAATGGTGATGATGGCGCTGTAATGATTACTGGAACAGGCTCTTGTGGCTTCTCGTATGTGGATAATAAAACTATGGTTGTTGGTGCTCATGGATTTCCGCAAGGTGATAAGGGCAGTGGGTCATGGTTTGGATTAAAAGCCGTTCAATATGCATTGCTTGAACTTGACGGTATTATTGATTCATCTGTTATGAGTAGTAAAATCAAAGAACAGATAAATATTTCTAGTGCTGTTGAACTAGTGGAAGCAACTTCGGGTCAAACAGCTGGATTTTATGCTCAGTTTGCGGGTATTGTTTTTAACGCTGCCAACAATAACGATGAATTTGCATTAAAATTAGTGAATGAAGGTGCTGACTATATTAATAAAATGGCTAAGTTATTAATGAAAAATAACCCTCTACGCATTTCTATGTTAGGTGGTTTGAGCTCATTACTTATTCCTTGGTTAGCTGTTGATGTTCAAGATATGTTATCTCCCCCTTTGAGCCCTCCGGAAATGGGAGCAATATTTTTTGCTAAGCAGCAAGATAGTATCGCTAAACTGCAAGAGAGTGTCGCTTGTTAAATTGATGAAATTTAATGAATTTTAACTTAACTAATCTTTATATAGTGGGACAGAAAATGAAAAAAAGTATAGTGATTGCTCTAGCAATGATGGGTATATCTGCGTGTAGTAACCAAAATGTATTAACAGAGGAAGTAGCAACTTATTCTCCACCTAAAAATATTATTATGGTTGTTGGAGATGGTATGGGGCCTGCGTATATCACGGCTTATCGTTATTATCGTGATAACTTGAATACTGCAAGTGTTGAGCAAACCGTGTTTGATCGTAATTTAGTTGGGGCAAGTAGCACTTATCCTGCCTTGGTGTCTGGTTATGTAACTGACTCTGCTGCAGGCGCTACTGCTTTATCAACTGGTGTTAAAAGTTACAATGGTGCTATTGGTGTAGATGTAAATAAAAAGCCAGTTGAAACGGTTTTAGAGTTTGCAAAAAAACAAGGTAAAAAAACTGGCGTTGTTGTGACAAGTCAGATAAATCACGCGACACCAGCAAGTTATTTATCTCATAATGAGAGTCGACAAAATTATAATGAAATTGCAGACAGCTATTTTGATGAAAAGTTAAATGGGCTTTTTAAAATGGATGTGATGTTAGGTGGAGGCTGGAAATACTTTTTACGGGATGATCGACAATTAGTAAATGAATTTAAAAGCTCAGGATTTCAATATATTGATAAGTACCAACAATTAGAGACTATTACACCAAATCAACCTGTAATCGGTTTGTTTGCTGATGTTGGTTTACCTTGGGCACTTGATGATGAAATTCCATATCGTTTGTCTGTAATGACAAAAGCAGCTATTAACCAATTAGATAACGAAAATGGCTTTTTCTTGCTTGTAGAAGCTAGCCAGGTTGACTGGGGCGGACATAACAATGATATCGTTGCTGCTATGGGAGAAATGGATGATTTAGCGAAAGCATTAGAATATTTTGAACAATATGTTAAGAATAATCCTGATACTTTAGTAGTGGTGACTGCAGATCATAGTACAGGGGGACTAACAATAGGCGCGAATGGCATTTATGAATGGAAGCCTGAAACGTTAAGAATAATGAAGCATACACCTAAATTTATCGCTGATAAATTAACAGAAGCAGCGATAACGCCAGAGTCTACGCGTTTATTGTTTAATTTTGATCTTACTGATGAAGAATTAACTGCTTTACGTACGGTTAAAGAGGGTGGATTTGAAGAAGCAGAAGATATGGGTAACCCGTATAAAGATAAAGATGCGAGCAAAGTTAATAAAGAGCTATATAAAGCAATAAAGCATATAGCGGATCAGAGAACGAATACGGGATGGACTTCTTCAGCACATACCGCGATAGATGTTCCTGTATTTGCTTTTGGGTCACATAGTGAAGAATTTATAGGGCTAAATAATAATATTGATATTGCGAATAAGATTTTCACCTTGTTAGGTAAATAAAGCTTACAAATCATAAATTGAATCAACTACGTCAATTCGAACTCGAGCATAGTCCTAGCTAAGCTATAGTAGTCCTTTAAGTTGAGTGAAGTGAGGAGTTATAGCTCCTCACTTTTATAATGATATCTTAGTTAATACAATGTAATAACTTGAAAATAGTTGTTAATAAATACAAAATCCCACCAATATAAATAGCACTTCTGTAATAAATACGTTTAAATAGTTCACATAAGCCAGAATCGATAGTGGCTTTTCTAATTAATACCTATTCAACAATATACTTGTAAATTTTAGCTTCTGCTTAATAAATAAGTGTTAACTACTTGGATAGACCCAACAGCTAGATTAAGGAAGTATAATGGTTATTAATACCATCTCAAAATTTTGTAAAGTCGCGGCAATCCCTCTATTACTCGGTTTTCCTATTGCAGTTATTGCATATCGCTTACAGCTTTGGTCAATGGGTGTCTCTTTTCAAATAATCAAATATACCGGTTATGTAAGTATTGCGGTATTTTTAATCGCGGTATTAGTTGGAGTATTCGCTTTGTTTAAAAAACAAAAAGATGTTGCTAAAACCTGCGTAGTTGTTGCTTTATTATTAGCAATGCCGGTAATAGGTTTATCAATGCAAGCAGCTAAAGCTAAATCTTTACCATTCTTGCATCAAGTAAGTACCGACACAGTTAACTTACCTGCATTTGATGTGATTATTGCATTACGTGGTGAAAAAAGTAATCCTCTAGATTACGACCGTGAGAAACTTGCACTGTTGCAGCAAGCTGCTTACCCTGAATTACAATCTATTTTATCCGATCTTAGTGTAGAACAGGCATTCACTAAAGCTGTTGATACTGCAATGAACTTAGGCTGGGAAGTAGTCGCTAAGGATAAAGATAGAGGCATGATTGAAGCGGTAGATACTACCTTATTGTGGGCGTTTAAAGACGACGTTGCTATCCGTGTTCAATTGACTGATATGGGGAGTAAGGTTGATTTACGTTCAATCTCTCGTGTTGGTGGTACTGATCTGGGTGCCAATGCCGAGCGTATAAAAAAATTCATCACTGCATTTAACGCGAACTAATCAATGAATAAATATGATATTAAAAAGGCTGTTGTTATGTTTAACAACAGCCTTTTTTTATAAATGAAGCTTAATTGTAATTGATATTCGTTTTAGCTTAAGATGTTTTACTTAAAGCACTTTATTTTAACAACGCTTACGACACCAGGTTGTTACTATACCTTTGCCATTTCTTTTTGAATCATACATGGCTTCATCAGCATATTTAAGTAGTTCATTTGGATTTTCAGTATGGTCAGGGAATAGGCTAACACCAATGCTCAGTGTTACGTTACAGTTGTTCTTATCTAGTAAATAGGGTTTATTACATTTCGTTAGGATACTTTGTGCTATAGACTCTGCATCTTCTAACCTATTTAATTCTTGTACAAGGATTATAAACTCATCACCACCTATTCGGTAAATAGAATCTTGTTTTCTTACGCTACTTGTTAATCGTTCCGATAATAATTGTAGTAGTTTGTCGCCTATGTCATGACCATGAGTGTCATTGACACCTTTAAAGCCATCTAAATCAATGAAAAGTAATGCTAATTTACTATTTGATTTTTTATGTGAAGGTATCAAACTTTTTAAATTTTCAAATAGTTTTTTTCGGTTATACAGACCTGTGAGAGGGTCTGTAATACCAGTAGTTCGGTGTCCGTCTATGGTCCGATATAACCAATATAATAGTATTAAGAGTATAACTATTATTATTACCAATATAGCCGTAAACATGAGCACTTTAGTTTGAATGGTTTGATGAACCATGTCTGCTTCTACATAGATAGACGATAACTCATCAAAGAGGTTTGTTGATAGAGCTTCATATTCAGGATTATAAAAAGCTTCTCTAGCTTTGTGAGATAATAACACTTGCTCTTTTAAAAGCTCTAAATGTTGGTTAACTTTGAAAATAGCCTCGTTTTGCTCCAAACTGCACTGCTGGCATTCAGCAGGCTTTTTTTGTTCTTTAAGATGAATGTTTTGATTTGATGCAATAAGTGTTGTTAGCCGGTGTTGTGCGTAAGTAAGATATTTAAGAATATTTTCGTCATTTTGATATTGAGAATGTAGAAAAAACAATAAAGTATCTAAAAATTTTAAAGAATTTCTAGTAACCGCAACTTCTGATAAGTAGTCGTTCATACTCTGTTTTTTCATCGATGATAAAACAACTAGGTCGGCTGTAGATTCTTGAATTGATTTTTTAAAATTGGCGGTTTTATTTAGAAATAGCATCATTTCTTTTTCATACTTTACCGCGGCACTGTTGACTAAATCAAAGTGAGGAATGTTATCACTGTGAATTCTATTCAATTCGATATCCCACTCAGCATTAGCAGACTTTAATTCTACTAATTGAAGAATGCTATCTTGTATTTCCATAGTGTTTTTGAGATTACTATATCGATGGTAAGCACCGTAAATAGCTAAGATAAGAGAAAAAGATAAAATAATGAGGACAAATATTAATTTAGTTTTTTTCATGCATATCACTCCATAATACTATCGAGTGACTTTAAAAAATCAGCAATTTGATCAATTTCTGTATCTGTTAGTTTTTGCCCAAGTTGATGCTTGGCCATTATTTCAATTGCTTTTTTTAGTGATTTAACCGTACCATCGCTAAAGTAAGGAGCTGTTTTTGCAACATTTCTCAATGAAGGAACACGTAATTTCTCCGTTTTGTATTGACCAATAATACCTTTGTAAGGAAGAACTACGCCAAGTTCTTGAAAAATATTTCCGCCAACGTTGGCTCCTTGATGACACGATGCACAGCCATAATCTTTAAAGTTATTATAGCCTTGTTTGGCTGATAAGCTTATTGCATCATTATCACCTAAAAGAAATTCATCAAACTTTGAAGGAAAAATTAAGTTGCTTTCATAGTATAAAATGGCATCGATAATATTTTCTTTTGAAATACCGTTGTTATAAATAGAGGAGAATAGTTTTGAATATAACTGATCTTTTTTAAATGCAGGTATTACAAATGCCCAATCTGTACCCATTACATCAGGCTTTTGAAGTATCATTTCTAGTTGAGGTTTTAATTGGCTATATTCACCTTTCCATCCAATATAATAATTTTTACTGACATTTAAAATGGTAGGAGAATTAAACGCTAGATTAACAGGCTTTTTTAAACCATCAGCTCCACCTAATGCTAAGTTATGACAGGAATGGCAAGACCTATCCTGATTCTTGGATAACCTTGTATCTACAAATAATAATTTACCGAGTTCAAATTTTTTATTGTTGAGATGCTTTTCTTTTAAAATAGGTAGAATTGGCTCACTAGCAAGAGACTGAAAAGCAATAGAGGCTAGAACCACAATCACAATAAGCTTTGTGAAATATGATTTTAAATAAAAATAGGTCAAGGCGTGAGTTCTTAATAAATTATTTAATTGAGTAAGTATGCTATATATATTGATTTTTTCAAGCTTATTAGTGCTTAAGTAAATATAACTCAAAACTTTATTAGTTACTTATCTCAATAAATAGGTAAACAATATGTTTAGAGTCGTTAGTTCTATTTGTGATTGCTATTAAGCATCAGGTTTACTATTAATAATTTGGGCTTTAATTTTTTGCAATAAATACGTTTCACGCTGAATAGATAGCCCTTGCTTTTCATCATTTTTCATGGTCTCTTTATTATGCTTAATAGCTTCATCTATTGAAACCCAGCGTACTTGCATACCATTATTTACTTCATAATCTTCTAATTTATTTTCGCCTAATTGGTCTGCTATCTCACAGACATAACAATATGAAAGCATATGCATAATAGTACAGTTTGGAAAGTGTTTTTGGCTATTATGTGGGCGATACTCTTCGTATAAGCCAAAAGGGTTTATGTTGTTTATCTCTAATGCACCGGTTTCTTCACTTAACTCTCTCTTTAAACCATCAATTAAAGCTTCACCTTGGTCAACACCGCCACCAGGTAATGAGTAATCGTTATAACGCTCAGTAAACATTAATAATATTTTTTTGTCTTTTATGACTATTGCTCTGGTGGCAATTCGAGTAAAGCTTTTAGGGTGATCAGGTGTTAAGTTTTGTTCTTCAATAGCATGATGAACAACTCGTTTTAATAAATGCATAAAATCTCTAAATGTTTTTTCAAGTGGTTACGTTATAAATGCTCATGTTTAAAGTCTATACCTTTAAATATAAAAAACTTTCAATCGGTTATATTTAAAGGAAGGTAAAATAAAATCGTAAGAATTATAAACTAATAAAGTTAGTTACTAGATTGCATATAACTAAGATAGAGTCAGAATAAATAAATTTTCTGACTCTATCTTAGTTAGTGTATTAAATCGTAAATACTTTAGCTTCTTGGTGTAAAGTTTGTGCTAGTTTCGCTACTTGCGCACTAGCTTTTGAATTTTCTTGTGAATCTTGTGATACTTGTTCGCCAATATCACGAATTCGAATAATATTTCTGTCAACTTCTTGAATTACTCCTGACTGTTCTTCAACAGCAGTTGCTACTTCCACTGTCATATCAGCGATATGATTTACATCAGAAATTATTTCATTTAGTATATTTTCAGTTTCTTTAGCCTGAGATGCACTCTCAAGTCCCTGATCTTTACATTGGTTAACGGTATTAACAATATCAATAGTGGTAGATTGTAGTTCGTCTATGATATTACTAATTTCGGTTGTTGAGTTTTGTGTTCTGACAGCGAGTGTTCTTACTTCATCAGCAACAACCGCAAAACCTCGGCCTTGTTCACCTGCACGAGCGGCTTCAATAGCAGCATTTAATGAAAGTAAATTAGTTTGGTCTGCAATGCTTTTAATTACTTCAAGTACAGATGTAATCCCATTACTTTTTTCTTGTAAGAAGTTTACACGCTGACCTGCAGTAACCAGCTCTTCTGATAATTGATTGATATTCGTAATGGTACTGTCGAGCCGATTCTGGCCTATGCTTGCATTAGCCACAGCTTGATCTGTTTTGTTCTTGGTATCATGGGCATTATTTGCTATTTCATTTGCAGCTGAACCCATTTCAGTAATTGCTGTCGCCACCATATCGCTTTCTATTGCTTGATTCATTAAACCATCCGTAGTTTTGAGTACGCTATTGGAAACTACTTGAGTTGATTCTCTCAGCGAAGCAACAATGGAATTAATATTAATAATCAAACGTTGAAAGTGATCCATAAAACCATTAAATTCTCTAGCAACAAGGCCTATTTCATCATTTGGCTCATGAATTCGTTGTGATAAATCATTAGCACTACGTATACTAATAATGTGTTGAGAGAAATTATTCAGCGGCGTAATTATTTGTCTAGCAATAAAGAAAATTATAGTAATAATGATAATTGATAAAATCAACGTAACCATTGACGATTGTAGCGATGCGCTATCAATTCCTTCTTTTATATGCTTAGATATTAATGACACAGCTAGTTTTAGATCAACTTCAACTTCATGAACAGCATTTCTCATCTCACCTTGAATACCTAATTTAGGTGTTAAACCTATTTCTTGGTTAATTATGAAAAAAGCATCTATTTCATTCAGGTAGATATCTAAAAGCTCTTTTGTTTTAGTTGAATGTAATTGGTTTTTAAGTTGTGCAGCTGTTATTTTTATTTCTTCTATATACTTGTCATCACCTCGTAACATGAAATCTTTTTCATGTCGTCTTAATGTAAGTAATAATACTTGAGATGATAAGTCATTAATGGTGATCATGTTTTCTTCAATGTCATGAGTAGCTGAGCGTAATGCACCATAGTGACCAGAATCTTTATCTAACCCTTTTTTTATCCAAGCATTAACAAGTTTATTATAAGCCGTTTGATATTTTTGTAGCTCACGTTCTATGCTATTTATTTTATCAAGAGGTATGTTTAGGGATTTTAAATCACTTTTTAATTTAGTGACTTTATCAAGTAGCTCTTGGCTAGTCTTAGAGTACACTTCTTTATATTTAATATCTTTACGTAATAAAAAATCTTTTTCAGCGCGCCTAAGTTGCAACATTGAAATTTGAACATCTTTTAATGCCGCTCTCATGTTTTGTAATTCAAGAATTTTGTTACTATTGACAACTCCAAGAGTAAATAAAATAGCCAAACCTATAACTACAATCCCTCCAATAAGTATAAGTTTGTTCTTAATGGTCAGTGTCATGTTCTCTCCTAGAGTTTTCTTTTCAACCTAATAAATTATTACTATTTTCTAAGCATATTTTATATTAATTCAAATGATTGTATATTTTTATTTTGAATGAAATAAAAATAAACTTAAGTTAACTGGTTGATTTTTAATCTTTTTATTTGTGCTTATCATTAGGCGTGTCTTGAAAGATAAAATATTATAAAGTTATCTCAATTTAAATTTTGAATGTGAGTGATAATAAGTTATATATTTGATATTACTATACTTATTGATAGTATTGAGCTATTTAATTACTTAGGTATATTTATTAGAGAAAATAGAGCTTTTATGTTTATGGAGTGTTACTTTTATTATTGACTAACAATCATTATTCAAAGTAGGTGGAATAATGTGGATTATGCTTTAAATAGCTGGCTTTAAATAGCTGTTAGCTAGCATTATTGATTAATGTGCGTAGCATTTTATTGAGTAAAATAATAACACAATTAAAATATGTAATTGGTATATTAGTTAATAAACATAAGCCAACGTAGTATCTATTACATAAATAAAATGACAACAGATAATATATCCGTAATGAATAACCTTCCTATACTTTATTCCCTTAGAAACTGTCCGTATGCTATGCGAGCCAGAATAGCCGTATTTAAATCCAAGCAACCTATTGAATTACGCGATATTGTGTTAAGTAATAAACCCGATGAAATGCTCCTAGTATCGCCTAAAGGTACTGTGCCTGTTTTGGTGTTAGATAAAAAAGTACCAACCGTAATCGATGAAAGTTTAGATATTATGTTGTGGGCTTTAAAGCAGAGTGATCCTGACGATCTTTTGCATAACCAACAAGTTAATACAGGTACGAATAAGCTGGACGAAATGCTTAGGTTAATTGCTATTTTCGATCAGGAATTTAAGACGAAGCTCGAAGCATATCGATGCGCTAAACGGTATCACGAAGATAATATTACTGAATGCCGATATGCCTGTGAAAATCACCTAAAAATGATAGAAGAGCGGTTAAATTGTCATGCATTTATTATGTCTGATAAAGAGAGTTTAGCAGATATCGCGTTGTTACCTTTTATACGGCAGTTTGCCAGAGTAGAGCGTCAATGGTATTTACAAGCGCCTTATCCCAAAATCCGACAATGGCTTAACCATTATTTACAAAGTCCGATGTTTTCAAAAGTTATGTTTAAGTATCCGCTATGGCTAGATAATGATGAGACTGTTGTTTTTGGTTAATATCTGATACTGGGTAGCGCATTACTTTCGTTATTCTCTTACTCATCGCTACGTAGGTCATTGTGCTTGTCATTTCGTAGGTTACATAATACGGAATCTCCTGAGTTTATCTGTATGTGCATAGGATCCTGAGTCAAGTTCAGAGTGACTATTCATATATCTTATGGTTAATAGATATGAGTTTCTATTTAAATTTTACGTGCATTAAGATAGATTAACTTCAATTATAATAACATCAATTAGGGAATTTTATGAAACTAGCCTCTTTAGCACTGCACCATGGATATGACTCTGAAGCCACAACCAAGGCTGCAACAACACCTATATATCAAACAACTTCTTATACTTTTGATAGCACACAACACGGTGCTGATTTATTTGACTTAAAAGTTCCAGGTAATATATATACGCGTATTATGAATCCAACAACGGATGTATTGGAACAACGCGTGTCTCAAATGGAAGGTGGTATTGCAGGGTTAGCTGTTGCTTCGGGTATGTCGGCAATTACCTATGCTATTCAAGCTATTACATCAGCAGGTGATAATATTATCAGTACTAGTCAGCTTTATGGTGGTACTTATAATTTATTCGCACATACCTTGCCAAGACAAGGCATAGAAGTAAAGTTTGCTTCAGGTGATGATTTAGCTTCATTTGATAACTTAATTGATGAGAATACAAAAGCCGTTTTTTGTGAATCTATTGGTAACCCAGCGGGTAATATTATCGATCTTGAAGGACTCGCTAAAATTGCACACAAACATGGTGTGCCGTTAATTGTTGATAATACCGTTGCAAGTCCAGCTTTGTGTCGTCCGTTTGAGCATGGTGCGGATATTGTTGTTCACTCATTAACTAAATATATTGGTGGTCACGGTACAACTATTGGCGGCATTATTGTTGACTCAGGAAAATTTGATTGGGTTGCAAACAAAAATAGGTTTCCAATGTTAAATGAACCAGATCCTTCATACCATGATGTTGTTTATACTGAAGCATTAGGCGCAGCAGCTTATATTGGTCGTTGTCGTGTAGTACCACTTAGAAATACAGGTGCTGCTTTATCACCACATAGTTCATTTTTGATCATGCAAGGTCTCGAAACTTTATGTTTACGCATGGAGCGCCATTGTGAAAATGCACTTAAGGTCGCTAAATATCTGAGCAACCATGAAAAAGTAAATTGGGTTAATTATGCTGCTTTACCTGAAAGTCCTTATAATGCACTTTGCCAAACTGTCACTAATGGTCAAGCGTCAGGTATCTTAAGTTTTGGTATTAAAGGTGGTAGTGAAGCTGGTGGGCGATTTATCGATGCTCTTGGTATGATTTTACGCTTAGTCAACATTGGTGATGCAAAATCACTTGCGTGTCACCCTGCATCGACGACACATCGACAGTTAAATGCCAAAGAGCTTAAATCTGCGGGGGTTTCTGAAGATCTTGTTAGAATATCTGTGGGTATTGAACATATTGACGATATTATTGCCGATATTGAACAAGCGTTAGCAAAAGCTTAAGTAATGTAATCGAGCATATTGTATGAATGTGATAGCGCTTATAGGTTGATAGCCGTTATACTATAAGCACTTTCACTATTTTTACAGCTCTGGGCAAATTAATGATAAATAATGACCTTCTTCGTCGTATCAGTACGATTTTAAATTTTAATGATGAAAAAATACTTGTCGTATTTGCGCTAGGGGAATGTGTTATTACCCAAGAACAGTTAGCCGATTTTTTCAAAGAGAAAAATGACAGTGCTTATCAAGTACTCTCTGATAGCGAATTAGCAAGCTTTTTAAATGGTTTAATCACTGAGAAAAGAGGTGCTAAGGACGATACGCCTCAACGTCAAGCTGAGCAAGTATTAACAAATAATGCTATTTTTAATAAGCTAAAAATAGCCTTTGGACTTAAGGCTGATGATGTTATTAATATTCTTGAATTAGCCGGTTTAAGCTTAGGTAAATATGAGCTAAGTGCTTTTTTTAGAAATGTAAACCATAAGCACTACAGAGACTGCAGTGATGATGTACTTTCAACTTTTCTAAATGGGTTAAAAATACAAGCACAACAATAGTTTGCTAACCTCTCTTTAATAAGCGACTTTACGTTGTAGTCGCTTTATTTATTCTAATTAACACAGTTTACTCTTCTGGATCTACATGTCATTTTCAACCCTTGGATTATCTGAACCCATTTTAAAAGCTGTTGCTGATTTAGCTTATACAGAGCCTACTGATATTCAAAAGCAAGCAATACCAGTTGTCTTGTCTGGTAAAGACCTTATTGCTGGCGCGCAAACAGGTACAGGTAAAACTGCGAGCTTTGTTTTGCCTCTTTTAGAGCAGTTACATACAAAAAAAATAAATACAGATCGTAAGTTGCGTGGCAAACGTATACGTGCACTTATATTGGTTCCTACACGTGAATTAGCGGTGCAAGTTGAAGCAAGTATTAGCTCATATAGTAAATATTTAACGTTAAGTTCTATGGCTATGTATGGTGGTGTTGATGCCGTACCACAAAAGCAACGACTAATATGGGGAGTTGATATTATTGTTGCGACACCTGGCCGATTATTAGATATGACACATCAACGTGCTTTACATTTTGATGAGCTTGAAATGTTAGTATTAGATGAAGCTGATAGAATGCTTGATATGGGGTTTATTGATGACATTAATAAAATTATTGAGCGCTTACCTACACAACGTCAAAATTTATTGTTTTCTGCTACTATTTCAGATGAAGTACGTGCCTTAGCTAAAAGAACTATTAATCACCCGGTAGAAATCTGTATCGCTCAAAACAGTGCTTCAAAGCCCCAAATAGCGCAATGGTTGGTAACTACCGATAAAGGTAATAAATCGGCATTATTAAGTCATTTAATAAAAAGTTTGCAATGGCAGCAGGCGCTTATTTTTATTGAAACAAAACATGGGGCTGCTAAATTGGTAAGTCAGTTAGAAAAACGTGACATAAAAGCAGAAGCTATCCATAGTGGAAGAACACAAGCCGTTCGTGAACAAATATGGCATGATTTTAAATCAGGGAAAATTAAATACTTAGTTGCAACAGGCATTGCTGCACGTGGTCTTGATATTGGCGCACTTGAGCGTGTAGTGAATTATGATCTGCCTGACAATGTTGATGATTATATTCATCGAATAGGTAGAACAGGTCGAGCTGGAGCATCTGGAGAAGCAGTATCTTTTGTTTCCAAAGATAACTTTAGAAACTTATGTGCTATTGAAAGTAGGCTAGGCCATGTGATTAATCGGAAAGAATTTGAAGGCTTTGATGTCAAAAAAGTCGTTCCCGTTTCTATTTTGAATTATATACCTAAAAGTAAGCGGAGCTAAGCATAAACGTACCTAAGTATAAATGCACATAAATAAGGTACTCAATAAAGATTTTCAATAAGTTAACGTAACGAATAAATGGCCCTAAAACTCATTTAATTAAGGAAGTTATATGAATAAAGCATTCGATAATAAACGAATATCAATTTTATTAGCCGTATTAGTTTTATTGCTTACACTCGTTATCACCCTTTATTCACACGAACCAAAGCGACCTAACTTTGAAGAATACGCTGCCGGTACGGAGAGAAAGTCCGCTTTTTTTAATTACTTTATTCCGCTTATTGATGAAAAGAATATAAACATAAAAAAGACGAGAAAACAGTTACTTTTATGGTCAGAAAATAGAAATAATATCAGTTGGTGGGATAAGCGAAAAATTGCCGATATAGCAATTCAGTACAGAGTCACAGACGCCACTATTGACGATGATATTTTTTGGCAAAAACTACTTAAGCGTGTTGATGTATTACCGCCATCACTTGTCTTAGCACAAGCAGCTAATGAAAGTGCGTGGGGAACCTCAAGGTTTGCTCAACTCGGTAATAATTTTTTTGGTCAATGGTGTTTTGAAAAAGGTTGTGGACTTATTCCTAATAAAAGAGACTCTGGTAAGAGCCATGAAGTTGCTGCTTTTGACTCACCTCAACAGTCACTTGAAAGCTATATGAATAATTTAAATAGCCATCCTGCATATCAGTCATTACGAAATATACGGGCACAACAAAGAGCTGACAAGCAGCCGATAACAGGGCTTGTTTTAGCTGAAGGTTTAAGTCGTTATTCTGAGCGCGGGATGGAATATATAACAGAGCTACGCGCCATGATTAAATTTAATAAACTGACTCAATATGATCAAAGCCAAGATATTCAGTAACATTTAAGCAATATTCTTCTCGGGTTATGTATGGGCTAACAAAGATGGTTCATGCTAAACTATTTCACCTTCACCGAATTTGGTTTAATGATCAAATTAGATGTTTTAACGCACTTTTTAAATAAAAGTTTTAATACACACTTTACTATAGAAACAATACTATGATTATGTCGCTCATACGCTGGCCAATTGGTCGCCTTATTTTATTACTAAACTTTATTTTTTCACCAAAATCACCAAAAAGAACCGTTGAAGAACAGAAAAAAGTTGATGAGAATACTAAAAATTTAAGTTTGTACCAACTACCTAGTTGTCCTTTTTGTGTAAAAGTACGCCGTACAATTAAGCGTGAAGGTTTGAATATAGAATTGCGTAACATTAACCAAAAAAATGATTACCGCGAAGAGCTTATTCGTGAGGGGGGCAAACGTACTGTGCCTTGTTTGCGTATTGAGAAAAATAATGGTGAAGTACAGTGGCTTTATGAATCAAGTGATGTCATTACGCATTTACAACAGTTAGTAAAAACAGCATAGTTTTTCTTTTAATAATAATATCTCTCAGTTTAAGCAGTAAATGATTGTTTAAAAATTTAGTCAGTAATCGAGATAATTGAAATTATTTCTGCTATATCAGTGTCTACTATTTCATGTGCTTTAATATGAACCATTAGATACTGATATGCTGATTAATATCCCGACAAAAAATACCCTTAAAGATTGCAACGTTACCGATGAATCGGTATATCTTGAACGTCGAAGTTTATTGAAAAAAATGGGGTTTCTAGGTGCGAGTGCAGTAATGAGCTCTGCCATTACCTCTACAGCGCAAGCGGGCTTTTTTTCAGATGATGATAAAGAGAAGGTGAAGTTTCAAACCAAAGCGCTTAATTTCAGTAAAGACTCAACAAATGAGCACCTGCTTAGAACACCTGAAAATAAGGTGATTTCACATAATAATTTTTATGAATTTGGCGCTCAAAAGGATCAACCTTTAGCGCTATCACAAGGCTTTGATGTTGCCCCTTGGCAGTTAAAAATATCAGGCGAATGTGATAATCCAATAACGCTTGATTATGACAACTTAACTAACATGTTTCCTTTAGAAGAACGTATTTACCGTTTGCGTTGTGTTGAAGCCTGGTCAATGGTTATTCCTTGGATTGGTTTTTCTTTAGCTGATTTACTTAAAAAAGTAGCGCCTAATTCTCGTGCTAAGTATGTGGCTTTTGAAACGTTGTATGACCCTAAACAGATGCCTGGGCAAGCCGACAGACGTTTAGGTGGTGGTCTTATTTTCCCTTATGTAGAAGCTTTACGTATAGATGAAGCGATGAATGCCTTAACGTTAATGAGCGTAGGCTTATATGGTAAAACACTGCCTCCGCAAAATGGTGCACCTATTCGTTTGGTTGTTCCGTGGAAGTATGGGTTTAAAAGTATTAAATCAATTGTTGGCATTAAATTACTTGAGCATAAGCCGCCAACCACATGGAATAAACTGGCACCAAAAGAATATGGTTTTTACGCTAATGTTAACCCTAATCATGATCACCCAAGGTGGAGCCAAGCGAGTGAACGTAGTATAACAACGGGAGGACTTTTTTCGCGTAATCGTGTTGCAACACTACCTTTTAATGGTTATGGCGAAGAAGTTGCTGATCTTTATAAAGGTATGGATTTATCAAAAAACTTTTAATGTAAATGATGTCTTTCTACAAACATAAGCTGTCTAGATAATATGAAAAATGATACTAAAGTGTTTTTATTAAAAGTACTTATTCACTTAGGTGCTTTGATACCATTAGTTAATTTATATTTTTTAGCTTTTAATGATAAATTAGGGGCAGATCCAGTTGAAAGTGTTATTCATTTTACTGGTATAGGAGCGTTTAATTTATTGTTAATAACGTTAAGTGTTACGCCAATCGCTCAATTAACTAAACAAGGTTATTTGTTGAACGTTAGACGCTTACTTGGGCTTTATGCTTATACTTATGCTTTATTCCACTTAGTTAACTTTTTATCTTTTGAAATACAATTTGATGGCGCATTATTTATTAGTGAAGTATGGAAACGTCCATATATTACCATTGGTATGGCGGCTTTCTTTTTATTAACCGCGTTAAGTATTACATCTATAAATAAGTTAAAACGTAAAATGGGTAAATCATGGCAACAGCTACATAATGTGAGCTATATCATCATTTTATTGGTAGCAATCCATTTTTACTGGTCGGTTAAGTCAGAATTAACATCGCCTTTGTTCTATTTTGCTATGGCAATTATGTTACTGTTATTTAGATATAAAAAAATCAAACGGTTATTCTTATCGACGTTTAACTAAGTTTAACTGACTTAGTTTTACCTAGGTTTTATTGATCCATTTAAATATTGATTCATTAAATATTAAGAATGCTCCTCAGTAAACTATCTCAATTTTTATACCATTGGTCGTAATTCTGTCTCAAACACGCTACTTATAGCGCTAAGGGCTTGTCGTTACTGGTCAAACATAATATTCTTTTTAGGTCTAAACTATTCTATTTAACCCCAGATCGGGTTGTTTAATATCAAAGTAAAAAATAATTTTCTTATATATTTTAGCTAGGAAAAACTTTTCGATACTACTTGAATAGCCATGAAAAATAATAATAGCTGTTATTTACCTAAAGGAATAAACATGAAAAAAATACCTTTTAAGCTGAGTTTAGCTTTGACCGCAGTGTCACTTACTTTGACTGCGTGTTCACCCAACGAAAAACAAGATGATAAAGTCACGATAAATAAAAACCCATTCCCAAGCACATACAAAGTATTACCACAACAAAACACCTTATTTACTAATGCCACTGTATTAAATGGTATTGGTGAACGTATGGATAATGCAGATGTTCTTATTATTGATGGTAAAATTAAACAAGTTGGTGTTGATTTAACGGCAACCAATGTAGAAGTTATTGACGCGCAAGGTAAATGGATAACCCCAGGTATTATTGATGTGCATTCTCATTTAGGTGTATACCCAAGCCCTAGTGTTGAATCACACTCTGATGGTAATGAAATGACCTCGCCTAATACCTCTGAGGTTTGGGCTGAACATAGTGTTTGGCCACAAGATCCTGGTTTTGAAGCAGCTAGAGAAGGTGGCATAACTACATTACAAATTTTACCTGGCTCAGCCAATTTATTTGGTGGCCGTGGCGTAACTCTACGAAATGTTCCTGGCCATACTATGCAAGCGATGAAGTTTGCTGATGCTCCTTACGGTTTGAAAATGGCGTGCGGAGAAAATCCTAAGCGTGTTTATGGTAGCAGAAAGCAAATGCCTTCAACGCGTATGGGAAATGTTGCTGGTTATCGAGCAGCTTGGGCTGAAGCAACTGAATATAAACGCGCATGGGCTAAATATAATAGTGATTATGACGCAGGTAAAAATCCTGAAGCGCCGAAAAGAAACCTAGAATTAGATACTTTAATGGGCGTACTTGACGGTGAAATTCTTGTGCATAATCATTGTTATAAAGCAGAAGAAATGGCTGTAATGGTCGACATAGCTAAAGAGTTTAACTATGACTCTGGTACTTTTCATCATGCGGTAGAAGCTTACAAAATTGCAGACGAGTTAGCTGAAAATGGAAATTGTGTTGCCATGTGGCCTGACTGGTGGGGCTTTAAAATGGAAGCCTATGATATGGTTGATGAAAACGTAGCAATTGTTGATGCTGTGAAAAATTCATGCGCTATTGTTCATTCGGATTCTGAAACGACAATTCAACGATTAAACCAAGAAGCCGGCAAGGTGTTATATCGTGCTATTGATAATGGTTTTAATCTAAAAGAAGAAGATGCAATTAAATGGATTACAGCTAATGCAGCAAAATCGTTAGGTATTAATGATAAAACCGGTAGCTTAGAAGTCGGCAAAAATGCAGATGTAGTTTTATGGAATACTAATCCCTTTAGTGTTTATGCACGTGCTGAACAAGTTTTTGTTGATGGCGCAAAAGTGTACGATCGTTTCGATGAAAAATATCAAGCGAAAAGTGATTTTCTTTTAGGGCAAGAGTAGGGGATAACTAATGAAAAATATTCAACAAAAAAAACAAACATTTATTTTACGTTCATTAGTAACAGCATCTCTTACCGTATTAGCGTTAACGAGTACTGCAGTAAATGCTAAAATCACGGCTATTACTAATGCCACTGTTCATACGGTAGCAAGCCAAGGAATTTTAGAGCAAGCCACTGTTATTATTGATGAAGGAGTCATTACTCAAGTTTATGAAAATGAGAATAGGCCTGAAAATATTGCAGCAGATGAAGTCATTGACGCCAAGGGAAGAGTATTAACCCCAGGTTTTATTGGAACCATGAATTCTTTAGGCTTAGTTGAAGTTGGCGCTGTATCAAGAACACGTGATGGTAGGGATGAAAAGGCAGATATCACCTTTGACGCTAGCTTAGCATTCAACCCTAAATCAACTTTAATTCCTTATACCCGTAAAGGTGGGATCACGAGCAATATATCGACACCCGTTGGCGGAGAAGGTCTGTTTGCAGGTCAAACATTTGCTGTTAACTTATCGGGTGATTTTTCGAGTATTATTGAAAAGCAAAATGCTGTTATTATTTATTTAGGCTCAGAAAGGAAAGGCTCTAGAGCACAAAAGTTACAAGCGCTAGATTATAAGTTTGCTGATGCTAAAAAAGCGTTAGCGAAGCAAAAAAATCAAACAGCGAAAGAGAAAAAAGAAGCGAAAGAGCCAAACCGTGATGAATTAGTTGTTAATGCTTTATTGGCGGGAGAAAAGCCATTATTAGCTTATGCTGACAGAGCAACTGACTTACTAGCTTTACTTACCTTGAAGAAAAAATATGGTATTGATTTAGTGTTGGTTGGTGCGAGTGATGCTGTACTTGTTGCCAAAGAAATAGCAGCAGCGGACGTACCGGTTATTTTAAGCTCAATTGATAATTTACCGAGTAGTTTTGACTCATTGCACGTTTCTTTAGCTAACATGGGAATATTAGCTAAAGCAGGCGTTAAGATTATTTTAGCACCTAAAGGTGAAAGTCATAATATTAATCAATTACGCTTTGATGCTGGTATTGCCGTTGCTAATGGCTTACCAAAAGCTGATGCTATTGCTTCGCTTACGGCTAATGTAGCTGATGTATTTAAACTTAACTCAGGTCGTATCGAAGTAGGAAAAAATGCTGATTTAGTATTATGGAGTGGTGATCCTTTGGAGTTAAGCACCAAAGTAGATTTTATGTGGATTAATGGTAAACCTGTTTCCACTCAATCACGTCAAGATGCTTTACGTGATCGTTATACTGAAAAAGGTAATATGCCAAAAGCTTATTATCAATAACACGTATTAAATTTTTATGAAAGGCGAACAATTTTGTTCGCCTTTTTTATTGGTAAATTGCGCTATTATTTTTATTCAAATCATATAATTTAACGATAAATTTCACTCTGTGTTAAAATTATGACGTATTTATGATAATTAAAAGTTGAATTTAGCTACATTAAAGCAAAATTTAAATTACTTTATTTCAATCACTTAAGAAAAAAATACATTTTAAATTAAATTATTTTTAGAATTTGACTAGCTAAATTTAAAAATAAGCGTTATGGTTTTAGTCGCCTTATGACAGCGTTGTCATGATTTATGACAGCGCTGTCGTAATATGAAAATAAAATATTTATATTACTGTATTAAAAAGATAGAGAGCTTCGATATAGTTTATTTCAGATAAGCTTGTGAAATTTATCAATAGTTCGCTGATACAAGAAAATTGAAATTAATTAAATAAAACAAAAATGAGTAAGGGAAATCTATGTCATCTAAAATATTTAAAAAAGGCGTGTTAGCTAGTTCAATCGCTTTAATCTTAGCTAGTGGTACTGCACCAATGGTAATGGCTGCAGAAGAAGTTACAGATAAAGAAATGGAAGTAATTAAAGTAACTGGTATTCGTGGTTCATTAAAAGCATCATTAAACGGTAAACGTTTTTCTGACGCCGTAGTTGATGTTGTATCAGCAGAAGATGTTGGTAAATTTCCAGATAGCGATGTTGGTGAGTCTTTAGCTCGAATTCCAGGGGTAGCAGTGTCCCGTCAGTTTGGCCAAGGTCAACAAGTCTCTATTCGTGGAGCCTCAGCACAGTTAACACGTACTTTATTAAATGGCCACTCAGTTGCATCTACTGGTTGGTATGATCAACAAGCGATTGACCGTAGTTTCAATTACTCTATGCTTCCTTCTGAAATTGTTGGTGGTCTAGAAGTTTATAAGTCCTCTCAAGCTGATTTAGTTGAAGGTGGTATTGGTGGTACGGTGATCGTTAAAACCCGTAAACCACTAGATTTAGACTCAAATACAGCTTTTTTAAGTATTAAAGGTGACTACGGAACGGTTTCTGAAGCTCTTGACCCTGAACTATCTGGTTTATACAGCTGGAAAAATGATGATGAATCATTTGGTGTTTTAGTTGCGGCTTCTTATTCTGAAACTGACTATCAACGTAATGGCATAGAGTCGTTACTAGGTTGGGGAGAAATTGTTCCAACAACTTTCCAACAAGAACGTGAACGTACAGCGGTAAACGTAGCTTTTCAATATAGACCAACGGACAATTTAGAGTTTGGTTTAAATATAATGTCATTAGACTTAGAAGCTGATAATGCTAATACCTCTGTATTTACCATGTTTCCTGATGATAAAGATGCAGCTTGTGAGCAAACAAATGCTGCTGGCGCATGTACTTTTTATCGTCGACCAGGTACCGGTGCTGACTCAGGTTGGGCACAAACTTGGGCACGTGAAACAGGCATGACTTCTGAAACTGTTGATCTTGATTTTAAATATGAAGCGGATGCCTACACGCTATCTGGTCGTGTTGGTTCTACCAAAGCTGAAGGTGGTACTGATTTAACAGCAAACTATGGTACATGGTTAGGTACTGCTGAAGATTATGCTGGTACATATGACGCAACAGGTAAAGTGATTGCTATTGATATCGCTAGAAATAGTTTTACTGCTGATGATTTTCAAGGCGATTTAGCCTCGGCAAGTTGGGCACTTAAAACACAACCGAACTCTGACGAAGAAACGTATTTAAATTTAGATTTAGAAGTCCCTGTTGAACTGGGTGTTATCTCTTCGATAAAAACAGGTTTCCGTTATGCAGATCATAGCGTTAAACAACAAACGTTTGCCGCTATTGCTCCTGATATTACAGGACAAGATGCTTCTGCATTTTATTCAGGTACCATTTCTGCGGGTGCAGGTTTTACACTACCCGCGCCAAATTTATCAGCTATGTTAAGTGACTCTAAGTCTTTTATTACTGGTTATGAAGAAGATAGAGCAGGATACGGAACAGTTGATGAAGAAAATGTTGCAATATATGCAATGGCTGATTTTAGTACCGATGGTATTCGAGGTAACTTAGGTCTACGTTATATTACAACAGATGCTTCATCTGATCATTATGCACTTAGCTCTACAGGTGTTCGTGATACTAATTTAACAAACGAATCTGCAAGTTATAATGAGTTATTACCAAGTATTAATGTAGTAATGGATTTAGCAGACAATATCATTTTACGTACATCAGCAGCACAAGTTATCTCTCGTCCAAACTATTCAGATATGTTTGCTACACAAGCGTTAACTGGTTATCACGATGGTATAGCAGCTAATGAAGTTCAAAATACAGGTAACGTTAGTTTAAGCCCTTTCAAAGCATTCCAAGCTGATATTGGTATTGAATGGTATTTCAGTGATGATGCTATGTTAAGTGCTACTTACTTTACTAAAGAAGTAAGCTCATTTATTTCATCGCAGCAAACACTTAATAACTCAATCGGCATTGTTGATAATGACTCTGCTGCTATCGGTCTTAATTGTGGTGGTGCTGACGGTGACTGTTGGACGGTAAGTAAGTCTGTTAACGGTGCTGGTGGTTCAATTGAAGGGATCGAAGTTCAAATTCAAGATGCCTTTGATAATGGTTATGGTTATTCAGTTAACTACACTTATGCCGATGCAGAATCTCCAGGTGAAAACTACCCTGATGAAGTGAGTGTTTTTTCTGACTCGTCTAAGCATACTGTTAACTTAGTTGGTTTTTATGAAAATGATGACTTCTCTGCACGTATTGCTTATAACTGGCGTTCTGAGTACATGATGCGTGAATTACCTGGTTTTTACGGTAACAGAGAGCATCAAGATTACGGTTCTTTAGATTTTAGTGGCTCTTATGCAGCAACCGACTATATCGATATTACTTTTGAAGCGGTTAACATTACCGAAGAAGACAGTATTCAAATTGGTGTTGCGAGTTTAGATGCTAGTGTTACTGATGAATTTAAAGCGGGTTACCCTGCTTGGAGTTTTGAAGGTGAAGCTCGTTATAAAGTGGGTGTTAGCATACGTTTTTAATAAGTAGCTAATATTAGTTAATATTGCGAAAGCCCAGCAAATGCTGGGTTTTTCATTATTTAATGATGTTACTTTGTTTACTTATCTTTCATACTCTTGGCAAAAAAATGCCGTCGACTATTTGAATTAAGTTACTTTATTCTAATAGTGAACATTTATTGTAGAGTAGTAAGTTAGTATTTATCTAGTACATCATTGTAATGAGCATCAAACAAATTTTATGGATTAGAAACATGAATCAAAAAACACTACCAAAGATGCGTTTATCAACATTTGTTGCTTTGTCATTGAGCTTATTTCTTTTAGGTTGTGAAAATAGTAACCAAAAACCAAATCAGACTATAGAATCTGTTGTGCCCAAAGCATTACCCGACGCTAAACAAAGCGATATTGATAATATTGCCAACAATCTTGACGTCAAATACCGAGTGATCAGTAATGTGCCAACACAATATTGTGATGCTAATGTTAGTGATGGCGCCTGTTTTGAAGTAGAGTTAAGTTTTACTGCAAAAGAGCCTATCGATACTAAAGGATGGTCGATCTATTTCAGTCAGATTTCTCCGGTCCAATCATCGATAAGTGATGAGTTTAGTGTTACGCATATAAATGGTGATTTACATAAAATTACTTTGTTAAACAATTTTTCAGGCTTTAAAGCTAATGAAACGAAAAAAGTAACTTTTAGAGCTAATTTCTGGATGCTATCAGAAACCGATGCGCTACCAAATTATCTGGTTACGTCGTTAGGTTTACAAGCTAGAGTCATTACCAGTACTAAACCGATAACAGACCAAGAAACTAAATTAGAAGTATTACCTTTTATTGTACCTTTTACCGATGAAATTACTCAATTTAAACGCAGCAGTGGTGATAGCACACGATGGTTAACAAGCCAAAGTTTATATAAGCGTAATGCTCAAGGAGTCGCTGATTTAGCGGAAGAGCTGCCGACAATTTCTCAAGCAATCATACCAACACCTAAATCAGTTCGCTTTGATGAAAACAATACTTTGGTTAATGTGGCTGAAGGAATTAATGTTGATTATTTAAATGTAGTCCCTAAGGCAGTGGATGCGGCGTTAAAGCATTTATCAATGCTAGGTCTTAAGCAAAACAATCAGGGCTACCCTGTTACATTAAAAGTGGAGCCAGATAATACTAAAGCAATCGGTAGCTATAAACTATCTGTTAATAGCAAAGAAATTAGTATCATTGGTGTTGATGAGAATGGTGTTTTTAATGGCTTACAGTCACTTGCAAGCTTGTATACCATAGGGCATAAAACCTTGCCTGTTGTTGAAGTAGATGATGAGCCACATTATGCTTTTCGAGGTATGTTGGTTGATGTTGCACGTAACTTCCATTCTAAAGAATTTATTCTAACGTTATTAGATCAAATGGCGGCTTATAAGTTAAATAAACTACATTTACACCTTGGGGATGATGAAGGTTGGCGTCTAGAAATTCCAAGTTTACCTGAACTTACTGAGCTATCAAGTAAACGCTGTTTCGATACACAAGAGCAAACATGTTTGATATCGCAGTTAGGTGCTGGTGTAGATAGTGAGTCATCGATTAATGGTTTTTATAGTGTAAGTGATTATCAAGAGATTTTAAAAGCAGCGACGGCAAGACATATTCAAGTAATTCCTTCACTAGATATGCCGGGACATTCACGTGCGGCGATGAAGGCTATGGCTGCTCGATATAATAAGTATCAGGCACTTGAGGAAACTGAAAAAGCAACACAATTCTTGCTTGATGACTTCGAAGATAAGACGGAATATTCGTCAGTGCAGTTTTATAATGATAATACACTTAATGTTTGTCTTGAATCGACATACGATTTTATATTGGAAGTAATGACGCAAGTAAAACAAATTCATAGTGAGGCTGGACAACCATTAACTCGTTACCATATTGGTGCTGATGAAACTGCAGGTGCATGGCTTGAATCGCCTGCATGTAAAGCGTTTGTGGCAAAAAATGACCAAGGCGTTTCAAAGATGAGTGATCTTGGCGCTTACTTTATTGAACGAGTTGCTGGTATTTTATTAAGTCTTGATATTGAAGTAGCAGGTTGGAGTGATGGGATGGAACATACCCGTAAGGAAAATATGCCTGCTATAGTACAAGCTAATTCTTGGGATGTGCTTTTTTGGGAAGGGCATAAAAAAGTACATGCTTTAGCAAACCGTGATTGGCAAGTCGTGCTTTCTTCTCCTGATGTTTTATATTTTGACTTTCCATATGAGGCTGATCCAAAAGAACACGGTTATTACTGGGCATCTCGTCATACCAACACAGAGAAAGTTTTTCAATTTATGCCTGATAACTTACCAGCTCATGCAGAGTTTTGGTTGGACAGAGAAGACAATAGTTATGTTGCTGATGATACCAAGTCGACACTAGCTAAAGGACAAACCTTTTTAGGCATTCAAGGTCAACTTTGGAGTGAAAATACACGTAGTGATGAAGTTGCAGAACATAAAATATATCCACGTTTAATCGCTTTAGCAGAACGCGCTTGGCATCTACCTAGCTGGGCAATACCATATAATTATGATGGCGCTATATACAGTCAAACGACAGGCTTATTTACAACAGATATGAAAAAATCTCGAGATGATGACTGGCGTTTATTTGCACAAGTTTTAGGTCAAAAAGAGCTTCCTAAGTTAGAGTTAGCTGGAGTAGATTATCGCTTGCCAACAGTAGGTGCTGTAATTGAAGATGGGGTACTAAAAGCTAATATCGCTTTTCCAGGGCTTACTATTGAATATCAAATAAATAATACTGAAAGTGGACCGTCAATTTGGCACACGTATACAGCACCAGTTAAAGTAACTGGCGCGGTATCTGTTCGTAGTCGTGCTATTAATGGTTTAAGAACAGGGCGCATTACTAAAGTTACTAAGTAATGATTTTTATATTATCGATAAAGATGAAAAACAATAATTTTTTCGTCTTTATCGATAATTAATTCTTTATATTTCTTTTAATATCAGGATGTTATATTTTTTCGTTAACTAAAATATTGGTAAATATTAATAATTAATGAAAAAATAAATGACAACGCTGTCATCTAAAGGTAAGATAAATGAATAAATCAATTTAATTTAATTCTTTTTATATTGCTTATTTATTAGAAGTAGCACTAACAATACGAAAGCAAGATATTGAATAATTGAGAAAAATTTTGAGGTTAGTATGCTCACAAGCTGTGACAATAACAAAGCGCTATTTCTAGGAATAGACGGTGGTGGAAGCAAGTGTAAAGCCATTGTAATGAATGAAAACAATGAAATTCTGGGAACAGGAATTTCTGGACCAGGCAACCCTCTACATGGAATAGGGCAAGCAACTGATTCAATTACAGAGTCTGCACTGTTGGCATTAAAAGATGCAGGATTAACACATATTAACTTAAGCGAAATTTATGCTGGCGTTGGTTTAGCAGGGGTTAATTTACCTATTCAGTTTAAGCAAATGCAAGAATGGCAAAGCCCATTTAAAGGCTTATTTTTAGCGCACGATTTACTTATTGCTTGTTTAGGTGCTCATCATAGTAGTAATGGTGCGGTCATCATTTCAGGTACAGGCTCTTGTGGATTTTCATGTATTGATGACCAAGAAGTTATCATTGGTGGGCATGGTTTTCCTCAAGGTGACATTGGTAGTGGTGCTTGGTTTGGGTTACAAGCAGTGAAGCAAGTATTACTTTCTCTTGATGGTATTGCTGAAGATTCAATAATGAATGATGTGTTATTAGCAAAATTACATTGTGCTGATGCGACATCTATCGTTGAAAAAGTAGCGGGAAAAAAAGCAACTTATTTTGCTCAACTAGCAAATTTAGTGTTTGATGCTGCAGAGCAGGGCGATAATATTGCTATTGCAATTGTCACAGAAGGTGCCGAATACATTAATAGTATTGCTCGTGTGTTATTAACTAAAATGCCCGCGCGTATATCAATGCTTGGCGGTTTAACAATACGGTTGAAACCTTGGCTTGATAAAAATTTGCAAGAAAAATTAGCCGAGCCATTAAGTCCTCCAGAAGTTGGAGCTGTATTGTTTGCCCGTAAAGAGCTAGCAATGCAACAAAGCTTAAGTGTAGTTCAAAGTGCGTAGTTGAGCTAGAAACGAGTCGATAACTAGCATAGGCACACTAGAAATATTTAAGGATTAACATTAAATGACACAACTTAGATTTCACGCCAAACGTTTATTTGATGGTCAGCAATTTATTGATGATCAAGTATTAACCATTACTAATGGTGTTATTAGCGCGATAGATCAAAATATTAATGATGTAGATATTGTAGCATCAGATTTAGTTGTGCCAGGGTTTATTGATTTACAAGTTAATGGTGGAGGTGGCGCTTTATTTAACGACTCTCCTTCTGTTGAGAAGCTTGAAATTATTATGTCAGCTCATGCAAAGTTTGGTACCACAGCAATGATGCCAACGTTAATCACTGACAAAGTAGACGTGATGACGCAAGCAGCTGATGCTATATCAGAAGCAATAACCAAGAAAATACCAGGCATAGTGGGTATTCACTTCGAAGGCCCTCATTTATCCTTAGCCAAAAAAGGCACTCACAGTGGTGACCTTATTCGTCCAATTTCTGATGCTGAATGGCAAATATTATCACGAAAAGACATGGGGCAAGTGATGGTTACTTTAGCCCCAGAGACTGTTTCTGCAAAAGATATAGCGCGCATGGTTGAACTAGGTATTAAAGTTTGTTTAGGACACACTAATGCAGACTTTTGTACAGCGCAAAAAGCGGTTGATGCTGGCGCAACTGGTTTTACGCATTTGTTTAATGCTATGTCACCATTACAAGGTCGAGAGCCAGGAGTCGTGGGTTGCGCCTTGTTAAATGATAATACTCAATGTGGTTTAATTGTTGATGGTCATCATGTTGATTATGCAAGTTGTAAGTTAGCGATTAAAACTAAACCTGCCGGAGGAATATTTTTAGTCACAGATGCAATGCCACCAGTTGGAACTAATATGACAGAATTCCCTTTATATGACAGAACGGTTTATGTAGACAAGGGCAAGTTAACGTCAACCACAGGTGAATTAGCAGGCTCA
Source organism: Colwellia sp. 5_MG-2023 (assembly GCF_030547795.1). Classification (NCBI taxonomy): domain Bacteria; kingdom Pseudomonadati; phylum Pseudomonadota; class Gammaproteobacteria; order Alteromonadales; family Colwelliaceae; genus Colwellia; species Colwellia sp. 5_MG-2023. The sequence goes on along the minus strand of NZ_JAUOPW010000020.1, from coordinate 16,890 downwards.
TCTTTAGATATGGCTACAGCAGTAAAAAATACACATTTAGGTTTGAATATTCCTCTAGGTGAATCAATACGTATGGCGAGTTTATATCCAGCACAATACTTGTATGAAAATCAAAATATTATTCGTGGAGAGTTAAAGGTAGGGATGCAGGCAGATATGGTTGTTTTAAAAGAAGATTTCACTGTTTTATCTACTTGGATTGCTGGAGAAAAAGTTTAATTAATAGCGATAAAATTTATTTGAGTAGTAAATAAAAATAATTAAAAAGTTAGTGTTATTTTAATCGCTAACATACTAAAAAAGAGGAAGTTAGAGAAATGTCATTACCTATAAATGAACAAGAGCAATCAAATAACTCAAAGAGTAATGTGTTACCTATGGCAATAGTTGCAGGGCTATTCTTTATCTTAGGTTTTGCTACTTGGTTAAACGGCTCGTTAATGCCTTACCTTAAACAAATATTACAGTTATCACCTTTTCAAGCATCTTTGATCTTATTCTCTTTTTACATCGCAGTAACTTTTACCGCACTACCGTCTGCTGCCATTATTCGTAAAGTTGGCTATAAAAACGGTATGGCATTAGGGATGGCGACTATGATGGCTGCAGGCTTATTATTCATCCCTGCAGCTAAAACACAAATATTTGCTTTGTTTCTCTTAGCTCAATTAGTAATGGGAGCAGGTCAAACCTTATTACAAACAGCTGTTAATCCTTATGTTGTTCGCCTTGGACCTGAAGAATCAGCTGCAGCACGTATTTCTGTTATGGGCATCTTAAATAAAGGCGCAGGTGTTGTTGCTCCTATTGTTTTTACCGCGCTTATTTTAAGTGGTTTTGGTGATACGGCTAATACTGAATTAACCGAAATAGAAATTGATGGTATGGCTGATGCGCTAGTCACGCCGTATTTGGGCATGGCTTTATTTATTGGTTTATTAGGATTTGCTGTTAAAAAATCGCCATTACCTGAGCTAGAAAGAGAAGTAGATGAAGGTGATAACAAAGGACAGCTAAAAGAAGCGCTGTCTCATCCTAACTTAGCGCTAGGTGTATTAGCATTATTTTTCTATGTGGCTGTTGAGGTCATTGCAGGTGATACCATTGGAACGTTTGCGTTATCGTTAGGTGTTAAAAATTATAGTGTGATGACGTCATATACTATGGGGTGCATGGTTGTTGGTTACATTTTAGGTATTATTTTAATACCTCGTTTTATTTCGCAACAAACAGCATTAACTATTTCTGCGCTACTTGGTGTATTACTGAGCTTAGGTGTTGTTTTTGGTGATAATAATTCATTTGTTATCGCTAATGGGCTTTCATTTATTTTAGGTGAAGCACAATTCCCAGATACACTGATCCTAATAGCATTTCTTGGTCTAGCTAATGCGATTGTTTGGCCAGCAGTATTTCCTTTAGCTTTATCTGGCATGGGTAAGCTAACTAGTATTGGTTCAGCACTATTAGTTATGGGGATTTCAGGTGGCGCATTTGGTCCTTTATTTTGGGGACTGGCAAGCGGCACTTCTATGGGGCAACAAGGCGGGTATATTGTGATGTTACCTTGTTATTTATTTATTCTATTTTATGCCGTAAAAGGCTGCAAAATGAAAAGTTGGAAGTAGTTAGATACATAATTACGACTAACGAAAGAATTACGAATATTGGTACTTCCTTCTAGCCAGTATTTGTAAAAAATCTCTGCGGTCAAAATTAATAATTTCAATTATTTATTTTGAAAGTTGAGGGTGCGTTAAACGGTCATTTGATCGACCCTGGGCCTTTATGGTTCAGGGTTTTTTTATGCGCAAAGTAAATAGCTTTACTAATAAGTTATTCGTGTATAATCTATCACCATATTTATTATTAAAGTTGTCAATACTATGTCGGAGCTTCAACGTAAAGTGACCATTATTTATTATCAAGATAATGGTTTAGAACTGCATCATACGGTGGAAATATTTGATCAGAACTTATCTGGAAGAGTTATTATTCCAAAAGAATTTAAAGATGGTAAATCTATTATTGCTGTTTGTGACGGGGAAGTTGAGATTCTCAACAAGATTGGAGATCGTATACTTTCGGTTAATTACGTTACTTCAAACTAAATTAACTTAAGTGATTTTAAGGACGGTAGTGTATTAATTCAGTGGCTGTGAGGTAAGGAGAACAACAAATAGTGTGTTCTCCTAATCGACTTCGCTACTTGAGAGTGGTTAATTCTTATTCTCTAACTGTTTATTGGTATATTCTAGCTTTTTATAATCTTTACCTGCAGCATCGGCAAGCTCTGTCGGCATATAGTTTTCATCATGCTTAGCTAGCACTTCACTTGCTTCAATATGTAATTCTCCAGAGCTTCCTAATACTAATGTGCCATTAGCAACAATTCCTTGCCCTTCACGGAATAAGTCTGGCAGAATTCCTTCGTAATAAACTGAGATCATTAAATCATTTTCATTAAAGGTAATTGGCATTTTCATATCTGAAAGCTTAAAAGTAACTTTCAGGTTATCTGGATCACGTTTAACTGAACCAGGTACAACCAAACCACCAATACGAATACGCTGACCAATTTCTGGAGTAGCACCAGAGCCGTCTTTACCCAGAGTTATTTCTGATGGTGTATAAAATAAATCAATATTTTGACTTAAAGCATAAAGTACCAGTCCGGCGACAAAGGAAATACCGATTAATATTGAGGCAACTATTGTTAAACGTTTTTTACGGCGGGGGTGCATTATATAACCTCTTTAGGTGTGTTAGTTTGAGTTTTATTACGTTGTGAACGTAATTCGCGTAATTTATTTTCTCTTTGCTGGCGCATAGCAATATTTTTAATAACTTGTTTATGGGCGTAAATGGAGTTAAAAATAAGTGCTAAGATGAGGGCCGTTGAGATACCAAAAGATAACCACACATAAAAGCCATAGCCACCCATATCTAAAAAAGCACTAAAACTGTCAAATTGCATTATTTATTCTCCAAAGCGTTATTGGAAAGGCTCTTTTCTAAAGCTAATGCTTTTACCCAAGGCCTTATACTATTACGAATTAAAATTTCACTACGAAAACGTATACAAACAATTGTCCCAACTAATAAAGCAAAACCTAGGAAGCAGAATACAAAAGGCCAAAGCATTTCAACAGACATCGATGGTTTGCCCAAATTGCTGACTGTTGAGCCTTGATGTAAAGTATTCCACCATTCTACTGAGTACTTTATGATAGGTAAGTTGATCACACCGACAAGCGTTAAAATACCAGCCGCTTTTCCTGCTAAAGCTTTATCTTCAAAAGCATTATGTAGCGCAATAACACCTAAATATAGAAACAACAAAATAAGTTCAGAGGTCAATCGAGCATCCCATATCCACCAAGTTCCCCACATAGGTTTCCCCCAAGCTGAGCCGGTAATTAACGCAATAGCCGTGAATATAGCACCAACAGGAGCCATGGCCGCAGCCGATGCATCGGCTAATTTAAATTGCCATACTAAAGAGGTGAAAGCTGCTATTGCCATGCCTAAATAAATGCCCATTGACAATGAAGCAGCAGGTACATGTATATAAAAAATACGAAAACTGTCACCTTGTTGATAATCAGCGGGCGCAAAAGCTAATGCCCAAATAAGACCAATAGATAAAAACAAGATTGTTAATGCGCTAAACCAAGGAATAATCCTTCCAGTTAAGTGATAACTCACTTCTGGGTTAGCGTAGGGATGTAACCATTTCCACATAAGTATGCTCTTCTCTTTTTACTAAAACTATTATAGTTATTTACTCTTATGAATAAGCATTCGGTTATTAGGACAAATACCGTTATCCTGAATTTTTATCAGGGACTTAATCAATCGAGCTTTATGTTAATTAGTACTTACTTTTAATGCAGCGCTAACAGCAAAAGGCGCCAGTGTTAGAGAGCCAAAAAATAATGCTGCAATTATAGCAAGTTGTCCGCTGTAAGGTAAGCCAAGCGCTGCGGTATCAATAGCGCTTGTTGCAAATATTAAAACGGGAATATACAAGGGCAGTACGAGTAAACTCAGTAGTACGCCACCTTTTTTAATGCCGACAGTTAAGGCTACGCCTATTGCGCCAAGCAAACTTAATACCGGTGTTCCTAATAATAACGTTAGCATTAACGCGCTATAACTTTGTTCATTTAAATGTAAAAGTATAGCAAGCAAAGGTGCAATTAAAATCAATGGAAGCCCCGTTATTAGCCAGTGAGCTACAATTTTTGCAAGTACTAAAACAAAGATAGGTTGAGGGCTCAATAACATTTGCTCTAGTGAACCATCTTCATAATCCGATTTAAATAATCTATCGAGTGATAATAAAGTTGATAATAGCGCGGCTACCCAAATAATGCCTGGCGCTATACGACTTAAGGTTTGCGCTTCTGGCCCAATCCCTAATGGAAATAAGGTGATGACAATAACAAAAAATAAAAGTGGATTAATAATGTCATCTTTATGGCGCATAGCAATAGTTAGATCACGTTTAAGTACGAGCGAAAAAACAGCACGATATGACAAATTAGCTGCAGCCATGCTGTCCTCTATTTTTATCTTGATTTATTTGGCTTTGAGTGCGGTACATTTATTATTACTCAACTATGTAGTCTAAGGTTATTTTTTTTATTGAGGATGGCTCGAATGTCAGTAAATCCTGATGTGTCGTCAAAACAATACAACCACCTTGATTAATATGAGCTTTAAATAATTGTTCTAAATCGTACACACCTTGCTTATCTATCGCTGTGAAAGGCTCATCTAAAATCCAAATGCGAGCGGTTGATTGATATAAGCGAGCTAATGATATTCTTCTGTGTTGTCCTGCACTTAAATGAGCAGCTAAACTATCTTCAAAACCTGTTAAGTTTACCTTAGCTAATGTTTGCTTTATCGATGTGTCATCACAGTGTAAACCATGCAAGTTAAGGTTGAATGCTAAGTTTTCTTGTGCATTCATTTCACCTTTCACACCTGGCAGATGGCCTAAGTAAAGTAACGCTTGATGAAATTCTTCGTTTGAGTGATTTATTAATTTATTTTTAAAATAAATATCGCCTTCATAAGGTTGGGATAAGCCAGCTAAAATACGGAGTAAGCTGGTTTTTCCTGAGCCATTAGGCCCATCAACTTGTACTATGTCACCAGCGTTTATTTTAATATTTAGTTGATCAAACAACAAACGATCTTCGCGAATACAAGTTAAACTTATTGCGCTAAGTAAAGAGGTATTGCTGGTGTTAGTTTGATGTTCTGACAAAGTGAGGTTTCTCTATTATTTAATAAATTAATTTAATAACTTAGTTTAGCAATTTACAGTACTACTTCATTTACTTGCAAAGTTTACTTGATGATTGCTGTTTCGTAGTTCATTTTGAATTAGATTATTATTATGTCCATTGGATATATCATACCATAGCAATAGTTAGAATTAGCAAACATAGTTACTTGATAATTTGTAACATTAAGAAACAATTATCAAATCATTTTGGGTAAAGCATTTGATCTTTTCCTTGATAAAAGTGTGCTAGAATTGCGCAACTATTATGAGTTAGTACTTTTTTATTATTTATGCTTGAGCCCAAATAATAATAATTATGTGTATACGGAGAAATAAATGAATCCCCAAATTTTACCTGAGCTGATACCTGAATTAGGTCATATCGCTTTGGTTATAGCCTTTGCTTTTTCATTATGCTTAAGTATTGTTCCATTGATTGGTGTCTACAGTACCCAACATAAGTTAATGAATTATGCTAAACCACTTACCTTTGGTATGTTTATTTTTACCGCAATTAGTATTGTGATTTTAGCTTATAGCTTTGTTGTTGATGACTTTTCTATTAAATATATTGCAAATCACTCAAATACGCATTTGCCCTATTACTTTAAAATAAGTGCAGTGTGGGGCGGACATGAAGGTTCATTACTTCTTTGGGTTTTTTCTTTAACCGCATGGACTATGGCAGTAGCTCAATTTTCAAAAAATGTTGAACAAGAATTTATTGCCCGTGTACTTTCTGTAATGGGCATGGTCTCCGTCGGTTTTATTGCATTCACATTACTAACTTCTAACCCTTTTGAACGTCTTTGGCCAAATGTCCCACTTGAAGGTCGCGATTTAAACCCATTACTACAAGATGTTGGTTTAATTGTTCATCCACCCTTGCTGTATTTAGGTTATGTGGGATTTGCTGTTGCTTTTGCTTTTGCCGTCGCGGCACTAATGTCGGGTAAAATGGATGCCGCTTGGGCTCGGTGGTCGCGTCCTTGGACTATTGGTGCTTGGGTATTCTTAACATTAGGTATTGCATTAGGTAGTTGGTGGGCATATTACGAGCTTGGCTGGGGAGGTTGGTGGTTTTGGGATCCTGTTGAAAATGCTTCTTTCATGCCATGGTTAGTGGGGACGGCGTTGATTCATTCCTTAGCAGTAACTGAAAAACGAGGTACCTTCAGAAATTGGACTATTTTGCTGGCAATTTTTACTTTTAGTTTAAGTTTATTAGGAACGTTTTTAGTACGTTCAGGTGTTATAACTTCGGTACATTCTTTTGCTGCTGATCCATCTCGTGGTGTGTTTATTTTAGTGCTATTAGCTATTGCTGTTGGTGGCTCATTAACTTTATATGCATTCCGTGCAAGCAATGTTGCAAGTTTTAGTCGTTTTGCACTTTACTCACGTGAAACCGCATTATTGTTATGTAATGTTATTTTAGTTGTTTCTGCCACAACGGTATTATTAGGTACATTATACCCTTTGCTAGTTGATGCCTTGGGTTACGGAAAAATTTCGGTAGGGCCTCCGTATTTTAATGCGGTTTTTGTGCCAATTATGAGCTTATTATTTATCATTATGGGAATTGGTCCCCTCATTCGATGGAAGAAGGCTAAAAAAGGAGAATTACGTAAGCAGCTAATTAAACCTTCAGTATTTAGTATTGCATTTGGTTTATTATTCCCTGTTATTTATGGCGGTGAATTTGATGCATTGGTTGCTATGGGCATGACATTAGCTGCATGGGTTTTCCTTGTGGTAGTTAAGGATTTAATCAATCAATATAAACTTAGAGCAAAGTTAAGTTTAGGGCAATGGGGCATGACAGTAGCACATGCAGGAATTGCGGTAACTATTGTTGGTGTTACGTTAGTATCGAGTTATGAAAGTGAAACCAATGTTAAAATGCAATTACATGAAAAAGTAGAGATAGCAGGTTATCATATTGAATTTAATGGTATTAAGCATGTAGAAGGACCAAATTATATTGCTGAGCAAGGTCAAATTAATGTTTATGATGGTGATAACTTTGTTGCTTTATTGAAACCTGAACGTCGAACTTATCGAGTACAAACAATGGGGATGACAGAAGCTGGTATTGATGGTGGTTTATTTAGAGATATTTATGTCGCTTTAGGTGACCCTCTAGATGCTGGAGCATGGGCTATTCGAGTTCATTATAAACCATTTGTTCGCTGGATTTGGCTAGGCGCGATATTTATGGCGATTGGTGGTATTTTAGCCATGATGGATAAACGCTACAGAGTGAAAAGCCAGGTAAGAAAAAATGCTTTGAATAATAGCCGTGATAACCCAAAAAATGCAGCGGCTGATGTAAAGCCAAGTATTAAAGCTGCATCGGAGAATGCTTAAATGAATAAAATTATCCGCTTTCTACCACTTATATTAGTAATTGCATTAGGTGTCGTACTTTATCGAGGCTTATCCTTAAACCCTGCTGAAATGCCATCAGCATTAGTGGGTAATCCCATGCCTAATTTTGCGTTACCGACCTTGGCTAACCCTAATGGCACCGTTACTAAGGCAGACTTAAAAGGTGATATTGTTTTATTAAATGTGTGGGCAACTTGGTGTCCAACCTGTAAATATGAACACCCTTATTTATTTGAGCTGTCTAAAGATCCGCAATTCAAGCTTTATGGCATAAATTATAAAGATGAATTGGTAGCGGCTAATGAGTGGTTAACGCATTACGAAGACCCTTATGTTTTTTCTATTTTTGATAAAGATGGATTACTTGGTGTAAAGCTAGGTGTTTTTGGCGCACCAGAGACCTTTGTGATTGATCATCATGGCATTATTCGAAAACGTTTTGCCGGTGCTTTAGATCTTCGCGTCTGGCGTAAAGAATTTGAGCCATTAATTAATCAAATTATTGCTGAAAAGCAAGCGGGTAAATAATGATGTTAAGTAGATTTTTATTTTTTCTTGCAATGTTAGCTACTAGTACTTTTATGGTTAGTACTGTACATGCTGCACCAGTAGAAACCTTTCAATTTAAAGATGAAGTAACCAAAGTTCGTTTTCAGGCATTGAGTCGAGAATTACGTTGCCCTAAATGTCAAAATCAAAACCTAGCTGATTCTAACTCTACTGTTGCTTCGGCAATGCGATTAGAGCTTTATAATTTACTTGTTGAAGGCAAGGCGGATATTGAAATTGTTAATATTATGGTGAGTAGTTATGGAGAATTTGTATTATATAGACCTCGCGTAACAAGCCTTACTTATATTCTTTGGTTTGGTCCTGCATTATTAATTTTAATAGGTATTATCGTTGTTATTATTATTGTGAGAAAAAAACCAGCGACAAAAGAAAGTTTAGCATTAGATAACAAACAACAAGAAAAGCTAAATCAATTATTACAACGCGACAGTAATGTAGCAGCCTCTAATAAGGCTAGCCCAAACGAAACTAAACAAGAGAAAGAGTAGTCAACCGTTATGGAAATAGTATTAATAGCCTTTATCTTTATTGCCTTACTTTTATTAATTGTTTGGGTGCCATTCTTTAAAAAGGCAAAAGAAAATAATCAAAGCAAGCAAGGTTTACGTGATGAAACTAACGTTGTGCTTTATAAAGAACATAAAACTGAAATTGAAAAAGATTATAGCGATGGTGCTATTGATGAAGAAAGCTACCAATATTTGTTAGCAGAATTAGATAATAGTTTATTGCAAGATGTAACAACGACAGAAAAGGAAAAAAACAAGGTGAAAAACACTAATCATTTTAGTGTTTTATGGCCGATTTTTTTGTCTTTATTTGTTGTTTCTTTTTCTGTTGCTATCTATTTAAAGCAAGGCACGTTGGATACGATTATTGCTACTCCAATGGCATCAACTACTAATCAAGAAGGGCTACAATCTTCAGAAGCACAACAAGAAGAAATGTTGGCTTACATAAAAGGTTTACAGCAAAAAATAGATACTAATTCAGATGATAGCAAGGCTTGGTATGATTTAGGTCAAGCTTTCGTTGGTGTCGGTGAGTTTGATCTTGCTATACATGCATTTGAAGAAGTCATTCGAATTGAAGGTGAGCATGCCGACTTATTTGGCGCAATTGCCCAGGCAACCTATTATCGCAATAACCAGCAAATAGATGGACAAGTACAAACCCTAATTGATAAAGCTTTAGTGTTAGATAATAATGATCCGTCAACCAACATTTTATTAGGTATGCATAATTTTATTTCGCAAGAATATGCTAAAGCGATTGAATACTGGCAACGAATTATTGATGACAATAGACAAAGCGTGAATATTGAAGCTTTAAAAGAAGCGGTAAACGAAGCGAAAAGACGCCTTGGAAGCGAAGTAAATCAAACACCATCAACGGCAGCTATTGATGGTCCACAGCTTAACCTTAGTGTGAGTTTATCTGACGACATTATGGTGCAATTAGCAAACGGTGAAGATAAGGTTGTATTTGTTTATGCGATCCCAACTGATGGCCAACGTATGCCATTAGCGGCAATAAAATTAATGGCCAGTGACCTGCCTAAAAACGTAGTATTAAATAATAGCACTGCAATGTCTCCACAGAGCAATTTAAGTAGTGTGAGCACAGTGAATATATACGCTATCGTTTCTAAAGATGGTGGCGCAGGTATTAAACCAGGCGACTTTAAAGCTGAAGTTCAGAATATACCGGTTGATAAAACGGAAACTATCGATATTGTTATTGATAGCCTTGTTGAATAGCAAAATTAAATAAGATTAAAATGAAATCACGTTTTACAGCTCATAAGAATAACGTTGCTAACAATAATGACAAGAGTGAAAAGGTTTTTAAAACAGGAGTTTTACTAACTAATTTAGGATCACCAGCTGCACCAACTACGGGTGCAGTGCGTAAATATTTACGTGAATTTCTGTCTGATCCCAGAGTTGTTGAAATTCCGCGTCTTATTTGGTTGATAATACTGCATGGTATTATCTTACGTATACGCCCAAAAAAATCTGCAAAGCTCTATCAAACTGTATGGACAGAGCAGGGCGCACCTTTACTTGTTATTAGTAGAGCTCAGCAACAAAAAGTAGCAATACAACTGCAAGAAAAGTACGGACAGGATGTTATTGTCGATATTGCCATGCGTTATGGCGAACCTTCAATACCCAGTGTATTACAAAAATTTCAGCAGGCAGATGTCGATAATATTGTTGTGTTACCGCTTTATCCACAATATGCAGGACCAACGACAGCTTCTACTTTTGATGCGGTTAGTAAAGAGCTAAGAAAATGGCGTTATGTGCCTAACATTAGCTTTATTAATAGTTATCATAATAATAAATCTTATATTAATGCACTAGCCAATACGGTAATAGAGCACTTAAATGAACATGGTACACCCGATAAATTAGTACTTTCCTATCACGGTATGCCTGAGTTATTTTACCAATGGGGCGACCCTTATTATGATTTTTGTAAAATAACAACAGACCTACTAAAGAAAGAATTATTAAGTCGCTCAGACAATAACTTATTAAGCGAAAAGTTAAACTTAACAGATGATTCTTTCGTGATGACTTTTCAATCACGTTTTGGTAAAGCACAATGGTTACAGCCATATACCGACGAAACACTCGAAAGTTTAGCTCAAGCAGGTCATAAACATGTTGCTATTATTAGTCCTGCGTTTAGCGCTGATTGTTTAGAAACACTAGAAGAGCTTGAGCATGAAAATCGAGACATTTTTATCGAGGCTGGTGGTGAGGAATACCATTATATAGCAGCGCTAAATGATCGAGATGATCATATTCAAGCTATTGTAAATATTTTAGCACCGAAGCTTAATGCTTCAAAGCTAACTGAATAATTGACACTGTATAAAAACTCAGTAACATATCTGTATGAGAAAAATAATTCATATAGACATGGACTGTTTCTATGCAGCCGTAGAAATGCGAGACTTTCCCAAATACCGTGATATACCATTAGCGGTTGGTGGTGATGGGCCTCGTAGTGTTCTTTGCACTTGTAATTATCAAGCACGAAAATATGGTGTACGTTCTGCTATGCCAGCGAGTAAAGCAAAATTACTCTGTCCTGAATTAACTATTGTGCATGGGCGCATGTCTGTTTATAAAGAAGTTTCTGCTCATATAAGAGAGATTTTTTCTCGTTATACCCATCTGATTGAACCCTTATCACTTGATGAAGCCTTTCTCGATGTAACTGATTCAGTACAATGTCATGGCAGTGCAACGCTTATTGCGGAAAAAATTCGCAGTGATATATATAATGAGCTAAACCTTACAGCTTCAGCAGGTGTCGCGCCTAATAAGTTTATTGCGAAAATAGCGAGCGATGAAAATAAGCCAAATGGTCAGTGCGTTGTTCCACCTGATCAAGTTAGTCAATTTGTTGAGCAATTATCTCTGAAAAAAATTCCAGGGATAGGGCCTAAAACTTTTCAAAAATTACAATCATTTGGTTTTACTACTTGTGCCGACGTTAGAGCTTCTTCTATCAACCATCTCGCGACTATAGTCGGTAAATTTGCAACTAGCTTGTATCAAAAATCGCACGGTATCGATAACAGAGAATTAGAAGTAAGTCGGCAGCGAAAATCGTTAGCAATAGAAACAACCTTAATGACAGATGTTTATAGTGAAGCCGAATGTTTACGGGTGATTGAAAAACTATACCCCAAATTAGTAGAGCGATTAGCAAAAGTTGAAGGCAGACAAATTGTGCGCCAAGGTATTAAGTTAAAGTTCAATGACTTTAATCAAACTACAGTTGAGCAACAAAGCTTAGCTGCAGAAGAAAATACTTTTCATCGTTTATTACTTAAAGCACATGAGCGTTCAAAAGGACGAGGTATACGTCTTGTCGGCTTAACTTTAGGTTTTGCTGAGCCAAGCATTGAAAAGAATACTCAATGTAAACAATTATCTTTGCTTTAACCAATAAAACTAAAAATAATATTAGATTACTGAACTGAGCTTACTTTGCCGAACGCATTTAGTATTTCAATTAAAATAAGTTAAACGAGTGTTATATCCATATTCTATAAAAGGCTATTAAACACGTAAGTGGAAATTGTCGTTATCAATATACGATCTTAAGGGAATACTTAATCTGAACTCGATTTAAAATATTTTAAATCAATTGAAATAATTAATTATATTAATTTTTACTATAGCCTAGCTTGATAACCTTTTACTTTAGTTCGAAAATAAATTTCGTGTTAATAGTTACTCTATTACAATTGAATTTAACGATGAAGTCAGGAAAAATAATGGCTAGAGAAACATTTATTAAATCTTGTCTAGCCTATTTATAGCGCTTTCTGAATAGTGATTATGATTAGCTACATATGGTCAATGAGTTAGAACAAAAAGGTGTTTGTTCAACAATTATTCAACAATTGCAGAATAATTGCGAAATTGATTGGTATCTTCAAGCCGAGCTTGCGTATAATAAACGCTTTGGTGAAAGTAAGAGAGTAGATCTTCTATTAACTTAAGAAGAGCAAACCAAAAAATACGATTTTACAATATCGCAGATTTTCTATTAATGAAATTTTTGCGCTAGTTAACGATAATTGAACACACAGATTGATTAAGGTCCCCATGATTAAAAGTACCGCCGAAGTTCGTCAAGCATTCTTGGATTTTTTTGCCACAAAACAACATCAAATAGTTAAAAGTAGCTCACTAGTGCCAGGTAATGATGCAACATTACTTTTTACAAATGCAGGTATGGTACCTTTTAAAGATGTATTTTTAGGTGCTGAAAAGCGTAGTTACACACGAGCCACTTCAGCACAACGCTGTGTTCGAGCTGGTGGTAAGCATAATGATTTAGAAAATGTCGGCTACACAGCCCGTCATCATACTTTCTTTGAAATGTTAGGTAACTTTAGTTTTGGTGATTACTTTAAAGAAGACGCAATAAGCTATGCTTGGGAATTCTTAACAGGTGTTCTGGGTTTACCAAAAGAAAAGCTACTAGTTACCATTTATGAAACCGATGAAGAAGCTTTCTTATATTGGAAAGATGTTATAGGTATACCTGAAGATAAAATTATTCGTATTGGTGATAAATCTGCTGGTAAAAAGTATGAATCAGATAATTTTTGGTCAATGGGTGATACAGGTCCATGTGGCCCATGTTCAGAAATATTTTATGATCATGGCGCTGATATTTGGGGTGGTCCTCCAGGATCGCCTGAAGAAGACGGTGACCGTTTTATTGAAATTTGGAATATAGTTTTCATGCAGTTTAATCGCCAAGCAAATGGCGATATGGATAAACTACCTAACCCATCAATTGATACTGGCATGGGGCTAGAACGTATTTCTGCGATTATGCAAGATGTACACAGCAACTATGAAATTGATCTTTTTCAAGCTTTAATTAAAGATACTGCTAGTTTATTGTCGTGTAATGATTTAGATAATAAATCATTACGTGTTATTAGCGATCATATCCGCTCATGCTGCTTTTTGATTGTTGATGGTGTTGTACCATCGAATGAAGGTCGTGGTTACGTATTAAGGCGCATTATTCGTCGTGCGATTCGTCACGGACATAAACTTGAAGCAAAAGAGCACTTCTTCCATAAATTAGTAAAATCACTTATTGAACAAATGGGTGACGCTTATCCTGAATTAGTTCAACAACAAGCCATTATTGAAAAATTATTACGTATTGAAGAAGAGCAGTTTGGTCGTACTTTAGATCGTGGTATGGTTTTGCTTGAAGAGATGTTAGACAATTTAGATGGCGACACAATTTCTGGTGATGATGTATTTAAACTTTACGATACATATGGTTTTCCAGCAGACTTAACTGCCGATATCGCTCGTGAACGCCAACTCAATATTGATCATAATGGTTTTGATATAGCGATGGGTTTGCAACGAGAGCGAGCACAACAAGCAAGTCAATTTGGAACTGATTACAACCAACAATTAAAATCAGATCATAAAACTAATTTTAAAGGTTATAGTAGTCATACATCTTCTGCCACTGTAGTCGAACTGTTTAATTCGAGCGAGCAAGAGCCGGTGAATCAATTGAATGCAGGTGAGCAGGGCTTAGTCATCTTAGATCATACCCCGTTTTATGCTGAATCAGGCGGACAAGTTGGTGATAGTGGTTTATTACATCTAGATGATGGTGTTTTTGAAGTAGAAGATACCATAAAGCTAGGTGATGCTTTTGCTCACAAAGGTATTGCTCGTACTGATATTGGTATGAACCGTCGTGTTAAAGCTGAAATCAATAGTGAACGTCGTGCTGCTATTATTAAAAATCATACTGCTACGCATCTGTTACATGCTGCTTTACGCAAAGTGCTAGGTAATCATGTTACCCAAAAAGGTTCATTGTGCGATAGCGAAAAACTTCGCTTTGATTTCTCTCATTTTGAAGGAATGACGACACAAGAATTACAAGCTGTTGAGCTACTGGTTAACGATGAAATACGTCGTAACCACGAAAGAAAAACAGAATTAATGGACATTGAAGAAGCTAAAGAAAAAGGTGCAATGGCACTCTTTGGTGAGAAATATGACGATGAAGTACGTGTAGTTACTTTAGGTGGTTTCTCTACCGAGCTGTGTGGTGGTGTTCATGTAGATCGTACCGGCGATATCGGTTTATTAAAAATAGTGTCAGAATCTGGCATTGCGGCAGGTGTACGACGTATAGAAGCTGTTACCGGCACAGGAGCATTAGAATTTATTAATCAACAAGGCGCTTGTTTAGCTAAAGTAGCAAGTTTAGTAAAAGCTGATGTTGCAAGTGTAGATACTAAGATTGAACAATTAATTAACCGCTCTAAAGCGTTAGAAAAAGAAGTGAGTCAGTTAAAACAAGAGTTAGCAGCGCAAGCAGGCTCAGATTTAGTAAGCAGTGCCATTGATATTAATGGTGTGAAGGTATTAATTGCAGATCTTGATGGCGTTGAAACCAAAGCATTACGCGGTATGGTTGACGAACTAAAAAATAAAATGCAATCGGGTATTATCATGCTGGCAACAGCCAATGACGGTAAGGTTGGGTTAATTGCAGGTGTTACTAAAGATCTTATCGGCCAAGTAAAGGCTGGTGAGTTAGTTAATATGGTTGCTTTACAGGTTGGCGGTAAAGGTGGTGGACGTCCTGATATGGCACAGGCCGGTGGTAGTCAACCTGAGAATATAACCACTGCTTTAGCATCAGTTCAACCTTGGTTGGTTGAAAAGCTTAGCTAAATTAATATATAAATGTATCGTCCTGCAATGTGATTACACACTTCAGGGCGGTCAATTTGTACCAAAGAGCCAATCATGTAATTGAATTGGCTTTTTTTATATCAAAAATTGCCTAATACAAGATATTTATTTCAATAATTAGTTGTGCTAATTATGAAATAAATAATGATGAAGTCAGTAAAATGGCTGCTAGAGGAGTATTTATTAAGTCGAGTTTCAGATTAACGAATATAGTCCCCTTAATAAAGATATTAGAACTACTTAGCTAGCGCCTGTAAGCATATATACAGATAAACCTCTTTCTCTCCTTTTAATTGCTTATTTACTTAATATAGATACATAGCAGCTCATTTAAACACGGGGAATTATTATGTGAAGGTTTATATGATTTCTCAGCCTACAATACTGTTTAAAATTTGTGGATATTGACTGCATCACAACCGATTATGTTATAGAAGTGTTAATATTAGCAAAAAAAAACTGAAATACATTGAAAAATAGCTTTTAGCTATATTCAAAGTAAATATAAGCTTGTTAGAATGACGTACGTTTTAATAAGTGATAAACATAGGAGTTTAATACTTATTAAAAGTGGATTTTTTCATAATATTGTCTATTACTTAATTGTGTTATGAAAAAATATACTATTTACATATATTACTAGCTTATATATTTATTTAGTGATTCTCAATTTTAATGAAAGGAATATATAAATGTTAATTTTAACACGCCGAGTTGGCGAGACGCTTATGATTGGTGACGAAGTCACAGTTACAGTATTAGGCGTAAAAGGTAATCAAGTCAGAATAGGTGTTAATGCGCCAAAAGAAATCTCAGTACACCGTGAAGAAATTTACATGCGTATACAAGCAGAAAAAGATGATGGAGAAAATACCGGCAACGTTTAATTTTATGGACATTATGAACGTTCGAAAAAGCACTATTTTTATAGTGCTTTTTTTGTGGCTATTATTTTTTTATTCTAAAAAATTGACTGAAAAATAGCATTATTGGCTGAATTCTCAGCAAACAGTAAAAAAACATAAATAAATTCACAAAAATGTTTGACTTATTCTTAAGATCCATTAGTATTCGCATCCATTGGAGAGGTGGCCGAGTGGCCGAAGGCGCTCCCCTGCTAAGGGAGTATCTGGTTTATCCCGGATCGAGGGTTCGAATCCCTCCCTCTCCGCCATTATTTACCTTTTGTAATGTATGGTTGTGAATCTTTAAACTAAGATATAAAAGAAAGTTTTATCGGTTAAGTACGATATTAAAAACATCTTAATTGCGGACGCGTAGCTCAGCTGGATAGAGTACCTGGCTACGAACCAGGCGGTCGCAGGTTCGACTCCT
>NZ_JAUOPW010000002.1:0-372749 GCF_030547795.1 Colwellia sp. 5_MG-2023 | reverse complement strand
GCGTTCAATCTGAGCCATGATCAAACTCTTCAATTAAAAATCGTTTGTGTAACCTCACCATTATTACCTAAGTAAAATGATGTGTTACTGCTCAATGAATTCTGTCGTGACATTCAATCTCTTCGAAAAGAAACCAAATATCGCATTACATAGTCGCTACCTATCTCGCTAGAAATAAGTAACTATATTTATTTGCATGAACATCATTCATTAAGCGTTTTTTTGTTCCGCTTTCCTAAGAAAGAAGAACTATGTAAAAACAAGTTAATGTGAGTATTCACACAAATTGCATGATAACTAATTGTTAAAGAAGGTATCGAGTAACTAAGTTAGTCGATATAGATGAGAGTCGCATTCGCTCTTCACCTAACAAATCAAGCTGAACTATTTTCTAGCTTAACTCGTGTTGCTCGTTGCTGTTGCCCCGAAGCAGGATGCGTATCATACGCTTCCGAGTTTTAATGTCAACATTTTATTTTGATTTTTTTAAAAGTTTTTGCAAACTCTTAAACACTTCATTACTTAAATCAAAAGTAAACGTTAAGTTAACTATTTATCATCAAATGAAAGTAGATAACTTATTAAAACAGCCCGTTGATGATTCGTTTTGCCTGAACCCCTTGGAACTGGAGCGCATTGTAGAGATTTTATTTCTACCGTCAACTATTATTTATCAAAAAGTTCAATTATTTGTTTAAGTGCTCAACAATGATACAAAGCTTATTGATATTGCCGTTTAAACAAACAATACCTCTGCTCTTCATCAAATAATAAAACCTATACAAGAGCAGCTATTTATCTTCTTCAACCATTTTTTACTTCATTTATTAAGTTACCAATAGTTTTATGCTATTTTGCCTATAGCTTTTACTAAATTTTATTTAAGGTATTTTATGTCTACTGCTAATTTAAGAACATACAATGGGATATCCCCTACTCTAGGCCATACTAATTATATTGACTCTAGCTCAGTACTTGTTGGCGATATAACCTTAGGCGCTGATGTAAGTATTTGGCCATTAGTGGCTGCGCGTGGCGATGTAAACCGAATTACTATAGGCGCCAGAACTAATGTTCAAGATGGTAGCGTTCTGCATGTAACTCGTAAAAGCGAACATAACCCAAATGGAAATCCGCTCATAATTGGTGAAGATGTAACTATTGGCCATAAATGTATGTTGCATGGTTGTACTTTAGGCAATCGTATTTTAGTAGGTATGGGAGCTATCATTATGGATGGTGCTGTTGTGCAAGATGATGTATTTATTGGTGCCGGTAGTTTAGTGCCTCCGAATAAAACCTTAGTTAGTGGTTACCTATATATGGGGAACCCGATAAAGCAGGCAAGAAAATTAAAAGAAAGTGAAGCTGATTTTCTAAAAAAATCAGCTGAAAATTACGTCGAGTTGAAAAATGACTACTTAAATCAAAATAATTAGAGTTTGCTCAATGATTTGATGACTCACTATACTTATAAACAGCGTTTAATGAGTCATCATATTTTAATATGAATATCACTTCCCTCTAGTTCATTTTTCTCTAACCAGAGCTCAGCAACTTCTTCTAAGTCGTACTTTGTACAATCATCAATAGCTTTTAATTTTTCAAGTTCTGCAGAATGAAAATATATTGTCACTTTTTGCCCTGATGCCTGACCCGTAAAACACCATGCACACTCTTCTACACTAAAAGAGAAGTCATCATTAAATAATATTGCTTGGTTCAAAATTGACTCCTATGAAAAAGATGATTTTAATTTCACAATAACAGAATCAACATTTGGCTTTATCCCTCTCCAAATGTAAAAACTTTCCGCAGCTTGGCCTACAAGCATTCCTAATCCATCAATAACTTGCTTAGCCTTTAATTCTGTTGCTTTTTGCAAAAAAGGGGTAAGTTCCTTGCCATAAGTCATATCGTAGCAAACACTATTTTCAGTAATAAGTTTTTCAGCTATCGGCAACCCTGCCCCAGTTAAACCAGCAGACGTCGCATTAATAATGACATCAAACTCTTGTTCATTTGCTTCTTCAAAGGAGCAAGCAGAAAGAGGTTGATTTGTATATTGTTCAACAATCGCTTGAGCTTTAGAAACTGTTCTATTAGCAATAGTTAAACTTTTTGGAATTTGATTCAATAAGGGTAACACTACCCCTTTTGAAGCGCCACCAGCACCGAGTAATAATATTCGACTATTTTTAAGACACACATTATGAGCTAGTAAGTCATTCACTAAACCAATACCGTCAGTAGTATCTCCATAAATCTTACCGTTTTTAAAGGTTAACGTATTAACCGCACCAGAGAATTTTGCATGCTCAGTTAACTCATCACACATCGCCATTGCTTGTTCTTTGAATGGTGCTGTCACATTAGCGCCCTTACCACCAAGAGCAATGAACTCAGTTACAGCTTGATGAAAACCATCTTGTTCAGCAAATTGAGTTTCATAATTCAGTACTTGGTTAGTTGCTTGTGCAAATGATTGATGAATGAAAGGTGAACGAGATTGTTTAATGGGATTACCAAAAACACGATATTGATCCATAATGTTAGCCCTATAAAAATAATATTCGTAGCCTAACCGAATTGTTATTTTAAGAACACAAAAAAGCAGTAATAAATTACTGCTTTTAAATTATATTCTATTACTAATATGATTAAAATTTATAACCAAGCATCACTGAATATACCATTGGGTTAATATCAACTGCTGCACTACCACTTCCTGATAATCCTGCATCTAATGGATCAGACAAATCAAACTTAGCATCTGTTTCAATATCGATATAGCGCGCTGAAATATTCAGCGACCAATTTTCATCAAGTTCGTAATCCATACCCACTTGAACTGACAAGCCAAAAGAGTTATCTAGTTCGAGTTCACTAAACCCTGCAGCTCTCGGTGTTGATGTGAATTTCTCATCAAAGAAAATAGTATAATTAATACCTGCACCAATATAAGGTTTAAAAGCAGTTCCTGTATCAAAATAATATAATGCACTTAACGTTGGTGGTAAATGAGTAACCTCAGCAAGAGTAGCACCATTAAGATCAATACCATAAACTGAACTTGTAACACCATCAGGATCTTGTAACTTAACATCATGAGTAAATGGTGTAGCCGCAAGTAGCTCAATTGCCCAGTTACTGTCAAAAAAGTAAACTAGGTTCAAACCAAGTTGAGTATTATCATCAACAGTAAGAGATAGTGGTGTAAGTGCGCCATCTAATGCTACACCAGCTGAACCAGAATCTGGAGAAACCATAGTTGCACCACCACGAACGATTATATCGCCAGCTTGGTTAGCTAAAGATGGTAAAGAAAGTGATAATAATGCGATTGCTAATATAGAATGTTTCATGTTTTTATGTCCTTAAATTAATTAGGGACATAATAATCCTACCGCCAACAAAAACCTTGATCTCAGACAATGTTTTTTAGTGAAAAAACAAAAGTGATTTTAAAGTTGATTTCGATCAAGTATTTACTCTAATTATGGCCATTATCTAGGCTAAAAGTTGCTCTTTTTCATTCATTATTAATACCGTTGCTTTTATTAACCTTATTAAATATGGCTTCATTATCAACTCAGGTTATAATACTTGAATATAGTGATATAAAACCTCTTACGTTATTACCCATCAATATGTTTAGTAAACTTAAAAGAATAATTTCCATGGTCACAAAATCAAACAATCATAATGTACAAGAAAATAGCTTATATCAACTTATTGGTGGAGAGTCGGGTACTCGTAATTTGGCTGAAGCATTCTATGATGAAATGGAAACTAATATTCATTTACAAGAATTATTAGCCATTCATAAACAACCGTTAGACAATATCAGACAGAAGTTTTTTGAATTCCTTTCTGGTTGGTTAGGTGGGCCTAGATTATTTGAACAAAAATATGGTCATCCACAGTTAAGAGCAAGACATATGCCTTTTCAGGTAACTAAAAAGCAACGTGATTTGTGGATGCTATGTATGAATAACGCAATGAAAAAAGTGATTGACGATAAAGAAATTGAGCAACACCTAAGACAAGCCTTTGATCAAATGGCGTCACATATGGTCAATTGCTAATAAAATTGTACAGTTCGTTTAATGTGATTATAGATGAAAGGCTACCCCTTTAAAAAATAGCCATAACCATTTAGTGCACTAAAAAAATTAAACACTCTCTCGAGTTCTAACAACTACGCTCTGAATGTTTCACCCGTTAACGCATCAATAATCGTTGACGGTTGTGTAAACCCTAACGTTTTACCTTTAATGATAAAATCTATTTTTGATGCTAATTCTGCATTTTTTTCTAACGCTTGCCACGTCATTGCGGGTTCACTTCCTGAAAGGTTTGCACTGGTTGAAATAATAGGTTTGTTCGTTTGCTTACATAATGCAACAACATCTGGTTGATCTGTCACTCTAACAGCGATGGTATTGAACTTTCCTGTTAGCCAAGTAGCTGTATTATTATTTTTAGGCACAACTTGTGTGATTCCATTAGGCCACCTAGATAAAACGGTATACCTTTTATCAGGAGGGATAAGATCATCATTAATATAAGGTAATAATTGCGAATAATTAGCCGCAAGTAAAATAAGGCCCTTCTCAACAGGTCTATTTTTCAACGCTAATAATTTTTCAACCGCCTGTTCATTGTCGGGATCACAACCCAAACCAAATACAGCTTCAGTTGGATAAGCAATAATACCTCCACTCAAAAACACATCTACAACAGATATTTCGTCCACAATACGCTCTTTCAATAAACTACTATGCTGCAATCTTAACAAAGTGAGCTATAGAACACCTAATAGCAATTTCAATAAATTGAGATTCGGTGTTCACATTATATTGATGAGTTGAGCATAATTAAAATTTGTATGGTGTTACAATAGAATTTGCAAAGAAAACTTCATTATTCCGTATTACGTGAAACAAGGTTATAATAAAAGGCTTCTTTATTAATCTTGTTCATTTAGCTAGAACATTATACTTTTTCAAAAGGCGCAAATTCATGACAGTGGGTATTATCATGGGGTCAAAATCAGATTGGCCAA
The DNA here is from genome assembly GCF_030547795.1 of Colwellia sp. 5_MG-2023. Taxonomy (NCBI): domain Bacteria; kingdom Pseudomonadati; phylum Pseudomonadota; class Gammaproteobacteria; order Alteromonadales; family Colwelliaceae; genus Colwellia; species Colwellia sp. 5_MG-2023. The sequence goes on along the minus strand of NZ_JAUOPW010000002.1, from coordinate 367,681 downwards.
CAATGCAACATGCAGCAGAAATGCTTGATCTATTAGGTGTAAAATATGAAACCAAAGTGGTTTCAGCTCACCGTACTCCTCATTTGTTAGCTGAATACGCTGAAAGTGCTAAAGACAGAGGCATTAAAGTTATTATTGGTGGCGCTGGCGGCGCTGCTCACCTACCAGGCATGACGGCCGCATATACTTGCTTACCAGTGCTTGGAGTTCCAGTTCAATCTAAAGCGCTTAATGGGCAAGACTCATTATTATCTATTGTACAAATGCCTAAAGGTATAGCCGTAGGTACTTTAGCTATAGGTACCGCTGGTGCAGCCAACGCAGGTTTACTTGCAGCTCAAATAATTGGTACGTTTGATGAAAAAATTCAACAAAATATTGAAGAATTTAGAAAAAATCAAACACAAACTATTTTAAATAACCCAAACCCAGCAGAATAAGCATCCATAATGAAAAAAGTTCTTGTACTTGGTGCCGGCCAACTCGCTCGTATGATGGAGTTAGCAGGCACACCTTTAAATTTAGATGTGAAAGCATTTGATGTAAGAAGCCTTAAAGTCGTTCAACCTATTAGCCCCGAGCACATTTATGGAGATTTAGCACAAGGAATTACTAATGCTGAAGTTATCACCGCTGAATTTGAACATGTTGCACATGACACACTCGCTGAATGCGAGCGCTCAAATAAACTATTTCCAAGTAGCAATGCAATAAAAATAGGTGGTGATAGACGCTTAGAAAAAGCACTACTTGAGTCATGCAATGTTGCTAATGCAAAGCATTACTTTATTCAAACGAAAGAAGACTTTACTGCAGCTTTAGCATCATTAACGTTACCAGTTATTTTTAAAAGTGCTTTAGAAGGTTACGACGGTAAAGGTCAATGGCGCTTAAAATCAATAGAAGACGCAGATAATATCTGGCAAGACATGGAGAACTTTCTCAAGTCATCCACAACGTCTGTCAAACAAGGTATTGTTGCGGAACAAATGATCAGCTTTGACCGAGAAGTTTCTCTTATTGGAGTACGCAGCAGAAGTGGTGATGTTGCTGCTTACCCTTTAACGGAGAATCATCATACACAAGGTGTATTGAGTGTATCTGTTGCCGCGAAAGTTGATGAAACATTACAAAATCAAGCCGCGCAGGTTTTTAAAGCCATATCCGATGAACTAAATTATGTTGGTGTGCTAGCTATAGAATTTTTCCAAGTGGGTAATCAACTACTCGTGAATGAAATAGCGCCACGCGTTCATAACTCAGGACATTGGACTCAACAAGGTGCAGATACTTGTCAGTTTGAAAATCACTTAAGAGCAATTTGCGACTTACCATTAGGTAGCACAGCGTTAGTTCGACCAACGGCTATGGTTAACATCATTGGTGAAGATACTGTTTCTAACGAAGTATTATCGATTCCAAGCGTTACTATTCATTGGTATAACAAAGGTAAACGTGCTGGTCGTAAAATGGGTCATATTAACGTAAGTGGTGAGAATGAATTCGTGCTAGCGCAACGCTTAAGCGCGTTATCAAAGCTATTGTCGCCATCAGCATTCCCTGATCTAAATGACTTTTCGACTAGCTACCTTAATAAACATAGTTAAGCACTCATAATTAAACATCAGTATTATTAATGATGTTTAACTAAAAAAGACGCTAATTAGCGTCTTTTTTATGATGTTATCGTTTGCATTGCTGAGCACTTTTTACTAGCGCATTGATACTTGACGCCTGCAGCCATATTTCGTTTTAATAATAGAGGATAGTCGCATTGCTGACATGTTCCTACTACTGGTTCAAAATTAACAATAAACTTGCATTTGGGATAAGCATCACACGAATAAAACTTTTTACCAAAGCGGCTCGTCTTTTCTTTAATTAAACCTTTTTTACAGCTAGGACAAGATATATCAGCTAATTCATTAGGTTCATCATGCTCGATATAATCACAATCAGGAAAGTTACTACAGCCGATAAACATGCCATATCGACCTTGTTTTACAGCTAAATTATGATTGCATTTAGGACATTCGCTACCTTGAAGAATTTTATCTTCAACACGTTCATTTTCAACAACGGGCCTAGTGTAAGCACAACTAGGATAATTAACACACCCCAAAAAAGGTCCACTTTTACCATGCTTAATAGAAAGTTCAGAGCCACATTCTGGGCACACTTGATATTCTTTCTCTAAAGCATGTTCGTGATGGGAGAATAAAGGATTATCTGACTTGGACATTGTCTGTTGATCTATAGCCGCTATTTACATAACAAGATAAGCTATTATGTCATAATTGTTGTTTAAACAATATGCCAACATTAACTGACTTAATAAATAAGCCAGTTAATAGTAATAGCATTTAATGTAAAGGGCCTTCCTGTTCTTCAAAAATCAGCTCTTCCATTTGTGAATAAGCATTTTCTTGACCAGGAACATTGAAAAGCACCATTAAAATAACCCATTTCAGATCATCGATAGAGAAATGATTAGTGTCGAGTTCCATAACTCTATCAATCACCATTTCACGTGTTGTAAAATCTAAAACATTTACTTGCTCTAAAAATAAAATAAAGCCTCGACTTTCTGTATCGAGAAATTGCATTTCATCTTCAGTATAAATACGAAAAGATTTATTACCGACACGTGTTAAGTAAGGATATGCATCAGAATCTTGTAAAGCGCTGAGTTTTTCTAACCAATTAAGCGCCTTGTATATCTCATCTTGATGAAAACCTGCTCGAGTCAATTCATCTGTCAATATGTCATGATCAACCATGACTTCGGCTTCACTATGTATATAATTTTCAAACAAATACATTAAAATATCGAACATAACTAGCCCCTTATTCCTTATGATTATTATTTATGTAATCTAAGGTAGCCTCCGGGTACTGCAGCTACCAGACCATTCAACTCTAATATTGTTAACCGAGTTAGCACTTCTTCAACAGGTAGCTTACTTCTTGAAACTACTTTGTCTACAGGCGTAATTTCAAATCCCACACTAGCCAACAATTCATCAACAAACAAGTCCTTATTTAAGCTTTTTCCATCTATTTCTTCATTTATATTTAATTGGCGTTTATGTTGTGGTTTCAATTGTAAATCAAAATTATTAATAAACGCTAACTCATCTATTATATCGGCCGATTCCTCTACAAGTTTAGCGCCTTGTTTAATTAACCAGTGACACCCTTTTGCTTGAGGGTTATTAATGCCACTAGGTATTGAAAAAATATCACGATTTTGCTCTAAAGCACAACGAGCGGTAATAAGTGAACCACTTTGTAAAGCTGCCTCTACAACTAGCACTCCCACACTTAAACCACTAATAATTCTATTTCGTTTGGGAAAGTGCCCAGGCTTAGGTAAAGTTCCTGGTAAAAATTCGCTAATGATAGCCCCATCTTTTTCAAGAATATTAGCAGCGAGATCTCGATGCCTTGAGGGGTAAATATTATCGAGCCCGGTAGCAACTACAGCAATAGTACTTGCACAATTTGTTAACGCGCCTTTATGCGCCGCAGCATCAATACCTAAAGCTAAGCCGCTAGTGATAACTATACCACTTTCAACCAATTGTCGTGCTATTTCAAAAGCCGTCTCTCGACCATTGATACTCGCAGAGCGACTACCAACAATAGCCAATTGAGTTTCGTTTAATAGTTTTGCATTACCTTGTACAAAAAGCACTAAAGGTGGATCGTAAATTTGTTTAAGCAACTGTGGATAGACAGGATCATCAAAGACAATTATTTCGCTGTGACAATTCTTGCTATTACGAATAATATCATCAATTTTGTGCCAATCAGGTTGATAAAACGAAGCGAGTTGCTTTGCTGTTAAACTATTGGCTGATGTGAAACTGGGATTTTTTTTTGCTGAAGATGAAAAAAGCGCAGTTAAACCATAAGATTCAACTAGCGCTAATTTTTTATGAATAGCTAATCGTGGTACCAGCTTTAAAGCTAACCAATAATGAATTTTGCTTTTTTGCATTTGTCTTCTCCCTAAGACACATACCTTTAATACAAAACTTTATAGTGCACCTTATTATGGCGCAGTAATGACATCATTCAAACGAGCTGGTTTTTCTGTTTTCAATATTAATGCCATACTTACTTGTTGATAAACTTTAAAAACCATCAACTCCCCTAAATACTCTTCAGGCATTTTATAGCTTGAACCATTAGGTGTTAACAAACGATCCCACAAAGGCGCTTCATCTGTATATTCAGGTCCTGATCTTGTTTTTACTACACTTGGACTTAAGCGCTTTATCGCCATAACGTCACCAATAGTGACGTTATGCTCAAAGCCACGATTAAGCATCACTACTTCTAACTTGCCAAACTCACGACCATTACTTGTCGCTTTAATAATAGATCCACGAAATGATTCATCAGCAGCTTTCATAGTAAAGACTGAAGGAAACATTTGCCCTTCATGTACCGGAACAACATAATCACCCGAGCGTATTTCACGTTTGGCAGTACTCACTTTAAGTGTTGCTGGCGTGTTATCTTCTATATTACCGCTATCAATTGCCTGGCCTGTAGCAACTAAGTCAACATAAAAGCCTAATAATTTATCAGTTTCAGGATCAATAATCTCTTCACCCTTATTATAAATAGCATATGTTTTTGATAGGGATAGATTTTTATTAACATATACATTAAAGCCATTAATACTTGATCGATAACCTTCATCACTGCCTATCACATAAGGAAATTGCGCTAGCTGCTCTGCACTAAATAAATGGTCATAGTTAATATATGGCGCTATTACTTTTAAAGGCAATAACTGGATAGCAGAGTCTTCTTTATTTATATGCCTGATTTTCGGCGACCATTTATAACTTGGTTTACTTTTATTTGTTTGAAGGAATAACTGCGGTTCACCATTTTCATCAAATATTAACGAGATTATGTCACCAGGATAAATTAAATGCGGATTTTTTATTTCAGGATTTAAACGCCAAAGTTTAGGCCAAAGCCATGGCTGATTGAGAAAAACAGATGAAATATCCCAAAGCGTATCACCCTTCTTTACGACATAAGTCGTTGGTGCATCATCATTAATCTTTAATTTTTCTGCGAGTGAAATAAAAGGACATGCAAACAACGTAAGTATTAACATTATTTTTTTTAGCATGTGACTCGTTCCTTTATTATGGTTTTTCATGCTTTTATAGAAATGCTGTATTATTAATTGCTATAATGTTAAACATAACACTCTAAAAGCATTATCGCTAATTCTTTTATCAAACATTTGTAAGCTTATGACTATTTTAACTGTATTACGTTTTCCAGATCCTCGTTTAAAAACAAAGGCTAAGCCTGTAAGTAAAATTACAGACGAAACTTTAACCATTATAGATAACATGTTAGAAACCATGTATGACGAAAAGGGAGTTGGCTTAGCAGCCACTCAAGTTGATATTCATCAACGTATCGTTGTAATGGATGTTTCTGAAAATGGTGACCAACCCATTGTATTAATAAACCCAGAAATCATCAGTAAAGGCGAAGAAACAATAGTAAATGAAGAGGGCTGCTTATCCGTCCCTGGCATTTATGCAAAAGTTAATCGCCATACAACTTGCACTGTGAAAGCTTTAAATCGCGATGGTGAAGAATTTACACTTGATGGTGAAGAATTATTAAGCATTTGTATTCAGCACGAACTTGATCATCTGAATGGTATTTTATTTGTCGATTATTTATCGCCACTCAAGCGTCAGCGTATCAAATCAAAGCTAGAAAAAGAAGAACGTTTAGATAAAGCCAACGCTTAACTTTTACCTTTAGGAAATACCTTTGTTAAAGCCATTAAATATCATCTTCGCTGGAACACCCGACTTTGCTGCGCAGCACTTAGCTGCTCTTATTAATAGTCCGCATAATGTTGTTGCCGTTTATTGCCCACCTGATAAACCGGCCGGTAGAGGTAAAAAATTAACTGCTTGTGCTACTAAGTTATTAGCTCTTGAAAATAACTTACCCATTGAGCAACCCGTTAATTTCAAAGAACTCAGTTCTCAACAACAATTAGCACAATATGATGCTGATGTTATGGTAGTGGTCGCATATGGCCTATTACTGCCTGAAATAATTCTAACAACACCACATTTAGGTTGTATTAATGTACACGGCTCATTACTACCTAAATGGCGAGGCGCTGCACCTATTCAACGTTCATTAGAGGCTGGCGATCCAAAAACGGGTGTTACCATTATGCAAATGGATAAAGGGCTAGATACCGGTGATATGATCTTAACAGCTGAATGTACCATTGAAAATAATGATACCAGTGCAAGCCTTTATGAGAAATTAGCTCAACTTGGCCCAACTGCATTAATTGATACCTTAGCGTTAATGACTACAGGTACGCATAAAGCTATCACGCAAAATAATGCTCTAGCTACCTATGCACATAAATTAGATAAAAACGAAGCAGAAATAAACTGGAATTTAACAGCAGATGAATTAGATCGAAAGATTCGTGCTTATATTCCTTGGCCTGTAGCACAATTTACATTTACTGATAACTCTGAAAGTAACAAACAACATCGCATTCGAATTTGGCAAGCATCTGTTAAAGAAATGAAGGTAACACAACCAGCTGGTAGCATTATATCTGTAGATAAAGAAGGAATTGTTGTCGCCACAGCTAAAGGCGCCATTTGTTTAGAGGTTTTACAGTTACCAAATAAAAAAGCCTTGCCAATTAAAGATATATTAAACGGTCGAGCTGATTGGTTCACCGTAGGTGCTAAGATCAACGGTACTGATACTAACAGTGTTGTGCGCTAAATGACGACTACAGCCCCCAAACAACAGAATCAAAAGCCAGTTAACATTCGAGCATTAGCAGCTAAATGCTGTTATAGCGTTATTGATCAAGGACGTAGTTTAGGTGATGAACTCCCAAAACAGCAAGACAAAGCGTTAGCGAAAGATAAAGGCTTATTACAAGAAATTTGTTATGGCGTAATGCGCTACTTACCTGAGTTAGAAAATGATGTTCGTGGCTTAATGCAAAAACCCTTAACGGGAAAACAACGTGTATTTCATTTTCTATTATTAGTTGGTGTATATCAGATAAAATATATGCGTATTCCCGATCATGCGGCTGTAAGTGAAACTGTAGCAGCAACAGGTACGCTTAAAAATCGTCATATGAAAGCATTAGTAAATGCTGTTTTACGTAATTTTGTTCGTGCTACAGAAAAAAGCACAGCAACTGAATCTACAATACCTGATTCAACACTTCCTATTTCAATACAATACAACCACCCAAGCTGGTTTATTAAAAAAGTACAAGAAGCTTATCCTGATAAGTGGCAACAAATACTTACCTCAAACCAGCAAAAGCCGCCGATGTGGTTGAGAGCAAATCAGCGCTGTCACGATAGTGCAAGTTATCAAAAACTATTAGCCGAGGAAGAAATATCAATTAATTCTGTTGAGCCATTAAGCCAAGGTATCGAACTTACACACCCTATTGATGTGTTAAAGCTACCAGGCTTTGAACAAGGTTGGATATCAGTACAAGATGGCGCGGCTCAGCAAGCTGCACGTTTATTAGACTGTAAACCAGGTGATGTAGTACTCGACTCTTGTGCAGCACCCGGTGGGAAAACTTGCCATATATTAGAGCAATATCCTGAAATAGCGTCAATGACCGCAATTGACATAGAAGCTAGCCGTTTAGTCAGAGTACAAGAAAACCTTGCACGTTTAAACTTAGAAGCGACAGTTATTGCTGCCGATGCTGCCGATGCAAAAACATGGTGGCAAGGACAATATTTTGACCGTATTTTATTAGATGTACCTTGTTCGGCAACAGGTGTAATTCGTCGCCACCCTGATATAAAGTGGTTACGCAAGGCAAGTGACATTGACGCGTTAGTTATTTTACAGCAGCAAATTTTAAAAGAAACATGGTCTTTACTGAAACCTGGTGGTACTTTACTTTATGCTACTTGTAGTATTTTACCGCAAGAAAATAACGAACAGATAGAACACTTTATTAAAAATAATACTGATGCAAAATTAATTCCTATTGATTGTGAGCAAAATCAAGCTAAAGGAACTATCGGTTGGCAATTATTGCCTGGTGAAAATAATATGGATGGTTTTTATTACGCTAAACTATTAAAAGTAGAAGCTTAATAAAATTATTCTATATTTAAAACACACAGCTAATTTGAGAAAAACAACAATAAATGAAAATAATAATAGTCGGTGCAGGCCAAGTAGGTGGAACTTTAGCGGAAAACCTTGTTGGCGAAAATAACGATATATCTGTTGTTGATGTTGACGGAGAAAAGCTTCGTGAGCTACAAGACAGAATGGATCTTAAAGTTGTCACTGGCCAAGGCTGTCATCCCGACGTATTAAGAAACGCAGGTGCTGAAGATGCTGACATGGTTATCGCTGTTACTTCAGACGATGCCACGAATATGATCACTTGCCAAATTTGTTCTTCTTTATTTAATACTCATAAAAAAATAGCCCGTATTCGCTCAAACCAAATATTAAAACATTCAAAGCAACTATTTCATAAGCTACACATTCCTATTGATCATGTTATTGCACCTGAAGAATTAGTTACCCGTGATATAGCTCGCTTAATTGATTATCCAGGTGCATTACAAGTATTAGAGTTTGCTAGTGGTCGTGTTAGCTTAGTAGCCGTAAAAGCCTATTATGGCGGTTTACTTGTTGGCCATGCACTATCAACATTAAGAGATCATATTCCCAATGTTGATACCCGTGTTGCTGCCATTTATCGAGATGGCAAGCCCATCCGCCCTTTAGGCACTACAGTTATTGAAGCCGATGATGAGGTTTTTTTCATTGCCGCAAGTATTCACATACGCGCCGTAATGAATGAGCTACAAAAGCTAGAGCCCGCCTATAAGCGAATCATGATTGTTGGTGGCGGTAATATAGGTGCTGGCTTAGCCAGTATTTTGGAAGATAATCATCAAGTTAAATTAATAGAGCGCTCTGCAATAAGGGCTGCAGAGCTAACTTCTGAACTTAATAACACCCTAGTATTTCAAGGCGACTCTTCAGATATAGAGTTATTAACAGAAGAAAATATAGACCAATTCGATGTATTTATTGCTGTAACTAATGATGATGAAGCTAATATCATGTCTTCATTACTTGCTAAAAAGCTTGGCGTTAGAAAAACAATGGTACTTATTCAGCGTGATGCCTATGTTGAGTTGGTCCATGGTGGCGCTATTGATATAGCTATTTCACCACAACAAGCTACAATTTCTGCGTTACTCACTCATGTAAGACGGGGTACTATTGATAATGTGTATAGCTTACGTGGTGGTGCAGCTGAAGCGATTGAAATTGTTGCTAAAGGAGATGAGAAATCTTCAAAAGTAGTTGGCCGAGCAGTTCGTAATATCAAGTTACCACCGGGTACAACTATTGGTGCAATTGTTAGAGGTATAGAAGTGTTAATAGCTCACTCTAATACACTAATAGAAGAAGAAGACCATGTTATCCTCTTCCTCGTTAATAAACGTTACATTGGTGATGTGGAAAGGTTATTCCAAGTTAGTGCAACCTACTTCTAACCCAGCAATTTATTTAACTACTCTGAACTCAGTTGAATATATTTTTAATTGCTTCAAAGAATAGCAATATTATATATACCATACTCTAACGCCAATTAACGCTATTCCTCAACTGAGGAATAGCGTTATGTGCGCCAAAATCCAGGAGTAAACAACACTAATAAAGTAAACACTTCTAAGCGGCCAAATAGCATTGCCATAATTAACACCCACTTGCTTGCATCCCCAATACCTGAGAAGTTAGCGGCAACCTCCCCTAATCCTGGACCAAGGTTATTAATGGCAGCAGCAACAGCTGTAAATGCGGTAATGTCATCCATACCGGTTGCTAATAGTAATAACATACAAATAACAAACACTGCGGCATAGGCAGAAAAGAAGCCCCAGACAGCTTCGACAACACGATCTGGCAATACCTTTTTACCCATTTTAATCTTAAAAATAGCCCTAGGATGTACTAACTTATTTAGCTCACGTAAACCTTGTAAATACAGTAGTAAGACCCTCACTACCTTCATACCGCCAGCAGTACTCGCTGCACAACCACCAATAAAACTCGAAAAAATCAGTAACAAAGGTAAAAGTGTTGGCCAATCGGCAAATGAAGTGGTTGAAAAGCCTGCTGTTGTGCTAATTGATACAGATTGAAACAAAGCCTGATCAAATGCTTTATCTGCATCTTGGTAAGTGCCAGAGGTCATTAATACTGTAAAACAAATAAGAGTTAGTACAACTTGTATAGCAAGAAACGCTTTAAATTCTGGATCTGCAAAATAATTTCTAAGGGATTTACTTTGAACTACAGCGTAATGTAGGGCGAAATTTACACTGGCAATAATTAAGAAGAAAACACAAACCAAATTAATCGTTGGGCTGTTAAAATATCCCATGCTGGCATCGTGAGTAGAAAACCCTCCAATGGCAACAGTGGAAAATGAATGACAAATAGCGTCAAATACTGACATACCCGCCAACCAATACGCTGCTGCACAAGCAACTGTTAATGATAAATAAATATACCATAAATGCTTTGCTGTATCGGCTATTCTTGGTGTCATCTTTGAATCTTTTACCGGCCCAGGAATCTCTGCTCGGTATAGCTGCATACCACCAATACCTAACATAGGTAATACCGCAACAGCTAATACAATAATCCCCATACCACCTAACCACTGTAACTGCTGGCGATACCACAACACGGCATGAGGTAAACCATCAATACGATTTAAAATGGTCGCCCCTGTCGTCGTTAAACCTGAGAATGATTCAAAAAATGCATCAGTCACTGACAATGATGGCTGATCTAATAAGATAAGAGGAATAGCGGAGAAGCTAGCAAGTACTAACCAAAATAACACCACAATCAAGAAACCTTCTCGAGATTTTAGATCGGTTTTTTCCCCTCTAAAAGGATACCAAGCTAAAAAACCGGTAAACAGGCAACATAAAAAGCCCATTAAAAAAGGTACACCGCCACCATCACGATAGATCATAGACACCATGGCAGGCGGAAGCATAGTGACACTGAGTAGTGCGACTAACAAACCTAAAATTCTAATAATATTTTTATATTGCACGTTTTATTTTTTGCATCATTATTTTATTTAATGTTGGTATACAGCCCAACCTACAAGGTATCAGAAGAGTATAATTTTAATTGACCTGCCGACAGTGTTTGCAATTTATGTTCAACCAAAGCTAATTCAGCTTGTGGTAACAAGAGTTTAAACTGCACTGTTTGTAAATATTCTTGCTCAATAACCTGACCTTCTACTTGGCTAATTATATGCAATACATCATCAACTTGGCTATATTGACACGCTAAAGTTTTTGCCGCCATCGCTATTTTAGTTTTCGATTGTAAAAACACAAGCGCTTGGCGAACACTATCACCATAAGCTCGCTGTAAACCACCAGTACCTAGTTTAGTGCCACCAAAATATCGTACAACTACAGCACAAACTTGCCCAATACCACCACCTTGTAAAACCGCCAGCATAGGTTTACCAGCGGTGCCACTTGGTTCGCCATCATCAGAATAACCATAACCTAAGCTATCATCTGCTGCTTTGGTTAAAAAAGCATAGCAATGATGGCTAGCTTGAGGGTGTTCAAATTGCCTTTGCTTAACTTGCGCCTTAGCTTCTTCAATACTAGTACAAGGAGCCAAATAGCAAATAAAGCGACTACGATTAACAAATATTTCATGTTCAACATTGTTAACCGCTATTTGGTAAGGGCTTTTCATAGCTCTAACATCCAAGAAAATTTAGCAAAAGACTAATTTAAACCTAAATCACGGGTCATATTTTCATTATGCGATTGATGAACAATGATGTTATCTTCAATCCGAATTCCGCCAAAATCACGCATACTATCAACTTTTCCCCAGTTCACTTGATCACTATTTTTTGAATCTTTTAAGGTACCCAGTAAAGAATCAATAAAATACAGCCCTGGTTCTATTGTAAAAACCTGCCCAGCTTCAATAACTCTTGAAGTACGTAGAAATGGATGATTATCAGGAGAGTTAATATGAGTACCACGTTCATCAGCCATAAAGCCACCAACATCATGTACTTGTAAGCCTAAATGATGCCCCAATCCATGAGGGAAGAAAGTACCTACAATACCTGACTCAACAGCGGTATCAGCACTTACTTTAATAAAATCGAACTCGACTAACACCTGGGCAATTTCTCTATAGGTGGCAATATGTAAATCCACATAACTAACACCAGGTTTTAAGCCTTCAACAGCACTAAGCATTAATTGATCCATACGCGCTATTAACTCAGCAAATTTATCTTGCTTGAAAGCATAAGTACGGGTTATATCGGCAGCGTAACCATGAAAGTTAGCGCCAGCATCAATGAGAAATGATTTATGTATTTGCGGTGCTACTTTATCTAACGCCATATAATGTAAAACTGAACAATTTTTATTTAGTGCAACAATGTTGCCATAAGGCGTTTCATTAGTCGTGTAACCTATTGCGCTAAGATAAGCTTGTTGAATTTCATACTCTGTAGCGCCACTAAAAAATGCTTTTTTAGCCGCATTATGTGCTGTTACAGCCAAGCTATTAGACTGACGCAAGCACACTAGTTCATATGATGTTTTATAAGCACGGTAATAATGAAAATAGTTTAATAAAGGCTCTGGATTAATCTCTTCAAATCCTAACGCTTTTGCCACTTCAATATGGCTACCAACATAAGCAAAATCTTTCTTATCATAAGGCAGTAACTTATCTACATCACTTGCTTTAGTCAGCACTTTAATATGAAAAAACTCTCCCCAATAACTTTCAGCTAACGGGACCACTTTATGCCAAAAGTCGACAGGCTGATAATAAATCAGCGTAGGCTTATCTTCGCCATTAACAATAAGCCAGCAATTAGGCACATCAATCAAAGGTAACCAATGTTTAAAATGAGGATTTACTCTAAATGGGTAAGCATTATCATCAAGAAAAGCTTTAATCTCTTGACCTGAATGAATCACCACACCTTCAATTTTTTCACATAACAACGCTTGTTTGGTACGTTGTTGTAAACAGTCAATATGTGCTGAATATTCTTCTTTTAACTTGTTGGTTAATGTACTCATAAACCCTCCCTTAAATTTTTCGGTATAATACCATACCCTTTTATTTTCAAGCTATAACACGACAATAGATCTTCTTTAAATTTGTGCAGCTTATTGTACATTTCGCTAGGTTTAACGCTCTTTTACTTTATTAACAACGAAAGGAGTTAGCCACCTATGGTCATGTTAATCACTTTTTCAAAAAGCTCACTGACTTGTCCTGGTTTATGCTGATATATTTCCTGATAGGCTAAAACACTTTTTACATAGTTACGCGTTTCTTTATAAGGTATGGTTTCAATCCAAATATCAGCAGGAATAGATTTGATGTTATTCACCCAAGTACTTACTCTGTATGGCCCTGCATTATAAGAAGCGGTTGCAAGCAACTGATTACCATTGTTTTTACCCAAAAGAATTTTTAAATATTTGGTGCCTAACTGAATATTGTTTTCAGCATTCAACAAATAACTATTATTGACCCTGCCTTTTTTAAGACTTTTTGCCGTATTAGGCATTAACTGCATTAACCCTTTAGCCCCCACTGGTGAATGAGCATCCTTCATAAAAGAGCTTTCTCTTCTTGCGATTGCAAAAGCCCACGAAGGCGCTATTTTTTCTTCTTTCGCATAAAAATTAATTTCTTTATCAAACGCTTTCGGAAAACGTAAATCAACATCATCTAGGTAGCCAGCATTAACTAAAGTAAAAATTGTTCTATCAAACCATTGGTTTTCATTCGCTATTTTTGCTGCGACTAACTTTTCTCTATTATTTAATTTTTTAAGTAAGTAATTCCATTCTGAACGTGCTTGATGATGACGCCCTAAGGAATGAAACTCAAAAGCGCGCTTAGCAGCAGGATAATTAATTAGCTGTTTCTTTTCTGCTAAAGAAAACTGAAGTGGTTTGTTTTGCAAGTTCACCGGTTTTTTTAAATAACTTGCGGCAAGAAATCCATAATAATGACGTTCATTAGCTAGCTCTTGCAATAAAAGAATGCCTGGTTCATTTGCATTTGTTGCAATTAATGCCCGTGCATACCAATATTTCCACTTCAAATCATTCTTATGTTTTTTAGGTAATTGCGCTAAATCTATAATCAGTTGATCCCAATCATTTTTCTTTAATGCCTGCGATAAGCGTCGCTGCAGAATACTATCACTCAGTACATTAACATCAAGTTTATCAAGCCAAGTTTGTGCTGCACGGTGGTTTTTAGATGATAAGGCTACTGCAAACCTTTCGGTTATTTGCTGCTGTTGATCTTGTGTAAAAGTAAATTTCACCCTTGCCTTATTATAACTACGAATTGCTACATCGGGTGAATGCCATATTAGTCGCTTAAGACCGTATGTTAGTATTTCTACTTCACGTGTTGATTTATTTGGAAAGTTCTTAAACTTACTTGCTATAGAAGGGTCACGTCTAACTTTATGCCATAAGCGTCCTAAATATTGCTGTTTTGGCGGTAGCAACTTAGTTAAATAAGGAATAAGTGTGTGCTTTCCACCATCAGCAGCCAAACCAATACGTTGCCAAATAATATCGTTGGTACGATACCCTGCTTTTTGCCAACGTTCAAATAAAGGATCACACGCCTTATCTTGTGACTTACCAACCACCCACAATTTAGTAACTTTAGGAAGTATCTCACTTTCTGGCACACCTGCCTGTAAACTGAAATCTAACTGATGGCATACTAATTTGGCATTTGAAGTCGGCTTATAATCTTTTAAATACAAAGCACCTTGTTTTTTATTCGCGAGATAAGTTAACCACTTTTTTCGCAAAGGCCAATCAAGAGGTGTACCCTGATACTCTTCTAAAAATGTTGAGATTTCTTGTGCATCTGACAAACTAATTTTATTCATTAAGCGACTTTGATCTAAATAAGGCTGTAATGAATAATAATGAAGTTGGTTATAGAGTAATTGATATTGAGCAGAATCACTTTTACTGACAAGCTTCTCTGCTTTAATAAAGTTTTTTTGCTGTATTTTATCTACTGTTATTTTAAATGGCTCACTCGCCTGTAGGCTAAAGCTATAACTAACTATAGCCAGTGTTAACAATATTTTCGACACTACACGGGTTAGCATTAACTTCTCTTTTCCCAAAACATATCAGATATCTGATGAAAGTATATACCTAAACGGCCTAGACATGCGAGTTGATATATATTTAGTTGGTTGAACTATATACGAGACAGCTCAAATAGAAATGAAGTAGAATAGTAACACTCGATAAATTTAACTACCCAATATCATTTATGCTAAACGAAACATTTAACAAAACAGATCATTCCCTTGATGCTATTGGTCTACGCTGTCCAGAGCCAGTAATGATGGTTCGATTAAAGATAAGAAAAATGGCAAGTAGTGAAACTCTATTAATCACTTGCGATGACCCCTCAACGACACGTGATATACCTAGCTTTTGTCGGTTTATGGAGCATGAGCTTATTGCCAAAAAAGTTGACGAAAAACCTTACTTATTTGTAATTAAAAAGGGCTAACCTTTATTATTTCAAACAAGTAAGATTAACCCTATTATGACGCTTATTATTTAGCTATGCTGGTAATTCCACTTTTTGAAGCATAACAAACAGTTCGTCTTTTAGTTTTAAACGTACTTTCTTTTTCTTCTCTAAATAGTCATCACTAGTATTCTCTATCCCCTGCTCTATATGACGTATTTCTTGGTCAATTTCATGGTATTCATTAAACAAACGAGTAAAGTGGTTGTCGTTCATTTTTAAATAATGAATTTCCTCATTAAAATCTGGAAATTCGTGATGAAGGTCATGTTTTTCTAACGTCATAATTTTCTCCTACGTTGTTATATTTTAATAATGTACTCTAACTAACACACTACGCTTTTAATTATTTACGTCATTGATCTAACTCAAACTCTAATGATTTTATTTTGTATCACAGCCTTACTAGTAAAGTTGTAAACATATGTGTATTCGCCGAACCTTTTTATTAAAACTATCTCTAACCCAAACTACTACTATGAGGTGAAATATAATGACTTACTTACAAAAATTTCTAAAAGATAACAAACTATTTATACTCTTTGTTTTATTAATGTCCGTATTTAGAAGTGCCGTTGCTGATTGGTACACGGTACCAACAGGCTCAATGCAGCCAACGATTAAAGAGGGCGATAGAATTATTGTTAATAAAATGGCTTATGATTTAAGACTACCTTTTAGCCAACTATCTCTACTATCAACCGGAGAGCCTAAGCGTGGAGAAATAGTTGTGTTTGAATCTAAAACAGCTGATAAACGTTTAATAAAACGTATGGTTGGCTTACCTGGCGATAGAATTTCAATGAAAGAAGAAACGCTTTATATTAATGGTCAAGCTATGCCATATAAAATAACCAAAGAAAACCCTCAGCAACTTGTCGCTATAGAGCAGCTTGGTGCTATTAATCACTCTATTCGTATCGATAAAGAAAGGAGTAATCAACGTAGTACTTTTTCGCCATTAACCGTTCCTGATGGTTATTACTTTGTGTTAGGTGATAACCGTCGTAACAGCGCCGATTCACGAGTTTATGGTTTAGTCCCTCGTCATGAACTTAAAGGTAAAGCTAGTTCAATTGCATTTTCTGTTAACTATGATAATTACTATTTACCAAGAGCAAATCGATTTTTTAAAGACATCTATTCTATTTAACCTGAACTCGGTTTAAGCTGTTTTTAATCAATTGGAATACTTAGGAGTATTGCCTTTACTCTAGCTTGATAGTTTTTGATTTTAACTCAGAAAAATAGCGGCTAAAGGAATATTTATTAAACCAAGCGCTAGTTATTAAACACAAACTTCACGCACAAAAAAGGGCATATCACTATGCCCTTTTAGTTAATTAACCGAGTTTTCTAACGATACATTGCTACAGTAGTGAAATATCGGCAATAGCAAAGAAACTATTACGAATTTCATTAAGTAATGTTAAGCGGTTAGTTTTAATCGCTTCATCATCGCTCATCACCATTACATTATCAAAGAAAGTATCAATTGGCGCTTTTAATTGTGCTAATTCACTTAAAGCCGCTTGGTAGTTTTTATCCGCCATCAATGGTGCAACTTTTAGACTGATTGCTTGATAAACATCAGCTAAATCACGTTCGGCTTGCTCTGTTGCTAAATCAACATTAAAAGCTTGATAAAGCTCACCATCAAACTTAGCTAAAATATTTCCAACTCGTTTATTTGCAGCAGCTAAGGTCGCAGCTTCTGGTAAGTCACCAAAGAAAGTAACCGCTTTAATGCGTTTATCAAAATCCAATGGTGCACTAGGCTTTTTAGCCAACACTGCTTGAATAACATCAACACTGATCCCTTGCTCTTGATAGAAAGCACGGAAACGACCCATAATGAAATCTAAGACATCATTAGCAGTATTTTCATTAATCAACTTATCACCAAACAACTCGATACTTTTGTTAATAAGCTCTGACAGGTCTAAATTAAGCTGTTTTTCAATAATTATACGAATACTACCAATGGCAGCTCTTCGAAGCGCAAATGGGTCTTTATCACCCTTAGGTGCTTGTTTAATACCAAAGATACCAACTAAGGTATCAATCTTATCACTAATAGCAACAGCACAACCTATATTTGCTTCCGGTAAGCTATCACCAGAAAAACGTGGGCGATATTGATCTTCTAATGCCTGGGCAATATTTTCATTTTCACCATCATGTAAAGCATAGTATTTACCCATAGTGCCCTGCACTTGTGGAAATTCTAATACCATTTCAGACATTAAGTCTGTTTTACTGAGTAAGCCAGCACGGTATGCATCGTCTGCATTTTCATTTAACTGCTGTGCAATAAATTGGCTCAGCTGTGCGATACGTTCTGATTTCGCTTTTAGTGTGCCTAACTGTTTTTGAAACAACACAGACTCAAGACTTGTTAAACGTGACTCTAAACTTTGCTTTTTATCTGTTTTAAAGAAAAACTCAGCATCCGCTAAACGTGGACGAATTACTTTTTCATTACCAAAAATAACTGCTTCAGGATCTTTTGACTCAATATTAGAAACAAAAATAAATTTGTTAACTAATTGACCATTTTTATCTGTAACAGGGAAATACTTTTGATGGTCTTTCATTGAATAAATTAATGGTTCAGCAGGCACATTCAAGAATTCTTTATCAAACGTTCCTACCAATGTTACTGGCCATTCAACTAATGCAGTTACTTCGTTAAGTAAATCTTCATCAATTAATGCTACTGCATCAATATTATTCGCCGCTTGTTTTATTTGCTCAACAATTTTATTTTGTCGCTCTGCAAAGTCTACTTCAACATAAGCTTTAGCAAGTTCCGCTTGATAATCATTTGCATGATTAATGGTAACTAAGCCTTGATGATGAAAACGATGACCTTGTACTTGATTACCTGAAATAACACCAAGCGCTTCACCAGCAATTAACTCACTACCAAATAACATCGTTAGTGTATGTACAGGACGAATAAATTGAGTACGCTCTGCGCCCCAACGCATTGGTTTAGCGATAGGTAATTTCTTTAACGCTATATTTACCATGTCAGGAATTAATTCAGTGGTGGCTAAGCCAGTTACTGTTGCAGTATGAAGCAACCATTCACCTTTATCAGTTACCAAGCGTTCAGCTTGTTCAACTGTTATACCGTTTGATTTTGCCCAACCTTGAGCAGCTTTACTAGCATTACCCGCTTCATCAAACGCAACATTCACTGCCGGGCCACGTTTTTCTACTGTTTTATCTTGTTGTTTATCAACTAAATCAAAAACTTGTACAGCCATACGGCGAGGTGTAGCAAACCACTTTATATCGTTATATGCTAAATCATGGCTATCAAGTTGACTTTTTATACTATCAAAAAAAGCTGTTGCTAATGTTTTCAATGCTTTAGGTGGTAACTCTTCAGTACCCAATTCAATAAGGAGTGTTTCAGTAGTCATTATTTATCTCCTTTGTTTGAAGCGTCATTTTGATTATTTTTACATAACGGGAAGCCTAGTTCTTCACGCTTTTGGTAATACGCTTCAGCAACCGCTTTTGATAAAGTACGTACACGTAAAATATAACGTTGACGTTCTGTTACTGATATAGCATGACGTGCATCGAGTAAATTGAAAGCATGAGACGCTTTCATCACTTGCTCGTATGCCGGTAATGGTAAATTAGCTTCAATTAGTTTTTGGCTATCTTTTTCGCATTGATCAAACTGCTTAAATAACGCATCAACATCAGCATGTTCAAAGTTATAAGTAGACTGCTCAACTTCATTTTGGTGGAAAACATCACCGTAATATACAGTACCCATTGGACCGTCAGCCCAAACAAGATCATAAATGCTATCGACATTTTGAATGTACATTGCCAGACGTTCTAAGCCATAAGTAATTTCACCTGTAACAGGTGTACACTCTAAGCCGCCGACTTGTTGGAAATAAGTAAATTGAGTGATTTCCATGCCGTTAAGCCATATTTCCCAGCCTAAGCCCCATGCACCTAACGTTGGTGACTCCCAGTTATCTTCAACAAAACGAATATCATGAACAAGTGGATCAATACCTAGCTCTTTTAATGAATTCAGGTATAGCTCTTGAATGTTCTTTGGAGAAGGCTTTAACATCACTTGAAATTGATAATAATGTTGCAAGCGATTAGGGTTTTCACCGTAGCGACCATCAGTTGGTCGTCGACATGGCTGAACATAAGCGCTGCTAATAGGCTCTGGCCCTATAGATCGTAGAAAGGTCATTGGGTGGAAGGTACCAGCCCCTACTTCTAAGTCTAACGGTTGTACTATTACACAGCCTTGTCTTGACCAATAATCTTGCAACTGCAAGATTAGACCTTGAAACGTTTTACAATTGAAACTAGTCATGTTTTGTCAAATTCACTCTAAGTTATAAATTTACACGCTATACATTCATCAAAAAACATAACGTGCTGTTTTTAAAATAGAAATGCTCAGTTATGATGACCGAGCATATAATATTTATCGATGAAATTCTAAATTTCATCCCTACTGCCTATGTAAAAATATTATTTACATAGGTCATAACACTTAAAAATCTAAGTTTGAAACTTTTAAGGCATTTTCTTCTATAAACTTCCTACGCGGCTCTACATGATCACCCATTAAGGTATTAAACAGTTGATCTGCTGCAATCGCATCATCAATCGTAACTTGTAACATACGACGTGTTTCAGGATCCATGGTAGTTTCCCACAATTGATCAGGGTTCATCTCACCCAATCCTTTATAACGTTGAATATATTGACCACGTTTAGATTCAGCCATTAACCAACTAAGTGCTTCTTCAAAGGTGTCAACAGGTTTAACCTTCTCACCTCGTTTAACATAAGCACCTTCTTCCATTAAATTATTAATCGCATCGTTTAATGAAATAATCGCTGCAAACTCATTAGACTGAGTAAACTCATAGTTACAACTGTAAACCTTATCAATACCGTGCTTACGAACAATAAATTCTGGGTAATAAATATTACGCTCAGTATTGTATTCTACAGTCACGGTATATAGAGAGCCGTTACCATCTTGATCATCAAGTTGAGTAATTAAATCTTTAGCCCATGCATCAACTTTATCTTTATCTGCAAAATCTTCTTTCGCGATATTCGTGCTATATACCATTTTTTCTAGGATATCTGCAGGAATTTGTCTAGAGATACGCTTAATAGTTTCCATGGTAGTACGGAATTGATTAACTAACTGTTCTAGTGCTAAACCAGTAATAGCAGGTGCATCTTCATTAACATGAATAGAAGCACTGTCTAATGCTAAAGTAGTGAGGTATTCTGTTAAACCATCATCATCTTTTATGTAACGCTCTTGCTTACCTTTTTTCACTTTATATAACGGTGGTTGTGCAATAAAGATATGGCCACGTTCCATAATTTCAGGCATTTGACGATAAAAGAATGTTAATAACAATGTACGGATATGCGATCCATCAACATCCGCATCCGTCATAATGATAATACTATGATATCTCAATTTTTCTGGGTTGTACTCATCACGACCAATACCACAGCCTAATGCTGTAATGAGTGTACCAACTTCTTGAGAAGAGATCATTTTATCAAAACGTGCTTTCTCTACGTTTAATATTTTACCTTTCAACGGTAAAATAGCTTGGTTTTTACGGTTACGTCCCTGCTTGGCTGAACCGCCAGCAGAGTCCCCTTCCACAATATATAATTCAGATAGTGCAGGATCTTTTTCCTGACAATCAGCTAACTTACCTGGTAAGCCAGCAATATCTAATGCACCTTTACGTCGAGTCATTTCACGTGCTTTACGCGCAGCTTCACGAGCTCTCGCAGCATCAACAATTTTCATAATAATAGTACGAGCAACAGCAGGTTTTTCTAATAAGTACTCACCTAACTTTTCACCCATTGCTTGTTCAACTGCCGTTTTCACTTCAGAAGAAACTAGTTTATCTTTAGTTTGAGAAGAGAATTTAGGATCTGGTACTTTAACCGAAATTACAGCAGTTAAGCCTTCACGTGCATCATCACCTGAAGCGTTCGTTTCTGTACTACCACCTTTTTTGGTCTTATTAAGACCTTCTTTCACCATATAACTATTCAATGTACGAGTTAATGCCGTACGGAAACCACTTAAATGAGTACCACCATCACGCTGTGGAATATTATTAGTAAAACAGTGAATACTTTCTTGGAAACCATCATTCCATTGCATCGCCACTTCAACAACAATGCCATCGTCACGTGCTAAATCAAAATAGAAAATCTCTTCATTTACAGGTGTCTTGTTTGTATTTAAATAATCAACAAACGCTTGAATACCACCATCAAAATGGAAATGATCTTCTTTACCTTCTTCACGTTCATCAATTAAACGAATTGAGACACCTGAGTTTAAGAATGACAATTCACGAATACGTTTAACTAACAATTCATAATGAAATAAAACGTCTGTAAAAGTATCAGTGCTTGGCCAAAAACGTACCTCGGTACCTGTTTTATCACTTTCTCCAACAACAGCCAGAGGTGCTTGTGGTATGCCTATATGGTAATACTGTTCAAATAATTGCCCATCTCTGCGAATATTCAACTTTAGTTTACTACTTAAAGCATTTACTACAGAAATACCAACACCATGAAGTCCACCTGAAACTTTGTAACCTGAGTCATCTCCACCAAACTTACCACCAGCATGTAATACTGTCATGATAACTTCAGCTGCAGAAACCCCCTCTTCAGGATGTAATTCTGTTGGTATACCACGGCCATCATCTTTTACAGAAACAGAACCATCTAAATGAATAGTGACGACAATATCTTTACAATGTCCTGCCAAAGCTTCATCAATTGAGTTATCTAACACCTCAAAAACCATGTGGTGTAAACCAGTACCATCATCAGTGTCACCGATGTACATACCGGGTCTTTTTCGTACTGCATCAAGTCCTTTTAGTACTTTAATACTGGCCGAGTCATATTCATTTTCTACAGTCATAGTTTTAGCCTATTCAATTGCTGTTTCTGTTTTTAAGTCAGAATCGTTTGGAGACATCGCTGATATTTCGCCATGTTTCACGTGAAACACTTTATAATTTTCTATTGTTGTAATTGTTTTTTCATTTTCAGAGCAAACATTATTACAAATACCATCATTAAAGCGCTCAAAAAAAGGAGTTAAAACATCATTGCTAATTGCAGTAATTACCACTTGGCAATCTAATATTTCTAACGCCTTTGATAGCGCTTTACGAGAATTAATATCTAATTCTGCACCAATATCATCTATTAATAAAATTGGTTTTACTCGTTCAACTCTAGCTATTAATTTAGCTTGGGTAAAAGTTAACGCGAGTAAAAACAACTTTTGTTGACCTCTAGATAGTTGAGTCTCTAAAGGCTGTTTATCAAGGAGAAATTTCACATCAAATTTATGAGCACCATATAAACTATATCCATATTTAGCTTCACGTTCTTGATTACTAAAAAGTACTTCTTCTAATTCTCTTTTTTGTGGCCATCCTCGTAAGTATTGTACCGTTACTCTGCTCTTCAAACTTGGCAGTAGCAGTGTTAGCCAACCATCTAATTCATTAATCAAGGTTAAGCTATACTCTTCCCTTACACTAGCAACTTCAGCAGACATTTGACAGAACTGCTCAGTCCAATATGACAGCATAGCGTTAGATGCACTTGAATGATGATTTAATCTAATACAAGCATTTCTTTGTTTTAAAACTCGATTAAAGTTTTTCCATTGCTGTGCAAATGAATGTTTCACGTGAAACATGCCTAAATCGACAAACCTTCTGCGTTCCCTAGGTCCACCAAAAAAAAGTTTAAAGCTCTCTGGCGTAACAATTTGTATTGCAATATTTTTAGCTAACACTGATAAGCGATTCTGAAATTCACCATCAATTTTAATAGTTGTTGAGCCTGTACTAATATCACGACTTAATCCTAGTTGGCGATTATTTCCATCTCTAACACTAACAACAAAGTTAGTTGTCTCGTGACAAGCTAGTGCATCAAGTTTACTTGTTCTAAAAGATTTACCATGTCCTAGAAAAAAAAGTGCCTCTAATAAACTACTTTTTCCGCTACCATTATCCCCAACAAAAAAGTTTAATTGTGAGTGAAAATCAATTGTAGCATCATTTAAGTTACGAAAATTTTTGGTAACTAATTTAATAACACTCATTTAGTTAATTTCAATGGTAAACAAACTATAAGCGCATTGGCATAACAACATAAAGCGCTTCACCAGAATCTGCACCTTCAATAACAACGCTTGAATTAGCATCAGCTAAAGTAAACTTAACTTTTTCATCTTTAATCGCATTTAGTACATCAAGTACATAACTAACATTGAAACCTATTTCGAGTTCATCATATGGAAAATCTATTTCTAACTCTTCTTCTGCTTGCTCTTGCTCTGGGTTATTAGCTGTAATTTTTAATAAAGAATTTAAAAAATTTAAACGAACACCTTTAAATTTTTCATTCGATAAAATAGATGCCCGTGACAATACTTGACGTAATTTTTCTTTATCAGTAACAAATATTTTATCACCATTACGAGGTAAAACTCGACGGTAATCAGGAAAACGTCCATCAACTAATTTACTTGTAAACGAAAATTCTGAATCAATAATACGAATATGATTAGAGCCAAGATAAACTTGCACCGCTTCATCAACAGGAGCAAGCAAACGAATTATTTCTAAAATACCTTTTCGAGGAACAATAACTTGTCTTGCTGGTAGTGTTAAAGATTCATTTGAAATTTTACAAATAGCTAATCGGTGACCGTCTGTAGCAACAGATCTAATTTCATTACCTTCACTTTCGATCGACATACCATTTAAGTAATAACGAACATCTTGGTTAGCCATTGAGAAATGCGTACTTTCAATTAAGCGCAATAATTCTGATTTTAATAATTTAAACTCAACATCGCCCTTCCATTCTTCAATATTTGGAAAGTCATCAGCTGATAATGTTGATAGCGAATAGCGACTTCTGCCTGACGTTAATTTAACGCTATCATTTTCAGCATTAAAACTTATCATTGAGTTTTCAGGTAAACTTTTACAAATATCAAGTAATTTACGTGCAGGTATTGTTATTTTTCCATCTTCACCCTGATTATCTATTTCAGCATGAGCTACCATTTCAAGTTCTAAATCGGTAGCAGTCAAGGTTAACAAATGCCCTTTAACATCAAAAAGAATATTTCCTAAAATGGGTAAAGTACTTTTGCGTTCAACTGCACCAGAAACTAACAATAATGGCTTAAGTAATAATTCTCTATTAAGTGAAAATTTCATTTATCATCCTGCATTTGAGCAAATTTCTTATTATTAAATTTTAGTTGGTAAAATAATTCTATAACACTAGTGGAAAACATTAAATATTAAGACGATAAGGTTCTAATCAAATTAGAATAATCTTCTTTAATATCATGCAGTTCCTCTCTAAGAGACTTCACCTTACGACAAGCATGTAACACTGTAGTATGATCTCTTCCACCAAAAGCATCACCTATTTCTGGTAAGCTATGGTTCGTTAATTCTTTAGATAATGCCATTGCTAGCTGTCTAGGTCTAGCGACAGATCTGTTTCTTCGCTTCGAGAGCAAATCCGCTACTTTAATCTTGTAATATTCAGCCACAGTGCGTTGGATATTATCAATAGTAACAAGCTTATCTTGCAAAGCTAATAAATCTCGTAAAGCTTCTCTAACAAAATCTATAGTAATCGCTCTACCCGTGAAATTTGCATTAGCAATAACACGATTAAGCGCTCCCTCTAATTCACGTACATTTGAACGTAAACGTTTAGCAATGAAAAAAGCAACTTCATCCGCTAAGTTGATATTACTTTCTTGTCCCTTTCTTTTTAAGATAGCGACACGTGTTTCTAATTCTGGCGGTTCAATCGCAATAGTTAAGCCCCAACCGAAACGAGATTTTAATCGATCTTCAACGGCAACTTCTTTAGGGTAACGGTCACTAGTTAAGATAATTTGTTGATTGCCTTCAAGTAGCGCATTAAAAGTATGAAAAAACTCTTCTTGAGTTCTATCTTTACCAGCAAAGAATTGAATATCATCAATTAATAAAGCGTCAACACTACGATAATATTGCTTAAACTTTTCCATGGAATTATTTTGCAACGCTTTTACCATATCTTGCACAAAACGTTCTGAGTGCATATAAGCGATTTTAGCATTAGGATTATTTTGTAAAATGCCATTACCAACTGCATGTAATAAATGCGTTTTACCTAAACCAGTACCACCATAAATAAATAATGGATTATAAGCTGCACCGGGATTATCAGCAACTTGTGAAGCGGCGGCTCTTGCTAACTGGTTCGATTTACCTTCAACAAAGTTATCAAAAGTATATTTAACACGAACATTAGCCTTTTTTGGTAAATTTGTTTCCGCTTCAGCAGCGGGAGCTGATTTACTATTTGGACTAAAATTGGCGCCGGCAGAAGTCGCTGCATTTTTTTGTACAGCAGGACTTAGTGGTTTACTACCCACATCAAAACGTAAAAGGTATGAATCCCCACCATCTGTCATTGTTATTAGTTCATTGATTCTATTAACATATTTATCGCGAACCCAATCTAAAACAAAACGATTAGGTGCATATAGTGTTAATATATTATCCGTAACAACACACTGTAGTGGACGAATCCACATACTAAATTGCTGTGCTGGCAATTCTTCTTGAAGAACAGAAAGGCATCGCTGCCAAAGAGAGTGTTCCAACCAAAACTCCAAAGGAAAATATTTCATCCGCTTGTTGTTATTATCTATTTATTAAAAAAGAAGCATTAGAAAATAAACAATAAGATCGTTACTTAAAAGACAAGAAATTTTACGACTTGAAAAAGTAAAACAAACGAAAGTTTTTTATTATGTACTACCATTATCTCTATACTTATCCACAAGTGCAATATTGACAGACAACTATTCGTAATTATTTTTACAATAAACAGCTAAAGACTAGTTTAATTGGCTTATTAGTAAGGTTTTATATTAAAATTACTCAAAAATGGATTACTTACTTTTATTGCTTATACAAATAAAAAAGCAATGAATCAGTAAAAAAATACCATTTAACATCAAACCTGTGGATATTTTTACCCCGTTCGGTGAATAACATTAAAATGCAAGTCACCACAGCAGCTAAGATCCTAACGATCATCAAAGGATCTTTTAATAAATATTCAAGATAAAACATTGACAGTGAGCTGAATTAGATTTAGAATTCGGCCTCTTTTTTTAGACCTGTGTGCTCAAATGGCTTTTTTGTCAGGGCAACAACAACCGACGGATTAGCGTAATGAAAAGAACATTTCAACCTAGCGTATTAAAGCGTAAGCGTAACCACGGATTCCGTGCTCGTATGGCAACTAAAAATGGCCGTGCTGTTATAGCTCGTCGCCGTGCCAAAGGCCGTGCAAGCCTTAGTGCTTAATCTTAATTTTATTTCTAAGTTAGAAACTGAATTAAGATGGTAACCAATAAGGTTACTTATGAATTTAATCGGGAGTCACGTCTGTTGACTCCCGGTCACTTTCAATCTGTGTTTAAAAAACCTATCAGATTTGGCTCTCGCCATTTTACTATACTTATTACCCCTACTAATTTATCTGATGATTCATGTAAAAAAAATCGTCTCGGCTTAGCTATTGCTAAAAAACGTGTGAAACTTGCCGTACAACGAAATCGCATGAAAAGAATTATTAGAGAAAGCTTTCGTTTAAATCAACATGATTTACCTGCTATCGACATGGTAGTTATGGTAAAGTCCGGTATTGATCAACTCGACAATAACGAAATCAACCAAGAATTAGAAAAAATATGGCGAAAAATAATTCAGCGCCACAAAAACTAGCAATAGCTTGTATAAAAGGCTATCAGCGTTTTATTAGTCCATTATTGGGCTCTAATTGTCGATTTCAACCAACCTGCTCTACTTATGCAAACCAGGCTATAGAACGCTTTGGTGTAATAAAAGGATGTTGGTTAGCAAGCAAACGAATATTAAAATGTCACCCGTTGAATGAAGGTGGTGAAGATCCAGTTCCCCCCTTAAAAAAAGAAAAATAATATTCCTGCCTTAAAAAGCAGAACAAATTATATACGCTAATACTAAAAGAGTGTTGGTTTGCAGTTAAACCTAGTCTAAAATGCCTTGCTATAAATTACATGCGGGAGGATATAACCTCGTGCCAACCCAAAAACAAGAGAATTAAATCTTATGGAATCTCAACGCAGTCTGCTTTTTATTGCGCTTATGGTTGTTACTTACTTACTTTTTAGTCAGTGGCAAGCAGAAAATTCACCAGCAGTTGAACAACCAACTATTAGTCAAAATGCGAATAATGAACTTGCTGCAGATGCAGAATTTGTTCCTGAATCAACTGACTCATCAGCACCAATGACAAGAGATACAGCTTCAAATGCAAAATTAATTAGTATCGCTACAGATACCTTGCTAGTAAAAATTAATACGCAAGGTGGTGATATTGTTGATGCGAAGCTACTCGATTTTAATACCGAACAAGGTAATAATATTCCATATACCGTAATGCAAAACGGTAATCAAAAATATGTTGCACAATCGGGCTTAACGGGTGCTAACGGCGTAGATAGAGTTATTAAAGGCCGACCTATTTATAGTACGGTTCAAAGTAACTATGAATTGGTTGGTGACAATTTAACTGTAGATCTAACTTTTCAAGATAACAATGGTCTAAGCGTAACAAAACGCTTTTCATTTGTTGCTGGCAGTTACAGTATTGGTGTTGAATACATAATTAATAACAGCACAGCTAACAGTGTTTCAGTTCAAATGTACGGTCAACTTAAACAATCTACATTAAAAGACACTTCATCAGGTATGTTACCTACTTATCGTGGCGCTGCATTCTCTACAAGTGAAGATCGCTATGAAAAATATGATTTTGATGATATTGCAGAAACAAACTTAAATAAAACAACACCTGGTGGTTGGGTTGCAATGCTAGAGCATTACTTTGTTTCAGCTTGGGTACCAAATGCTGAAGATAACAACCAACTGTATACTAACTACAGCAACAACCAGGAAGCTGTTATTGGTTTTAAAGCACCGCCAGTAACAATAGATGCAGGCCAACAAGGCAATACCTCAGCTATTTTTTATGTTGGTCCTAAAGATCAAGCGGTACTAGAGAAAATTGCACCTAACTTAGATTTAACTATTGATTACGGTTTTTTATGGATGATTAGTCAACCATTATTCTGGTTACTATTAACAATTCAAAGCTTTGTAACAAACTGGGGTGTAGCAATTATTATCATCACTTTAATTGTTAAAGGTGGTATGTATCCGTTAACAAAAGCGCAATATACCTCAATGGCTAAAATGCGTGAATTAGCGCCGAAAATGGCACAGCTTAAAGAACGTTTTGGTGATGACAGACAAAAAATGTCTCAAGCTACCATGGAAATGTATCGTAAAGAGAAAGTAAACCCTGCTGGCGGTTGTTTACCATTATTACTACAAATGCCTATTTTCCTTGCGCTTTACTGGGTATTTTTAGAAAGTGTTGAATTACGACATGCACCGTTTGTTTTTTGGATTCAAGATTTGTCAGCAATGGACCCATACTATGTATTGCCAGTATTAATGGGTATTAGTATGTTTGTAATGCAAAAAATGCAACCAATGACTATTCAAGATCCAATGCAACAGAAAATAATGCAATACATGCCTGTTGTTTTCTCAATATTTATGGCTTGGTTCCCATCAGGATTAGTACTTTACTGGTTCGTAAGTAACATGATTTCAATTGCCCAAATGAAAGTCATTTTCAGCGGCATTGAGAAGAAGAAATTAGAAAAAGCAAGTTAACACTTCTTTGTTATAATTTTTAACTTAAGTTCATATTAATAATATAAAAGCGGTTTCTGATAAAGAAATCGCTTTTTTGTTAGTTAAAGATAAATAACGTAAAATAGCTATTATTCAAGCTCTCTATTTTTATAGGTTTAAATCAATGTCATTATTACCTAGTGGTAAATCAACTATTGCAGCACAAGCTACCGCACCTGGCCGTGGTGGTGTTGGTATTATTCGTGTATCTGGGCCTGAAGCAAAAAATGTTGCTCAAGCTATTTTGGGTAAATTGCCTGAAATTAGAAAAGCTGAATACTTACCTTTTTCAAATGCACAAAACGAAATATTAGATCAAGGTATCGCTTTATTTTTTAAAGCCCCTAATTCATTTACGGGTGAAGATGTTATAGAGTTTCAAGGTCACGGTGGTCCTGTTCTTTTAGATATGCTACTTAAAGCTATTCTAGCCTTACCTAATGTTGTTATGGCTAAACCAGGTGAGTTTAGTGAACAAGCTTTTTTAAATGACAAACTTGATTTAACCCAAGCTGAAGCAATTGCAGATTTAATCAATTCAAGTTCAGAACAAGCTGCACGCTCTGCCCTGCACTCACTTCAAGGTAATTTTTCTAAATTAGTTAACGAAATGGTAGAAAGCATTATTCATCTACGTATGTATGTTGAAGCCTCTATCGACTTTCCAGAAGAAGAAATTGACTTTCTTGCTGATAAAAAAATAGTTAACGATCTTAAAGCTATTATCAGCAAAGTTGAAAGCGTAAGAAAACAGGCACAACAAGGCAGTATTATTCGTGAAGGTATGCGTGTCGTTATAGCAGGTAGGCCTAATGCCGGAAAATCAAGTTTACTCAATGCATTGAGCGGTAAAGAAAGTGCCATTGTTACCGATATTGCTGGTACTACACGTGATGTATTAACAGAACAAATTCATATCGATGGTATGCCATTACATATTATAGACACTGCAGGTTTACGTGACAGTGATGATAGAGTTGAACAAATTGGAATTGAACGCGCTTGGCAAGAAATAAAACAAGCTGATCGCGTATTGTTAATGGTTGATGCGAGTACCAACCATAATCTTTTAGAAAGTGAACAAGATATTAAAGATTATTATCCTGAGTTTTTCGAAAAGCTACCTAATAACATCGGCCTGACCTTAGTAAGAAATAAAGCCGATTTAAACCAAGCAATTCTTGAAGATAATATTGGCTTAGCTGAATTTACAGATAAAAATAATAAAAACCATACTTCGGTAACCTTATCAGCAAAAACTGGCGCAGGCGTTGACAGCTTAAAAGAGCACTTAAAAGCGATTATGGGCTATCAAGGTAGTACTGAAGGTGGATTTATGGCTAGAAGACGTCATTTAACCGCTTTAGATAACACTCATCAGCATTTAATTACTGGTTTAGACCAATTAGAGTCTTATGTAGCTGGAGAAATTTTAGCTGAAGAATTAAGAATTTGTCAGTTAGAGCTTGATCAAATCACCGGAGAATTCACCAGTGATGACCTATTAACTAAAATATTTAGCTCTTTCTGTATTGGAAAATAGGTATATAAATAAACGTTTATACGCCATCGATATAACTTAAAAATAGCCCCTATATTAATATTTTCTCTCCCCTACAAGCATATTGCCACCTTTTAACTAAGAAGGTTAAAAGGTGGCAATATGCTTACCGTAGAAATTTCATCACGAAAACCAGCCGTTATTGGGGTTTTGTGCCCATCCCCTCGAAATGAACCTTAAGGTTATTTATTGGCCATTCATAAGTTATGATGGTGTAAAATAACTATAAAGGTCAATTATCATCACTAACCCAACCACTAAACGTATTCAAATACTTACATCGTCTGAAATAAACGAACTTTACGCTCTTCCTAACTTTAATCATACAGACAGAGAAGACTATTTTTCATTGGATAGTGAAACCCAAAAACTGGTTAATGAGCTAAGACGATTAGAAACCAGAGTATATTTTATTCTGCTATTAGGCTACTTTAGATCGCGGCCTATCATTTTTAATTTTTCATTTGAAGACGTTGTTGTTGATCTTGATTATGTCAGAACTAAATACTTTAATGGTAAAGATATGATGTTGACTGACTTACCTCGAACAACAAAAACAAAGTTGTTCAAAAAGTTACTTAGCTATACTGGCTTTTCAAATTATCATAGTAAAGTAGATAAAGAACTACTTCTTAAAAGACTCAATGATGTCGTAAAAATAAACTTAGAGCCTAGGTATGTTTTCGATGAGTGTATTGCTTATTTTGGTCAAAACAGAATAGCGCTTGCTGGTTATACAACACTACAAGACACTATCTCAACCGTTTTATCAAATGAACGAAGCCGTATTGAGCATATTCTCACTGAAAATTTAACTCAATCCACAAAAGCCATATTACTTAAATTACTTGAATCAAATAGTACCTTTACTGACCTAGCCAAATTGAAAAGAATGGCTAAAGATTTTTCGGCTAGTCAAATAGCACAAGAGTTGAAGACACATAAAACTATACGTTTACTTTACCCTGAAATTAAAGTGCTTATTGCTGAACTCAAATTATCCCCTAAAAACCTTGAATACTATGCGTCATTAGTTAAACACAAGACAGTTTATAAACTCAGAAGACACGATGACAGCCAAACTATTTTATATCTTGTTTGTTACTTATTTTTTAGGTACCGAGAAACCAATGACAATTTAGTTTCTGCTTTTATCTATATGATCAGAAAGTTAACAGAATCAGCCAAGGGCTATGCAAAACAACGTATTGTAGAAGATGTAAACATTGTTAGAACTAAATTAAAATCTGCGGGCAGTTTATTGAAGTATTTTATTGATGCTGAAATGGACGATGGTCTTAGTTTTGGTGATGTGCGTAAGAAAGCTTTTAAACTAATTCCTGCCGATAGCATTAAGCTATTAAGTGATCATTTAGATAATAATGACTTTGATGGCCGTCAGTACGAATGGCAATTCATCGATAAACAATCCAGTAAAATTAAAAAGCTTATCCGATCACTTTTTATGTCTATTGATATTGAATTCATTCATCTTAAAGACGAATTGCGTGAACAATACATCAAGGCTCACGAAGAATTAACCGCATTCAAAACAATAAAAACAATTAATCTCGATGTGGTATCTAAAAGTGAACGTGAATATATTGACCTAGTGGTAATTGACCAATCAATTGACACTGCCACTCCCACTGGTCGTTTAATATTTAACATGCTAGCGGCAATCGCAGAGTTTGAAACAGATTTACGCTCAGAAAGACAATTAGAAGGTATTGCTAAAGCGAAAGAGCACGGAGTTAAGTTTGGTCGGCCAACAAAAAGAACAGCAGAAAGAGATTTAGAAATTTATAATAAAAGGGAAAAAGGCATATCAATTGGTTTTTTAGCAAAAGAGTACGACTTGGGTTCCGCTACTATTTATAGAATATTGAATGATGTTCTTGAAAAAGTATCAACTGAAGCAACAAAATTATCTAGCTAGGCTAGGTCTCATTCATTCGAGATTTAAATGAATACTTAATTATCCTTTATTTAATCGGCAATAGTTTGCCGCTGTAAAAACATACTCCCCCCATTTGCCGTTTTATTGGCTAATATAACTGACATTTCTACCTCAAGGCGTGTTTTCATGTCTGATACTTTAAAAAACCTGTTACAAATAACAGGTACTGATTTATTGGTCTGCTACTTGCTTTAAAATCAGGGTAAGTATTGATGTTGATACACTCATAAAAAATGTAGTTTTTTTAGTAAAAAAAATTAAGGATAATGACATGATAAATTCTATTGGTTCACAGAACTATGCTGTGCAACAAACTTCCGAGGTTAAAAATTCAGTTGTACCTCCAACTGCACAGGAAACGAAAAGTTCAGGATATGTACGACATGGTTGGGATAATTTCATTCCAGATGTCGAATCAGATCCTTTATTCGCTAAAGAAATGGCTGAAGCCGTTGCATTTATACCTGATAAGTTGATGATAAATTTAAATGATGCCCCCCCACTTTCTGATCCTGCAGCGTACAAGAATTGGGCGGATATGTCTGAAGAGTTTGATAAAATCGCATCAAAAGTGACGGGGCAACGAATTGAGTTGTTCAATGAAATGAAATCAAAAGGTTCATCAGATCAAGAAATTTTTAAAGAGTTATTGTCGTTTAATCATTCACTACCAATGGATTATCAAGTTAAGTCCGGAATGACAAAAGTCGACACCTATGCTTAAAGGTTAAGCAGTAAGGTCTTCTATTGAGAAGACCTTAGAAATAGTTAATTGTAATTTACAATAACTTGATTTGTCTGCCCATAAGCGAATGGTGAAATTACACTGCCGCTTCCAGGTACTGCAAAAGCATAAATGAATTTCTTATTCGCATCTAAACCCGAAAAAGCTGTTAAACTTCCTGTTTTACTTGAGCTCACGTCCATACATGACGATGTTGTATCCCAACAAAGATAAACGACAAGACCAGAGGGAATATATGATAGATTCCAAGAGTAATTTACTACGGTAATTTGTGAACCAAAAGGTACAGAACCTACGACAGGTAGATTCAGCGTATATAGAAGGCCTGTATTAGTCAGAGATGGTCCAGTGCCGCTCTAAGCACTAGTGATCACAGCTAAAGCTAATAACGTTTTATTCATTTTCATAACAAATATCCTTATATCCATGTTAAATTTTTCCCCTAATTAATTAAGAGAAAATGTATTGAGACACTAATTTTACATCTCAATTTCTAGGGCATGATTTAACGCCCTTGATTTGTATTAAAGCAGATAAGTGTTTTCGCTAATACTGATATTTACAACAGGTATATAGAGGTAACTAGATAATATTTAGCTGAATAGCTTTGACAGCAGCAGCGGTTTTATTTGTTACATTAAGTTTATTTATCGCATTGGCAATATGAAAATTGACAGTACGCTTTGTTAAATTAAGTATTATTGCAATTTCATCAGATGTCTTGCCATCAGCACACCATTTTAACATTTCGGTTTCTCTAGCGGTAAGTGCTAAGTATGTCTCTTTAAGTATGTTTGGTAGTATTATTTCAGCGTATGAGCTTTTAAATACATTATTTAACCATATTAAAAGTGTTTGATTACATGGTGTTTTTTCTAAATATCTATCTTCATTTTCCCGTGCAACAGTGAGCATGCCAATTGAACTAGGGGTTAAAAAAGAAGATTGTGCCCATCCATACTTCAAACCATGTGCAGATGCCTCTTCCCAAAACTCAGGTTGTTCTTGTATTTGTTTATTACCCCAAACAATAGGACGAGTGGAAATCAACCCATGCTTTACCGTGGGATCTATTGCAATATAATTTTTGTCAGCATAGCGTGACTGCCATTTATTGGTGTAATTATTTTTTAATGAAAATGATGGCTTTGTAATGGGTGAGGCTATACGAACACCGTAAGCATAATAATCAAACTCTAATGCCCTAACAGCGATTAAAAGTAAGTTAAATAACTCTCGCTCGTTTGAACAATAGAGCATACTTTGCATTGTTTTCTCAAATAAATCAGGTACGTTTATTTTCATTAATCATCCTTAAGTTTAACAATCCTTTAGCTTCTTCTACAGCCAGTCGCTTGATCACTAAATCATATCACTAGCAACTGTTATTTATAACAGGCTTTTATTTGATTTTTTAGCGTAAAAAGATCCCTCATTTCAAAATATGGGTTATTTTTATGATAAATTTTACTAATGTGCTTGGTCGTCTATTACCAGAAAATCAGAAAAAAGAGTTATTTCAATATAGGTACAAAGTATTTATTGAACAGCTATGATGGGAGCTTAAAACTAAAGACAATATCGAAATAGATGAATTTGATAATGAACACACTTGTTATGTCATAGCAAAAAATAGTGAGGGTAACATCACAGGTTGCTCAAGGCTTTTACCAACAACACAACCTTACTTACTCGAATGTATTTTCCCCATGCTTTTAGAGGGTACTTCCCCACCAAAAAGCAAAGATATTTGGGAGTTATCACGTTTCACTAGCATGAATGTTAATGGCTTAAAGGACAATAACAATGGTCAAATGACAGGTGAATTGACACAGCGCTTACTTTGGGAGTCATTTGATATTGCTAAACAAAATGGAGCTAGAGGTATCGTAAGTGTATCTCCTTTAGGTATTGAGCGTTTATTGAAATCTATGGGGATCGAAGGACAAAGATTGGGTAAACCAATGAAAGTAAATGGATATAAGCTTTTTGCGTGTTACGTAGATTTTAGAAATATAGAAAACTTTCTAATTTAATGCGTTTGATTGTGGTTAATTTAAGGAAAATTAACCACAACTTGAATAAATCATATGTAACTAACAAAACCATGTGTTGGTTATAAAATAGGCTTAAGGTTCATTTCGAGGGGATGGGCACAAAACCCCTTATTCGTAATACATTTTCAGCTTTTGTTTTTTCTGAAACTAAAGAACTAGCAGTAATGATTGATAAACCAGAATTGAGTTTTAAGAACAGTAAGAAATATATTTTGATAGGTAATAAACACAGATATGAAGAGCGGTCAGGTTTATCTTATGAAATTAAAGCCGCTTAAGTTATTTTAGATCTTTATCTATACTTTATCGCGGCAATATAACTAATTTTTCTGAGGTAAGTTTCTGTTAAAACGAACTATTGTGCAACTTTTACACGAATTCTGTTTTTAGCAACTCTTGTTTCATGAAGAGCCGAAAGTGCCAATTTTGCTTCTTTCTCATCTGGCATTACCACAAAAGCAAAACCTTTTGACTTACCTGTTTCTTGATCTAAAACTAAACTACATTCAGTGACAGAGCCATGAGCAGAAAATAAAATACGAAGTTCTTGCTCTGTGGTTGAACGTGAAAGGTTACGAACTAAAAGTTTCATAATGAACCTTATGACTTGATTAAAATATTGCGTAAGTAATTGTCGCACATATTGCCCGTAGTAAGTAATGATAAATAAAAATATTAAACGGCATATTATTACACTCAGTACCTATTAGCGCTTACTTCACTACTCGCTGTTGGTAGTTTTAGACCTCATGCTACCAGCCGTTATTACATCTAGAATAAGTATATTTTCAATATCTATAAAAATATGGATAAAATTAATAGTGAATACTTACTATATAAATATATTTATAAAAATTATCTCTAACACTACTTATTTATCAATTAGCTTACTCATTACTAACAAACTTTAATAAAACTTAGCCAGTTAAAGTACCTATAAAGAAGCGATCTAAACTTTTGTACTTTGTTATTTGGATCTACTTAAGTAAGTAGTAGATCTTATTCCGGATCAAAACAACCATAAAAGACGATCCTCACAAACGGCAGTTAATTAAAATAGCCGGCCTCAATAAGTTTATCATTTAAGCTAACTCGTTCACCTTGAGCTGGTTTACGTATAAGAATACAATCATTTCATTCTTAATCATTAGATCACCTAACTATGAGCTCATTTCAAATAATTGTTGGCAGTATGCTTGGCGGCACAGAATATGTTGCTGAAGCATGTGAAGAACAGCTAAACAAACTTAACCATGACGTAAATTTACACTTAAATCCTAATTTTAATTCGATCCTTGGATCAACTTTTTCACAAGATCCTGCTAAAAAAACAACTTGGCTCGTTTGTACCTCCACTCATGGAGCTGGTGACTTTCCTGACAATATCCAAGCATTTGTTGAAGATCTTAAAAATTGTGTACAAGATCTATCCTCAATAAATTTAATTGTTATCGCTATTGGTGATTCAAATTATGATACTTTTTGCAAAGCAGGCTTTGAATTAAATAAACTATTAATATCAAAGGGTTGTAATAGTTTGTTAGATGTTAAAACTCTTGATATGAGTGAAGATATTGATCCAGAAGATCTTGCACAGCAATGGTTAAGTGAAAACAAGGATCTTTTATAAGCTACTTACACATAAGTTATCAACAAAACTTAGTGTAAAAAACGCATATTGTGGACAATTCAATGGATAAGCGGTTAATTTCATATTATTATTCCGTGTATATCTTTATGGTTTAATTACTCTGTGGATAACTAGTCCTTTTGATCACCGCTTATATGAGACTTGATCAATGTTTGATCACAAGCTTGTCATTCTCTTAACCATATAAAATAATTGAGAAAAAAACACTTACCCACAGAAAACTCGATCCTTAATAAGTAATAGTAATAAGATCTCTATAAAGATCTTATATATATTAGAGAGATCGAGTTACGATCTTTTTACGCATTTGATCGTTTCACTATTGGAAAAAAAACGGTAAAATACGTCTCCTAATTTCAGTTAAAGAAAATTTCTTTAACAACAGTTTTTTAAGGTTCAAATTTATGTGGTATCAAGAGTCGTATGATGTAATCGTTGTTGGTGGTGGCCATGCAGGCACTGAGGCTGCGCTTGCATCTGCCCGAATGGGATGTAAAACACTTTTGTTAACCCATAACATCGATACTTTAGGACAAATGTCCTGTAATCCAGCCATCGGTGGTATTGGAAAAGGACATTTAGTAAAAGAAATTGATGCTTTAGGTGGTTTAATGGCAACAGCCATTGATCATAGTGCTATTCAATTTAGAACCTTAAATGCAAGCAAAGGCCCAGCAGTAAGAGCAACTAGAGCTCAAGCAGATCGAGCGTTATACCGAACTTTCGTCCGTCAATTCTTAGAAAACCAAGAAAACTTAACTATTTTTCAACAACCTTGTGACGATCTGATCTTAGAAAATGATCGTGTTGCTGGTGTTTCAACTCAAATGGGATTGAAATTTAAAGGAAAAACAGTTGTATTAACCGTAGGAACTTTCCTTGCAGGACAGATTCATATTGGTTTAAACAATTATCAAGGCGGACGTGCAGGAGATCCTGCAAGCGTAAATTTAGCATCAAAAATGCGTGATATGCCTTTTAGAATGGATCGTTTGAAAACAGGTACTCCACCTCGTCTAGATGCAAGATCATTAGATTTTTCAGTTATGGAAGAACAACCTGGAGATTCACCACGCCCAGTGTTTTCATTTATGGGATCTGAAAAGGATCATCCAGAGCAAGTTTCTTGTTTTATTACTCATACAAATGAAAAAACACATCAATATATTCGTGAAGGTTTAGATAGATCGCCAATGTATACTGGTGTTATTGAAGGTATTGGTCCACGCTACTGCCCTTCTATTGAAGATAAAATTACTCGTTTTGCTGATAAAACTTCACATCAAATATTTGTTGAACCTGAAGGGTTAACTACTCATGAAATTTATCCAAATGGTATTTCAACGAGTTTACCTTTTGATGTACAAATGAATTTAGTACGTTCAATTAAAGGTTTTGAGAATGCTTTTATCACACGTCCAGGCTATGCCATTGAATATGATTACTTTGATCCTCGAGATTTAAAACAATCACTAGAAAGTAAGTTTATTGAAAATTTATATTTTGCTGGACAAATAAATGGTACGACAGGATATGAAGAAGCTGGTGCTCAAGGTTTAATTGCAGCAACAAATGCTGCTAATAGAGTAAAAGGTCGTGATGAATTTACCCTAGGTCGAGACCAAGCTTATATGGGCGTATTGATAGATGATTTAGCAACCTTAGGTACAAAAGAACCTTACCGTATGTTTACTTCACGTGCTGAATATCGTTTATTGTTACGTGAAGACAATGCCGATATTCGTTTAACTGAAAAAGGCCGTGAGGTTGGTTTAGTTGATGATCTTCGTTGGAAACGTTTTAACGATAAAATGGAAAATATTGAATTAGAGCGTCAACGTTTAAAAGATACATGGGTACAAAAAGATCAAAGTAATATAGACCAAGTAAATGCATTACTAAAATCGCCAATGAGTAAAGAAGCAAGTCTCGAAGATCTTATTCGTCGTCCTGAAGTACGTTATAGCGATTTAATGAAAATAGAAGGTTTAGGCCCTGCTATTGCAGATACACAAGCAGCAGAGCAAATAGAAATTCAAACTAAATATGCAGGTTATATTGATAGACAACTTGATGAAATAGCCAAGAAAAAACGTAATGAAGATACTGTTATACCTCTTGATTTTGACTATACGCAATTATCAGGATTATCAAACGAAGTTGTCGCTAAATTAAAAGATGCTCGTCCAGAAACCATTGGTAAAGCATCTAGAATTTCTGGTATTACTCCAGCAGCTATTTCGTTATTATTAGTTTACTTAAAAAAACATGGTTTACTTAGTAAAAAAATAGCGTAAGCCAATTAAAAAGTATCATTAAAAAATATGACATTAACTTCAAAACTCGAAAACTTGCTTAGTCAAACAACTTTGCAAGTTTCTCCGCAACAAGTAAACTTACTTATTCAATATGTAGAGCTTTTACATAAATGGAATAAAGCTTACAACTTAACATCAGTAAGAGATCCACAAGAAATGCTAGTTAAGCATATAATGGATAGTTTAATGGTAGGTGAAGTGTTGCATGGCAAAAACTTTATCGATGTTGGCACAGGTCCTGGTTTACCAGGTATTCCTTTAGCTATATTATTTCCTGAGAAAAATTTTGTATTATTAGATAGTTTAGGAAAAAGGATCACTTTTCTTAGACAAGTTGTATTTCAATTAAAATTGACTAATGTTCAACCGGTTAAGTCTCGTGTTGAAGATTATTCTGGTGAAACACCTTTTGATGGTGTATTAAGTAGAGCCTTTTCATCACTTAATGATATGGTGACTTGGTGTTCACATTTAGTGACTAAAGAACAAGGACAATTTTTTGCCTTAAAAGGTCAATATCCCAGTGATGAACTGACTAATTTACCTGAAAATATTAGTTTAGTTGCTAGTCATGAAATAAAGGTACCTGAACTTGTAGGCGAACGGCATGTACTTGTTTTAAAAAAGAACTAAAAAGTGTTAAAAACATTGTTTAAATAATAAATTAAATATAATAGAGGCGCTTGTGGGAAAAATAATAGCTGTTGCAAATCAAAAAGGTGGTGTTGGTAAAACAACAACTGCTGTTAATTTGGCTGCGTCTTTAGCTGCTACTAAGCGAAAAATATTATTAATCGACCTTGATCCTCAAGGCAATGCAACAATGGCCAGCGGTATTAATAAGTATGAAGTACCAGCTACTTGTTACGAATTACTTATTGAAGAAAAATCGGTTGAAGAAGTTGCACAAAAGGAAACAACTGGTTTATATGATTTAATTGCGGCTAATACCGATGTTACTGCAGCTGAAATAAAGTTAATGGAAGTATACTCTCGAGAGCATCGACTAAGAATGGCACTTGAGCCAGTAAAAGATCATTATGATTTTATTATTATTGACTGTCCACCATCATTAAATATGCTGACAGTAAATGCGATGACAGCAGCAGATTCTGTTTTAGTACCAATGCAATGTGAATATTATGCTTTAGAAGGGTTAACAGCGTTAATGGATACCATTTCAAAATTAACTTCTGTTGTTAATGATAAGCTTCATATTGAAGGTATTTTACGTACTATGTATGATCCTCGTAATCGATTAGCAAATGATGTATCTGAACAATTAAAGCGTCACTTTGGTGATAAAGTGTACCGCAGTGTTATTCCACGTAATGTACGTTTAGCCGAGGCACCAAGTTTTGGCTCACCTGTAATGTATTACGATAAGTCATCAACAGGTGCAAAAGCTTATTTAGCTTTAGCTGGTGAAGTACTACGTAAAAATAGTACGGTAAAAAATAATTCAACAAAAGCACCAAATAGCGAGCAAGTGGCTAGCTAGAGTCAAGATACTGCAGAGTAATTTCAAGGAATATTATGAGCCCAACAAAGAAAAGAGGTTTAGGCAGAGGCCTTGACGCATTACTTACGCCACAAGTAAGGCCTTCGGAACAAGAAGATAGCAGTAAAAAAAGTGACAAAAATGATGATACTATACTTAAAGATGGTGATTTAAGTAAAATAGCCATTAATAAGTTATCACCTGGTAAGTATCAGCCACGTAAGGATATGTCCGATTCTGCACTTGAAGAACTTTCATTATCCATTAAATCTCAAGGAATTATCCAACCAATTGTTGTTAGACTTATTAATACCGACAATAATGGTGACCGGTTTTACGAAATAATTGCAGGTGAGCGTCGTTGGCGTGCAGCTAAATTAGCAAAATTGACAGAAGTTCCTTGTTTAATAAAAGATGTACCTGATGAATCAGCGGTTGCAATTGCTTTAATTGAAAACATTCAACGAGAAGATTTAAATGCAATGGAAGAAGCTGTTGCCTTAGATCGTTTATTAACTGAATTTGATTTAACTCATCAAGAAGTGGCTTTAGCCGTAGGTAAATCTAGAACGGCAGTAACAAATCTTTTACGCTTAAATAATTTAAATGATGCTGTAAAAACTTTCTTAGAAAATGGTGATATTGAAATGGGTCATGCTCGTGCATTGTTAGC
Source organism: Colwellia sp. 5_MG-2023 (assembly GCF_030547795.1). Lineage (NCBI taxonomy): Bacteria > Pseudomonadati > Pseudomonadota > Gammaproteobacteria > Alteromonadales > Colwelliaceae > Colwellia > Colwellia sp. 5_MG-2023. The sequence continues at coordinate 325,540 of NZ_JAUOPW010000002.1, read as the reverse complement.
CCTTGATGATACATTACAAGCTGAAGCAGCAAGAACAGTAGCAACAAAAGAATTAACAGTTAGAGAAACAGAAGCACTAATTAAAAGAATTCAAAACCCGAGTGAAGAAAAGCCTGCGAAAGAAAAAGATCAAAATAGCACTAATATAGAGCAAAACTTAGCAGAAAAAATAGGTTTGAATGTTGCCGTTAGTCATAATAAAAAAGGAAAAGGTAAACTCGTTATCTCATATGCTAATTTAGCTGAATTGAATGACTTTATTTCTAAAATAAAATAATACTAACGACTATTAACTACGACCATAAAATCTAGCAGATAAAATACTAGCGAATTAAATAATTTAAGCTTGGCTTAATAAGTTTTTCGCTAGTAACTATATTCCCCTTCATTTAAAACTAGCCACTCCAGGCGATATTCTCTAAAAACTCAACCAGATAAATTACACTAAACTTTTCCTCCAAAATAAACATAGAGTAATAGTTTGCTCTTCAAATAGTATTGTAATATTCAGTAACATAAATTTTAATTACACCCCCTTAATATTCAATAAAACTCATCCGAGCAGTGATGGTGTTAAATAGGCTATTTCATCCTTTAGAATCCTTTAGTTAACTATAATTTAGTACTTTAGTTGTATTTCTCAAATCTATATTAATTATTAGCACAAATAAGGGGCGTTCATTGCCCTATTTTCTTGCAATAAAAGACAATTTAAGTATACTTGCGCAAACTTTTTAACATTAAAGTTTTTACTTTAAAAAACTCGTTGGACTACGACTATATTCGTAATGTAACAGAGATTATTGTTGATGATTTTTTAGATGAGTTTTATTAGTATATATGAGTAATAGCTTAATAAAAGCAGGGCGAAAAGTAGCTCGAACACAAATATTATTCACTATTGCTTTAATGTTAATAACAACAGTAATAATTTATTTTATATGGGGAACTGCCCATGCCAAATCAGCGTTAGTTGGTGGTGCAGTCGCAATTATACCCAATATTATTTTTGCCTTGAAAGCATTTAAATATGCAGGGGCACAGTCGTCTAGGAAAGTAGTAGAGTCTTTCTATAGCGGCGTAAAATTAAAAATGCTTTATACCGCGCTATTATTTGCGTTGGTTTTTAAATTTATGGTAATAGTACCGTCAGCATTTTTAAGTACATATTGTGTAGTAGTGTTTTTTCCACTACTACAGCCTCTGTTTTTAACAAAGCGTTGAAACAGAAGCAAAAAAATTTATAAACTTTAACTTTTGGGATAATAAAATGGCAGAAGAAGTTACTCTCTCAGGCCATATTCAGCATCATTTAACTAATGCGAAAATGTGTACAACCGATAGTGGTTTGGCATTTAATAAAGCATGTAGTGACAGTGGTTTCTGGACATGGCATATCGATACCCTAGCTTGGTCAATTGGTTTAGGGATACTGTTTTTATGGATTTTCCGTAGAGCAGCAAACAAAGCAACCACAGGTGTACCTGATAAATTTCAATGTTTCATTGAAATGGTTATTGATTTTGTTGGTGACAACGTATCTAAAACCTTCCAAGGTAAAAGTGCACTGATTGCGCCATTAGCCCTAACGATATTTGTTTGGGTCTTTTTGATGAACTTAATGGATTTAATTCCTGTTGATTTCTTACCTGCATTAGCTGGGTTTGTTGGTGAAACAGCATTCGGTATGGATTCTCATGATGTATACATGAAAATTGTACCAACAACAGATATTAATCTTACTGCGGCATTAGCTGTGGGCGTATTCTTGTTGATGATAGCTTATTCTATAAGAATCAAAGGTGTTGGTGGTTTTATTAAAGAACTTACTTTGCACCCTTTTAGTACAAATAACAAACTTGCAATGGTATTTTTAATCCCTTGTAATTTATTACTGGAAACAATCGCATTAGTCGCTAAGCCATTCTCGTTAGCACTGCGTTTATTCGGTAACTTATATGCTGGTGAGTTGATATTCATCTTAATCGGCGCTGTAGGTTTAATGCAACTTCCGTTGCACTTTGTGTGGGCTGTATTCCATATACTAGTAATTGTATTACAAGCATTCGTATTTATGATGCTAACAATCGTTTACTTAAGCATGGCAAGCTCGGACAATCATTAATTTTTAACTTTAACTTTAACTTTAATTTTTATAATTAAAAACCCTGGAGAAAAAAAATGGAACAACTATTAACAATGCCTGAAGCAATTAAGTTCATCGCTGTTGCTTTACTTATCGGTTTTGGTGCTATTGGTACTGCTATCGGTTTTGGTAACATGGGCGGAAAATTCTTAGAAGCGTGTGCACGCCAACCAGAATTAGCTCCGTCATTACAAGTTAAAATGTTCATTTTAGCTGGTTTAATCGATGCTGTAGCAATGATCGGTGTTGGTATCGCGATGGTATTATTGTTTGTACTTTAATTCCATTCTTTGAACAGCTTACTATTAAGGAGGAGCGGTTGTGAATTTAAACGCCACTCTAATTGGTGAATTAATAGCATTTATCGTTTTTGTTTGGTTCTGCATGAAATATGTATGGCCACCACTAAACAATGCTATTGAAGCTCGCCAGAAAATAATCATAGATGGTTTAGCTGCTTCAGACCGTGCTGAAAAAGACTTGGAATTAGCCCAAGAAAAAGCAACGGCCCAACTAAAAGAAGCGAAGGCGCAAGCTGCTGAAATTATTGAAGTAGCCAAAAAGCGTGAAACGCAGATAGTTGAAGAAGCTGCTGTGAAAGCAGAAGCTGAGAAATTAAAAATCTTAGCTGCTGGTCACACAGAAATTGAAACTGAACGTAACCGTGTAAAAGAAGAATTGCGTAAACAAGTCGCTATTCTAGCTGTTGCCGGTGCCGAGAAAATTCTTGAACGTTCTATCGATGCCGCAGCACATAGCGACATCTTAGATAAATTCGTCGCTGAACTTTAAGAGGATAGAGCTATGTCTGAATTGACAACCATTGCTCGTCCTTACGCTAAAGCAGCGTTTGATTTTGCTGTTGAAGCTAAAGCAATTGATAGCTGGGCAACCCAGCTAGCTTTTGCTGCTGAAGTTGCTAAAGATAAAACTATTGAAGGTTATTTATCTGGCGGGGCTTCAGTTGAGCAAGCACAAACTTTATTTTTAAATGTTTGTGGTGAGCAAGTAAACAGTGAAGGTCAGAACTTTATAAAAGTTATGGCTGAAAACAAACGTTTGTTGGTGCTACCACTGGTTCTTGAACACTTTTTAGCGTTAAAAGCTGAATTTGAACAAGAAATCACAGTAGATGTAACCTCGGCAGTAGAAATTACCGCAGAGCAAAAAACAACACTTAGCGCCGCGCTTGAAAAGCGCTTGGCACGTAAAGTAAAGCTTAATTGTAATATTGATGTAAACATCGTTTCCGGCTTAATTATTAAAGCGGGTGACACAGTTATTGATGGCTCTATCCAAGGTAAACTGAGCCGTTTATCAACAACATTACAATCTTAGATAAGGGAACAGAGCATGCAACTGAATTCCACTGAAATCGCTGAACTGATCAAAAATCGTATTGAACAGTTCAACGTTGTCAGCGAAGCTCGTAACGAAGGTACAATCGTTTCTGTAACAGACGGTATCATTCGTATCCATGGCCTTGCCGATGTAATGCAAGGTGAAATGATCGAACTTCCTGGTAGCCGTTATGCTATCGCCTTAAACCTTGACCGTGATTCGGTAGGTGCGGTAGTTATGGGACCTTATGCTGATTTAGCAGAAGGACAGAAAGTTAAAGGTACTGGCCGTATTTTGGAAGTACCTGTAGGTCGTGGTCTTTTAGGCCGCGTAGTAAATACACTTGGTGAACCAATTGATGGCAAAGGCCCAATTGAAAATGATGGCTTCTCTCCTGTAGAAGTTGTTGCTCCTGGTGTTATTGAACGTAAATCAGTTGACCAACCAGTACAAACTGGTATTAAGTCAATTGATGCTATGATTCCAATTGGTCGTGGTCAACGTGAATTAATCATTGGTGACCGTCAAATCGGTAAATCAGCGATTGCACTTGACGCTATCATTAACCAAAAGAACACTGGTATCAAAAGTATTTATGTAGCTATTGGCCAAAAAGCGTCAACAGTTGCTAATGTTGTACGTAGCTTAGAAGAGCACGGCGCATTATCAAATACTATTGTTGTTGTTGCATCAGCTTCTGAAGCAGCAGCTTTACAATACCTTGCACCTTACTCTGGTTGTTCAATGGGTGAATACTTCCGTGACCGCGGTGAAGATGCGTTGATCGTATATGATGATTTGTCTAAGCAAGCTGTTGCTTACCGTCAAATTTCATTACTACTTCGTCGTCCGCCAGGTCGTGAAGCATACCCAGGTGATGTTTTCTATCTTCATAGTCGTTTATTAGAACGTGCTGCTCGTGTAAACGAAGCGTATGTTGAAAAATTCACTAACGGTGAAGTAAAAGGTAAAACAGGTTCTTTAACTGCATTACCAATTATTGAAACACAAGCGGGTGATGTATCTGCTTTCGTACCAACTAACGTAATTTCGATTACAGATGGTCAAATATTCTTAGAGTCTGATTTATTCAACTCTGGTATTCGTCCTGCGGTAAATGCTGGTTTATCAGTATCTCGTGTTGGTGGTGCAGCGCAAACGAAAATCATCAAAAAACTTGGTGGTGGTATCCGTTTAGCACTAGCTCAATACCGTGAATTAGCAGCATTTGCTCAATTTGCATCAGATTTAGATGACGCGACTCGTGCTCAATTAGAGCATGGACAACGTGTAACTGAATTAATGAAGCAAAAGCAATACAGCCCATTATCGGTTGCTGAAACTGCTGTTTCTTTATTTGCTGCAGAAAAAGGCTTTTTGAACGACGTTGCTATTAACAAAATCAATGATTTTGAAGACGCGTTACAAAGCTACATGAACAGTGAAGCATCTGAGCTTATGGCTACTATCAACGATTCAGGTAACTACGATAAAGACATTGAAGCTGGTTTGACTAAAGCACTTGAAACTTTCAAGTCTACCCAAACTTGGTAAGACGTTTTTAATTAAGTAATCTTTTCGGAGAGAGAGTCATGGCCGTTGGTAAAGAAATAAAAACCAAAATTGCGAGTGTGAAAAACACTCAAAAGATCACAAACGCTATGGAAATGGTTGCCGCTTCTAAAATGCGTAGAGCGCAAGAAAGCATGGCAGCTTCTCGTCCATATGCGACAAATATACGTAACGTGATCGGTCATATTGCGCTTGGTAACTTAGAATATCGCCATCCTTATATGGAAGAGCGTGAAGTTAAGCGTGTTGGCTATATTGTTGTATCAACAGACCGTGGTTTGTGTGGTGGTTTAAATATTAATTTATTTAAAGAAGTGCTAGCTGACGCTGCTAAATGGCAGGGTCAAGAAGCTGAAGTTGAATTTGCGGTTGTAGGCTCAAAAGCTACTTCGTTTTTCAATAACATGGGCTCTAAAGTAACCGCACAAATATCTGGCTTAGGCGATAACCCGTCACTTACCGACTTAGTCGGTAGTGTTCAGGTTATGCTAAATGCTTATAATAACGGCGAAATTGATAAGTTGTTTATAGTGTATAACAAGTTCGTTAATACTATGACACAAGCACCAACAGTTGATCAGTTATTGCCTTTACCTAAGTCTGACGATGTAGATATTGAACATCGTTGGGATTACATATACGAACCTGATGCTAACGTGTTGTTAGATCAACTATTAGTTCGTTATGTAGAATCGCAAGTGTACCAAGGCGTGGTTGAAAACCTAGCCTGTGAACAAGCTGCCCGTATGGTAGCCATGAAAGCTGCTACAGATAATGCTGGCGACTTGATTGATGATTTACAACTGGTATACAACAAAGCGCGTCAAGCATCGATTACTCAAGAATTGGGTGAAATCGTTGCAGGTGCAGCTGCGGTTGGTTAAAGAGTAATTAACATATAACGTTTTCGTAATTTAACGACAAGCTAGCTGCGCAAAGCGTTGGTTGGCTTAAATTAAGAGGAATTAACATGAGTACAGGTAAAGTCGTCCAAATAATTGGCGCAGTTGTGGATGTTGAATTTCCACAAGATGCCGTACCTCAGGTATATCACGCAGTAAAAGTAACCGAAGGTGACCTTGCAGGTTTAGTACTTGAAGTTCAACAGCAGCTTGGTGGCGGTGTTGTACGTACTATTGCAATGGGTAGCTCAGACGGTTTGCGTCGTGGCCTGAATGTAGAAAACACAGGTGATGGTATCCAAGTACCTGTTGGTGTTGAGACTTTAGGTCGCATCATGAACGTATTAGGTGAACCTATTGATGAAGCAGGTCCAATCGGCGAGAAAGATCGTTGGGCTATTCATCGTGAAGCGCCTGCATACGCAGATCAAGCCATGTCTAACGAATTGTTAGAAACAGGTATCAAAGTAATCGATTTAGTTTGTCCATTCGCTAAGGGTGGTAAAGTTGGTCTTTTCGGTGGTGCTGGTGTTGGTAAAACAGTAAACATGATGGAACTTATCCGTAACATCGCTATTGAACACAGTGGTTACTCAGTATTTGCTGGTGTTGGTGAGCGTACACGTGAAGGTAACGATTTCTATCACGAAATGAACGATTCTAACGTACTTGATAAAGTATCATTAGTTTACGGTCAGATGAACGAGCCTCCTGGAAACCGTTTACGTGTTGCCATGACTGGTTTAACTATGGCAGAAAAATTCCGTGACGAAGGTCGTGACGTATTATTCTTCGTAGATAACATCTATCGTTATACTCTTGCGGGTACTGAAGTATCAGCGTTACTTGGTCGTATGCCATCAGCGGTTGGTTACCAACCAACACTTGCTGAAGAAATGGGTGTATTACAAGAACGTATCACTTCAACGAATAAAGGCTCTATTACGTCAATTCAAGCGGTATACGTACCTGCGGATGATTTAACGGATCCAAGTCCTGCAACTACCTTTGCTCATTTAGATGCAACAGTTGTACTTTCTCGTTCTATTGCTGAGCTAGGTATTTACCCAGCGATTGACCCACTAGATTCAACTTCTCGTCAACTTGATCCATTAGTAGTTGGTGCAGAACATTATGAAGTTGCTCGTGGTGTTCAAACAGTATTACAACGTTATAAAGAACTAAAAGATATCATCGCTATCTTAGGTATGGATGAGTTATCAGAAGAAGATAAGCAAACTGTGCATCGTGCACGTAAGATTCAACGTTTCTTATCTCAACCGTTCTTTGTTGCTGAAGTATTTACCGGTTCTCCAGGTAAATATGTATCATTAAAAGACACCATTGCAGGATTCAAAGGAATTTTAGCTGGTGAATATGATGATATGCCTGAGCAAGCGTTCTACATGGTTGGTTCTATTGACGAAGCTGTAGAGAAAGCTAATAAGATGTAATCATCTGATAAGCACTTAGGGATAACTTAAGTGCTTATTAATATAGAGGTCGAGTCAAATGGCATTATTAACTGTTAATCTGGATGTAGTAAGCGCACAGGAAAGTTTATTTTCTGGCAGTATTAAATCATTACAGATCACAGGTAGTGAAGGTGAGTTGGGTATTTTACCTGGTCACGCACCTTTACTGACCTCACTAAAACCTGGAATGGCACTTATCACTAAAAAAGATGGTAGCGAAGAAGTTATTTATCTTTCAGGTGGTATGTTAGAAGTTCAACCTAATCACATTACAGTACTTGCTGATGTTGCAACACGTGCTGGTGATTTAGATGAACAAGCAGCCATAGAAGCTAAAAAGCGTGCAGAAGAAAATATGAATGCCACTGGTATTGATGTTGATTATGCTGCAGTAGCTGCTGAATTAGCACGCGCAGTAGCGCAATTACGTGTTATTCAGGTGACTAATAAAAGAAGTTAAGCTTAACTTCCTAATTAACGTCGTAAGCTAAGGTTTAGTGAATTAAATTATAAATGCTCTGTTGCTGTAAAGTAACAGGGCATTTTTTATGTTTGTTATTTTTGAAAAACCTAAATTTTTGACAAAAAAAAGCGTCTATTAAGAAAGACGCAATAAAAACATGAAACACTAAGGGAAATAAAACTTACAACTATTAAGAGTAGTAAAATCATGAAAAGTTCCCATAAGTTAATTAATATATTTAAATCATGCATACTCTACATCTTATTTAAAACCATGGTTGATTAACATTGCTAAATTCACAACAATTACTTCCTACAGAAAGTACTGTTTATTTGTTACGACACGGTGAAATTGATACACCGGGGATTCTGGCTGGAAAAACGGATGTAGCACTTTCAGCATTTGGTTATGAACAACTATCTCTCGCTACTGACTCACTAAAATTTGTTGATCGGTGTATTAGTTCTCCTTTGGTTCGTTGTTATCAATATGCAGACTTATTTTGCCAGCAGCAAAATCTATCATTAGAAGTTGAAAGTAAACTGCAAGAAATGAATTTTGGTGATTGGGATGGTAAAAGCTATCAGTCATTATGGCAAAGAAGCGATCGCGTAGAAACTTGTACAATAGGTGATTTTTGGCAAAACCCTTGGCAGAATCAACCGCCAAATGGTGAAAGCATGACTAGTTTTACTGGGCGTATTGATCATTGGTGGGATAGTTTTTGTAATAAAAATGAGTCAAAAAATACGCTTGTTTTGACACATGCTGGTGTGATCAAACATATACTCGCTCGCGTTTTAAATTTACCTATCCCAGGAAACTCGCATATGGACTCAATAGAGGTACCTTATGCTAGCTTGATAAAAATATCTTTATATCGAGATGAAAGAGGAAAGGTTTGGTCAAAGCTTGTGTTATAAAGAATAAAACAACCTTATTTCATCTTTTCACCAAATTTGTTATTTACAATAATAGTTTACCGTTAAAACTATAAATATACTTATTGAGACTATTATGACATTTACAATTGAACCTATTACTCACCAATTTGATAATAAAATTCAAGCAATAGTTGATGGTAAAACTAAGCCATTAGGTGCGCTGGGCCAGCTCGAAACAACAGCAAAAGCAATCGCACGAGTACAATTAGCACAGTTTGAACAGCTTGAACTATTAGTTATTAACAAGCCAGCTCTTATTATTTTCGCAGGTGACCATGGGGTGGCAGCGGAAGGGGTTTCTATAGCGCCAAGTGAAGTTACCGGTCAAATGGTTGCTAACTTTGCAACTGGTGGAGCAGCGATAAGTGTTTTTTGTCGTCAACTGGGTTGGGATTTGAGTGTCGTTGATGCAGGTATCTTGCATAAACCGTCCCCAGAATTAAATGTTATTGATCAACGTCTAGGCAATATTACACAGCCTTTGCATTTGCAAGCCGCTATGACAGTAGAAACTGTGAAAGAAGGCTTTAGTAAAGCTAAATCGCTGATCAGTAAAACCAAGAAAAATGGCTGCAATTTAATTGCTTTTGGCGAGATGGGCATTGGCAATACGACATCGTCATCTGCAATCATGGCAGCTGTTATGAATATTTCTGCAGTAGAAACGGTAGGAAAGGGCACTGGCGTATCTGACGACGTTGTTAAAAAGAAACAGCAAGTAGTTGAACAAGCGCTTAAATTACATGCGGATAAATTATCAGATCCTATACAATTATTAGCGTGTTTAGGTGGCTTCGAAATAGTGCAAATTACAGGAGCAATGTTAGCTGCAGCAGAAGATAATATGCATGTAGTCGTTGATGGGTTCACTTGTACTGCCGCAGCAATGGTTGCCATACAAATAAACCCTGCAGTAAAAGACTATATGATATTTGCTCATTGCTCAGGTGAGCAAGGACATCAGAAAATGCTCACTTGGCTTACTGTAGAGCCTTTATTAAGCCTTGAATTACGTTTAGGTGAAGGTACAGGAGCAGCGTTAGCTTTACCGCTTATTCAAGCTGCTGTGGCTTTTTATAATGACATGGCTAGTTTTGAACAAGCTTCAGTAACAAAGGTAGTTTAGCGTTTAACGCATAAACTTGAGCATAAAATGACTCAAAATTTACATCAGAAAATAAAACCTCAATTAACGCTATTGTTATTGGCCGTTAGTTTTTTCACGCGCATACCTGTTCGATTACCTGCTGAAATTAGTGCAGAGCAACTTAATCAATCTAGTCGCTATTTTGCCGTAGTTGGTCTTTTGGTTGGTATCCTTTGTTCGTTAATTTATGCTATTTCCGTTGAATATTTACCAAAAGAAATTGCCGTGCTTATTGCTATGGCTGCAAGTTTATTAGTAACTGGCGCTTTTCATGAAGATGGCTGGGCAGATGTTTGGGATGGCTTTGGTGGTGGTTGGAGCATTGAGCAAAAACTGAATATTATGAAAGATAGTCGCTTAGGAACTTATGGTGCCGCAGCGTTATTTATTATTTTATTTCTAAAATATCAAAGTTTAATTTCGCTTGCATCGCCTGTTATTGCGCTTATTTTAGCAAATACCTTAAGTCGCGTAGTTGCCACCAGTTTAATTTATGATATGTCTTATGTCTCCCTTGATGCTACATCAAAAGTTAAACCGCTAGCTCAGTATTTATCGAACACAAGTTTAATGGCGTTGCTTGCCACTGGATTGATAGTGAGTTTATGGTTTCTTCCTTTGGGCGAATGTATTTTATTGTTCGTTATTTTATTTATTTTTAGAGCTTTATTAGCATTTTGGTTTAATAAGCAACTTAGTGGTTATACCGGTGATTGTTTAGGCGCAGCCCAGCAAAGTAGCGAAATTGTTATTTATTTAACGTTATTGGTGTTTGGCTATGGTGATGTCATGTTAAGTACAGGTTCAGGAGTTATTAGCTAATGTCTATTCATTTGATTTTAGGCGGTGCTCGCTCTGGTAAAAGTTCATTTGCCGAAAAGCAAGCTAAGCTCCTTGAAAGTAACACTCAGTCACAGGTTTATTATCTAGCAACAGCTCAGCCGTTAGATGGTGAAATGTTAGCGCGTATCAAGCAACACCAACAACAAAGACCTGCTCATTGGTTGTTAATTGAATCCTCTATTGAACTAGCCAAAGCGATTGAGCAGTTAGTAAAAAAACATAACAGCGAACACAAACATGGGATAACAATATTAGTTGATTGCCTTACCTTATGGTTAACAAATTGCTTATGTTCAGCTGAAAAAGATTGTTTTCAACAAGAAAAACAAGCGTTACTTAAAACTTTATCTCATTATGCACAATCAAGTGAGGTGCATTTACTGCTTGTTAGCAATGAAGTTGGTCATGGCATTGTACCTATGGGGGAGCTTTCACGAAATTTTGTTGATCAAGCGGGTTGGTTACATCAAGAAATCGCTGTAATAGCTGAGCGAGTCGATTTTATTATGGCGGGGATTCCTCTATCGCTTAAGCCGAAGGAGTACAAATGAAAACCTTAATGATACAAGGCACTACTTCTGATGCCGGTAAAAGTACGGTAGTGGCAGGGCTTTGTCGTGTTTTTGTGAATAGAGGTTTTAGTGTTGCGCCTTTTAAACCTCAAAATATGGCGCTAAATAGTGCGGTAACAGAAGATGGCGGCGAAATTGGACGAGCACAAGCATTACAAGCTATTGCTGCTAATATTGCACCGCGTGTTGATTTTAATCCTATTTTATTAAAGCCAAATAGTGATACTGGTGCGCAAGTTATTGTACACGGTAAGGCACTTTCAAATATGGAAGCGACCAGCTATCACGACTATAAAAAAGTGGCGATGAATGCAGTGGTTGAATCTCATTATCGGCTTGCACAAGAGTTTGATGTGTTAATGGTGGAAGGTGCAGGTAGTCCGGCTGAAATTAATTTGCGCGAACATGACATTGCCAATATGGGCTACGCTGAAAAAGTAGATTGTCCTGTTATTTTAGTCGCTGATATTGATCGTGGTGGAGTTTTTGCTCATTTAGTAGGGACGTTAGCATTATTGTCAGCGTCAGAGCAAGCACGGGTAAAAGGTTTTATTATTAATCGCTTTCGCGGTGATATTAAGTTACTAGAATCAGGTTTAACTTGGCTTGAAGAACGTACTGGTAAGCCTGTTTTAGGTGTTTTGCCTTATTTACATGATTTAGCGCTTGATGCTGAAGATGCGATTGCTCTTGATAATAAAGTGAGTCAAAGTAAAATTTCTATTGCGGTACCTCTATTGCCGCATATTAGTAATCATACTGATTTTGACCCATTAAGGTTAAACCCTGAAATAGATTTACGTTATGTCAAAATGGGTGAACGGATAGACAATTGCGATTTAGTTATTTTACCGGGCAGTAAAAATGTGATTTCAGACTTAGCATTTTTAAAAGCTCAAGGCTGGCAAGAGGATATTAATTGTCATTTAAGATATGGCGGTAAAGTGCTCGGTATTTGTGGTGGGTTTCAAATGCTAGGTAATAAAATATTGGATCCACTTGCGATTGAATCAACAGCTGAAGAAAATGGCGAAAGAGCTATTTCAGGCTTAGGATTAGCTGATTTTACCACGACGTTAACCGCAGAAAAAACCTTAACACAGGTTTCTGGCACACTCACCCTAGCTGGCGCTTCTTGTGAGGTTTTGGGCTATGAAATTCATTGTGGTCATTCACAAGGTGAAGCACTTAAAAAACCTTTAATAAGTGATTTGTCTGTAGGTGCGCTAAGTACAGATGGTTTTATCTCAACAGATAATCAAATTGTAGCAACCTATTTACATGGCATTTTTGATCACGGAGCAGTAACTAGCGCGATATTGCAGTGGGTTAAACAAGATCATGGTGTACAGTCTGTTATTGATATTAATCAACATAGAGAAACTCAATTAGAACGTTTAGCTGGGATATGCGAGCAATACTTGCATATGGATGATATCGAACAAATTTTAAAAGCGGGTGTTACCACTGGTAACCCCCCATAACAGCTTTCACTATCAACATGAAATTTATAAGAATTAATACGCTTCGTTAAGTGTATTCAGAGACGCCACACTTTGGTGTTATTTGATGATATTCGAGTTGGCTCTGTAACAACTAAGCGTATTCGTTATTTATATTAAGCAAAGCATTAGCCAACCGTGTAAGCTCTTCAATCTTGGCTATACCAAACCTTAATGCCTGTTTATCATCAGTTAACCGCACATAAACACCTTGTTTGCATAAGGCTATATAGTAGCTTTCAGCGCGGCTTTTACCGTTATGATTTTCTTTAAAATAAACCGTTTGAAATAGATCAGTGCCAGAGATAGTCGTTATCTGTTCCATTGGTAAATTGTCAGTGAGTAATGTCCGTAAATGTGTACTTAACGTTTTTAGTGTTTGTTGCTGCTGTGTTTGCCAGTGTTTATCTTCTAATGCTTTTTGCGCTATAAGCTGTGCAGGCCCATTAACTTGCCAAGGGCCAAGTTGTTCGTTAAATTTTGCTAACCAAGGCTCGGCACCAATTAAAAAACCAATACGAATACCGGCTAAACCAAAAAACTTGCCAAATGAGCGTAATATCAACGTGTTTTCATCATATTTACTGCCGGCGCTTGTCATTGATTGAGTGGGGCTTATTACATCAATAAAGGCTTCATCAATAATGAATAAACCATTGCGTTGAGCTAATTTTCTTTGATAGTTGAGTAGCGTAGATTTTGGGTAGAGTTGCCCCGTTGGGTTGTTCGGGTTAATTACCACTAAAACTGAATTTTCTTCAATTGTATTAATTTCAGGTAAAGTGTCTTGATACCAACATAATGTAAAGCCTGCGGTTTGCCAAGCTAAGGCATGTTCTTTATAGCCTTGCTCGGGTAAGTATACGATAGTGGAATGTTTGTTTTCTTCACGCCATAACACAGGTAAAAGTTTTATTATCGCTTGGCTGCCATTGGTTACTAGCAAGCTGTTAGCATTGTAATAACGTTTAGCTGCGTATTCTAAGTTGATATTTGATTGTGGTAATGCCTGATATAGTTGTGCTGGGATTGTTGGAATAGGGTAGCTAAATGGTGCTATACCTGTAGATAAATCTAACCAGCTTTCAGGAGCAATATTAAATTGCTTAGCCACTAATTGTAGCTGTCCACCATGAATAAGAGCCAAAATTGGTTCACCTAAAATTTAATAAATTTGAATATTAAAAGCCATGTTAACTAACCTATTATCTTCTATAAAGTTAACAGCACTAATCATACTGTTAATTTTATAGAAGATAACAAACTAGTTGATAGAAAAAAGTTAATAAAGCTAATGTAATAGCTGCCCGTTTTACTAGCGTTATACTGCGAGGTATATCCTCGATGCTGACCGAGTTGCCTAAACCTAATGTGGGTGAGGTTATTACTTTTCCATGATAAAAAGCATTACCGCCCAGTGTTATCTTCATCACAGTAGCGCCGGCTGCCATTACCCAGCCACCATTATGACTTTTATATTGATTACCTTGCTGATAGGCATTGGTAACAGATTGTTTAACATCACCTTGTATTGAATACAGTAGGGTACAAATTTTTGCTGAAAAGAATCCGAGTAAGTCATCAAGCTTAGCACTGGCATAGCCAAAATGATTAAAACGAGACGTTTTATAACCCCACATTGCATCGAGTGTATTAGCTAAACGATGCAAAATAACTAATGGTGCACCGCCTATAATATAATAAACCATTGAAGCGATAACTGAATCATGTCCATTTTCGAGCATAGATTCTACCGTTGCTCTCGACATTGCTTGTGGTGAAAGAGCGTTAGTTTCTCTACTAACAATGTAACCGGTAAAGTGGCGAGCTTTTACAAGATCTTCTGATTTCAAAGGGATGTAAATCTGCATCGCATGTTGATGTAAACTATTAAGACCAATGGCCAAATAAAGTACACTGGCATCGAGCAATATTTGCCAATACCATGCTAAATCATTAATAAATAGAAAGTAAACAATGGGAAGCGGTAATACCAATAAACACCAAGAAAATAGACCTAATAGTTTGATTTTTAAAGAAGATTTCTTAGAGTGGGGATTTTGTTTTTTATTGTTATGATTAAGTACAGACTCTATTTTATCTGCAAGCCAGCCAAAACCAACAAGATAATGGTACTTTTTAGCTTCGCCTAAGATGTTATCAAGCAGTAAAGCTAATAAAATAGTTAATGACGTAGCAAAATAAGGCGCTAATAACATTGCTTGGTTATTTATATTTTCTATCCACGACATTGTTATTTTATTTCGCTGTTACTGTTTCAGAGTGAAAATTTTTATCGTTATGATTATAGGTTAAATGAAAGATAGAGCCATTGTCGAATAATTCATAAGCATTTTGTGTTGATTGCTGACCTAGCTTCGCTAAAAAACAGCGCAACGCTTCACCATGAAAAATAACCAATAAATTTTTATTTACATTATGGATCGCGAGTCTTTGTAATGCATTATAAATGCGTGTCCCACAGTCTATGGCGCTTTCACCACCTATAGGTTTCAGTGCGGTAAATTGGTGGAAAATTTCGTCAAAATGTACTTCGTTTTTAATGTTGCTTATATAAGCACCTTGCCATTGACCTAAGTTTCGTTCGGTTATGTCATTTAGGTTAATAATAGGGATATTTAATAGCTTTTGACAGCTAATAGCTGTATTAACTGCACGACCAAGGGGGGACGAAATAATAAAGTCTATTTCTTTATTAACAATATTTTGTGCAAGTTTTTTAGACTGTTCCTTACCTAAATGCGTTAGTTCACTGTCTAATTGTCCTTGATAACGCTGGATTTCATTCCATTTCGTTTGTCCGTGACGCGCTAAATATAAGTTTGTTTTCATCTGTTTTTAATACTAATAACATCAATGATGACATTTATCATCATTTGAAAGGGCGCGTAGAGTAACTAAATCACCGTTTAGGTTCAACGCTAATATGTTTGGAACTAGTTTTGTTAGTTATTGAATAGCATGTATTTATGACGTATTATCTGGTTCGATTTAGGTGTCTTCACACGTTATTTTGATGTGTTTAACAAAATAATAACGCTCTGAAGGTGAAACGTGAAACTGGTGAAATACCAGTACTGCCCCCGCAACGGTAACTGTGAGCAGCAACAAAAACCACTGTATTGAATCGCTAAGTAGAATATTAAATTAGTGATGTATGGGAAGGTGTTGCAAATGCAATGATCAGAAGTCCGGAGACCGGCCTAATCAATGTTATTTATCACTTATAATATTATATCTGTGTTTACTTATATAAATAGCATACTCGACAACTGCGGTGGGCGGTGATTCAGAGATAAGTATATGTGCTGAAATTTGTAATATTTAACATGATTTTTCTAAATTGCAGCCTAAGGAATCTATTACTGTTTGTTTGAGCTAATCACTTATTTTTACGGATTTTTTTGCTACTAACACAGAATAACTATTCTTTTATCATTTACTGCCTTTGATTTCCAACACTGTTAACTATCTATTTAACGAGATCGTTATGAAGTTAATGAATCAAAAATTCCATTTGAATATATTTATGGCAGTATTTTCAGTATTAACCTTGTTAATGCTTGCTACGCGCACCCATCATTTCTCTAATTTTAATCATTTACCCAGTGCATCAATTGCCTTTTTTACTTCAAATGGTGGTTATTACACGTTATCTGGTAAGTTTGCTGAATTATCATGGGCAGAATATGAAACACGGGTTGATAAGTATTATTTTAAGTCCGTCTCTAATCCTGTTTTTTATATTATTTCAGCCATCGTCATTGATTTTACAATAAACCATTTATTTACCAATAAGGAGTTAAATACGAGCGTTATTGCTAACCATAAGCATTAGTGTATTTACCAAGTAACCTGAGTTTATCATTAATTATTCTTGAGAAAACTCGTTACTTTTAAGCGAATCAATAAACTGTTGTAGAAGGAACTCAATCAGTAATGATTAATAATCGTTATATGAAAAATATGCGAAAAATAAACTGTAAGTGAGAAAAACTGTGACAGATATTAATGAAAATCAGCAAAATGATAATAGGCTTCAACAACAAGATGAAGCTGCACAAATTAAAGAGCAAAAACATATTGAACGTCAGAAAAAAATTAAAGCAAAAGTTGATAGTCGTATTGCTCAAGCGACCGAAGAACGCGGGGTTTTTGTTGTAATCACAGGTAATGGTAAAGGTAAAAGTACTTCTGGTTTTGGTACTGTATTACGTGCGATTGGTCATGGTCAAAAAGCAGGTGTAGTACAGTTTATTAAAGGCGATAAGTGGGAATGTGGGGAAATGAACATTCTGAAACAATTTCCTGTGCAGCATTATGTTATGGGGACTGGGTTTACGTGGGAAACCCAAAGTACAGAAACGGATACTATCGCAGCAAAAGTAGCTTGGCAAAGAAGTAAAGAAATGTTGAGTGATGAAACCCTTAATATTGTGCTACTCGATGAAATGACCTACATGGTTAAGTATGGCTACATTGAATTAGATGAAATTATTGAAGTACTTAATAACAGGCCTAAAATGCAGCATGTGATTATTACCGGTAGAGCTTGTCATCGTAAACTTATTGAATTAGCTGATACTGTTTCAGAGGTTCAACCTATTAAACATGCCTTTAAAGCAGGGGTAAAGGCTCAGAAAGGACTTGATTGGTAAGGTTTGCTTAATAAAAACGTGTTAATTTATTTAACACGTTTGAGTTATTGCCCATTACTGCTCGTGGGTAAAAACTTATTTACTAGTCACTTTATCAAGTAACGAAAGTAAACTTGTTATATAAGAAACACGTTCATCTACACTTGCTTCATTTGGGCGTATCGCTATTTTCCCGCCAAGAAAATCAAGTTTTTCGTACGGACACTGTTCTAAAGAGCGTTTAATTTCATTAATTGTTAAGGCTGACCCCTTAGCGTAACTTGGTACATCAATCGCCTGCTCATGAGGCATATGAGTATCTCGCCATTGACCATAAGGTCCTTCAACACCTGAAGCGCCAGAAAAAATAATACCTTTTAATAAACCACAATCATAAGCTTGTTTAATATGTTGAATCGGACCTTCAACACTACGTGTTTCAATCGCAGATCGTCCCCAATTTATGCTAATACCAATATCGGTATTATGTTTACTATTAACATTTTGAATAGCTGTAATTTCATCTTCTAGTAACATAAAGCCTTTTTGAGAAGCTTGACCTTCAACGTAAGCATCACAGTGTTCAATTACAAGTTTTGCACCTTGCCAATTCCAAGATTGCATGGTTTCAAGAGATGTTTGTAATGCTTGAATAGAGGATTGTGCATCAGCAGTGATTGTGGGAGCGGTATGAATTTTAATGAAAGGTACTGCTTCCCTGTTCAAATGTGCGTTTAGTTTTACTATGGCTTGTTGTGCTTGTTGATAAAACGCGATGGCAGCTAATCGACCTTCCTCATTATTTGAGGCAATACCGAAATGAGGATTCTTTCCAAGGTTGCCCATTACACCAGGGATAGAAGTAAATACAAATTGCCACTGAGGATCAATATTTGCTAAAAACCAATCATCGTCATGGGTATGTAACTGGCCAGTAAATGGGTGTTCTAGACCTTGAATGCTTTTAATGTTTTTTAATTGTTGGTAGTAATCTGTTTCTTCATTTTTGTCCCAAGCATTGCCCGAAGGAGCGGTAGCATAAGCGCCAATAATATATTTCATATTGATTAATGTAGTCTGTGCATTTTAGAAAAGTTATTCGTTATAGCACTAGGTTTTTTGAATTGCAATCGCAAAAAGCCATTCCGCTTCACATGTAAAAACCAGGCTGTGAAATGGAATGGGTAAGTTACTTATCGATTAAAAAATCCGTTCTTTTATGAAACGTGAATTTGTCCTTCTCCCACTAATACAGCATAACCACCGACACGTATGGTTAAGTCTTTACTCTGCTTATTATCCATCTCAATGAAAAAGTGACTTTGACGACCATTATTGTCACCTCTTTGAATACCAAAAACATGTGTGCCTTTTTGTATATGAGGATGATCACAAATGTGACTAGCAAAAGCGGGAATTACACTGCCAATTGGAGGATCGTCATGGTGAGCAAAAGCAGGGCCTAGCAAACGAGCATGAAAATCAGCTGAGTTATCATCGGTATTATTAGCGAAAAGCAGGATTTCCTGTGCTAACGAACTCGGTGCTGAAGAATTACTCCAAGCGGCCTCATTGAATTTAGCTTCACGTATTGCAGTGTAAGACATAATAGGCACAATTAAATAAGGGATGCCGCAAGAAACAATTAATGGACGATAGTTATCAAAGCCTATATCTGCAGGGTTAAGTGATAACATTTCTGCTAATTCTTCAGTTGTTGGTGTGTAATAATCTATCGCAGCATGTGTGTTATAAGATTGTTGAATAATACCTATATCGCCGTTATCATTTTTCGATACATGACTGTTGATAATTTTTTCATGTCCTTTCATGGTTGAGGAAAAAGAAATAAGGTTATGGTTATCGATTAGTGGTATAGCTGTGCTTGCTAAAACATAACTTGCCGCTTGTATTGCATGAACACTACAAGGTAATTCTTTTTCTTTTGAAAACACGCGAATTTCTCGGCGATTATTTTTATCTGCCGTTTGTAAAAAAATAGTACAACTTGCATTTAGCTCTGTTGAAATTTGTTGCATTTGTCTATCAGACAAACCGCTGGCGTCAGCAAAAACAGGTAAAGGCACGCCATGAAAAGGTTGCTCAGTAAATACATCAACCATGAAGTATTTATAATTATTTAATGTGTTCATCGTTTTTCCTTAAGCGATAAGCAGAACAGCATGGCATACAGACGTATTGTCTACTCCAGTCAATTTACTTCTTAAATTCATATCTTGTTCATCACTCTATATTCAATATTGATAGTGGTGTCGCAAAAAATATACCAAGCTATTAAATAAAGGTTAACTTATTGTTTTATATTACTAATGTTTTCGTATGTTATTATTTTGTTTTCTATAATGCTTACATAGGGGGCGATAAAAAGAAAAGTCGCACATAAGCTGTGCAGGGAGATCACTCTCTGTATTTTAAAAAAAGCACATTAAATAAAATTAATAGCAAAGCGAGTGCAAAGATAGGTACAATAATAAGCATACACAATATATTTACTTGAATGGATTTATCATGTCTCTCTCTGTCGTTATTCTTGCTGCGGGTAAAGGTACTCGTATGCGCTCTTCTTTACCTAAAGTTCTCCATGTTGTCGCTGATAAGCCAATGGTGTCTCATGTTATTGATAGTGCACGCTACCTAGGCGCAAAAAATATTTATGTTGTTTATGGTTTTGGTGGCGAAACACTGAAAGCGACATTAACAGATAATGACTCAGGGAAAGATTTAACCTTCATTGAACAGAAAGAACAGTTAGGCACAGGCCATGCAGTTGATCAGGCTTCGCCATTTTTAACAGACGATGAAGATGTATTAGTCTTATATGGTGATGTACCCCTCACGAAAGTATCAACTTTAGAAAGCCTACTAGCCGCTAAACCTAGTGATGGCATGGCACTGTTAACGGTACACTTAAGTAACCCTACAGGTTATGGTCGTATTGTACGTGTTGATGAGCAAGTGGTTGGTATAGTAGAACAAAAAGATGCAACGTCAGAACAGCTAATGATTAATGAAGCTAATACTGGTATTTTGTTAGCCAATGGTGGAGATTTGAAGCGTTGGTTGAGTGGTCTTTCTAATGAAAATGCTCAAGGTGAATATTACCTAACTGACATTATCGCTGCCGCACATCATGAAGGTAAGTCGATTGCTACCGCTCACCCAGAAACAGAAGTTGAAGTTGAAGGAGCGAACAATCGAGTACAACTAGCTTCTTTAGAGCGTGCCTATCAAGCACGTTTGGCGGAAGAGTTAATGATTGAAGGAGCAAGCTTACGTGATCCTGCTCGTATTGATATTCGCGGCTCTTTAACTGTTGGTAGTGAAGTAAATATTGATATTAACTGTATTTTTGAAGGTGAAGTAAAACTCGCTAATGGTGTGAAAATTGGTGCCAACTGTATTCTTAAAAATTGCACCATTAATGAGAATGCTGAAATTAAACCCAATACCATTATTGAAGATGCTGTTATTGGTGAGAGTTGTTCAGTAGGTCCATTTGCGCGAATTCGTCCAGGCACAATAATGCATAAAGACTCACATGTGGGTAACTTTGTTGAAATGAAGAAAACCACGTTGGGTGAAGGCAGTAAAGCCGGACATTTAACTTATCTTGGCGACACACTTATTGGTAAAAAAGTTAATATAGGTGCAGGTACCATTACTTGTAATTATGACGGTGTAAATAAAGCGCAAACTATTATCAATGATCATGCCTTTATTGGCTCGAATAGTTCTTTAGTTGCCCCTGTTACTATAGGTGAAACTGCAACAGTAGGCGCAGGCTCTGTTATTGCGAAAGAAGTTGATAAAAATGATTTAGCTGTTGCACGTTCTAGACAACGTAATATACAAAACTGGCAGCGACCAGTAAAAAAATAGTTTCTCGTTAGTACTTAATGTAACTAATGACACTTTATAATACTTGAGCAAGGTTATTTATGCCGCGAAAAATTTTCATATGGTTTGTTTTTTTACTTTTTATTCAACCTTTATATTCTGTTGCAAAGGATGATATACCAGTTGAATTGCAGGTTGTTGCTAGTATTAATCCTTTACTTCAATATCCGGATGAAGGCGAAAATAAAGGCCCAACGATTGGAATTCTTAACGCAATTTTAGCCGAAGCACAGCTTGAGGCTAATGTTGCGTTTATGCCATGGGCACGAGCATTCTCAATCGCTGAAAGTAATCCTAATACAATTATCTTAAGTATGATTAGAACACCAGAGCGGGAAGATAACTTTTATTGGATAATTAAAGTGAGTCGTCCTGCGCGTGTATTTATTTCTCTAGAAAGTAATATTGAAAACCATGTTGAGACTATAGAGCAAGCAAAGGAAAAGCTTATTGCGGTAATTTTAAATTCTGCTGAGCACAAAGAGCTTATTGCTGCTGGCTTTTCTGAAAAAAAGAATTTATATATTGTTTCTTCACGTGAACAAATGGTTAAGCTATTAGCCAATGGTCGAGTTGATTTACTTTACACCGATCCAAATAATGCAAGAGTTCAGCTAGAGGCTATAAATAAGCCCAATTTAGCTATTCATTATAAAAAAATTACGATGAAAAATCAGCGTACTAGCTATATTGCTTTGAATAAAGGTACAGACAAGGCAATAGCTAAACGCTTACAACAGGCGGCAGATAAGTTCGTAAAAACACCCGAATATGCCTATTTATTGGCTAATTAATTTATTTATGGCTGAATAATAGAGTCTGTTGGTAACAAATATTCGCCAATGTAAGTGCTCTTATGTTCAATTGTAAGCCTTGTCATTTAAACTTCTGAAGTACATCTACTCTAGTACAGCATTATATATTTGGGCTGTAGAGAATTTTTGTTCAGTATAGTTTACTTTTACTAATTATACCTATCTCACTAACGATGTGATCATTTCTACTTGTTGAAATCACTAACTACATCGTTATTTATTTAATAATTAGAACAACTAGTTATTGAAATAAAAGCGTTGTATTTGGCAACTTTTTCTACATATAAAATTGTTCATTTAATTAATTAAACTGGTATTAAATCACCCGATCACCACTTCATTATTCATAAAACATTTGTTTTTTATTGCATGTCATGTAAATAATAGGTTGTCTATTTTTTAGGGGATAAATTGCAAAAGGTTTCGAAATGAAAGATAATAGCGTTCAAAGTGAAAGTTAACTGGTAATTTATCTAATACATCATGTCTAAAAGAAATACTCAACAGCGTCGTCATAGCATTATTACCGAACTTAATATCAATGGAGAAGTGAGCGTTGATAGTTTGGCTAAGCAGTTTGATATTTCAGAAGTTTCTATTAGAAAAGATTTGGCTTCACTAGAAAATAGTGGTTTGTTATTAAGGCGTTATGGTGGAGCCATAGCTTTACCTAGAGAGATTACTGAACCGAAAAGTGAAAAACTTTCTCTACAAAAGAAAGCGATTGCTAAATATGCAGCAACACTTGTTCGAGATCATAACCGTATTATTATTGATAGTGGTCAAACTACGTCTGCTCTTGTAGGTGAACTTGAAAGTAAAAAAGGTTTAGTGGTTATGACGAATGCACTTAGCATAGCTAACGAAATTCACGCCTTAGAAAATGAACCTACCTTATTGATGACCGGCGGCACTTGGGACGCCAACTCTGAAGCTTTTCAAGGACAAGTTGCAGAGCAAGTGCTTCGCTCTTATGATTTTGATCAACTATTTATTGGTGCTGATGGCATAGATATAGATCGTGGAACAACAACTTTTAATGAATTAACCGGCTTAAGTCGTGTTATGGCAGAAGTTTCCCGTGAAGTTATTGTTATGATTGAATCATATAAAATAGCAAAAAAAATACCTAACTTAGAATTAGGATGGCAACAAATACACACCCTCATCACTGATGATGATTTATCTGAATCAGTAAGATTGCAGCTAATAGCTCAAGGCGTAAACTTAATATGCGCCAAGTCAGCTAATTAAAAATAAAGGATATAAACTATGTGTGGCATAGTCGGTGCAGTAGCACAACGTGACGTAGCTGATATTTTAGTCGAAGGATTAAAACGTTTAGAGTACAGAGGTTATGATTCAGCAGGAATTGCAACCATAGATCAGCATAACAAATTAACCAGTGTTAAGCGTTTAGGTAAAGTACAGGAATTAGATCAAGCCTTACAAGAAACGCCATTATCTGGTGGCACAGGTATTGCGCATACCCGTTGGGCAACACATGGCTCTCCAAGCGAAGTAAATGCTCACCCTCACCTTTCTAGTGGCAACATCGCGGTTGTTCATAATGGTATTATTGAAAATCATGACGAATTACGTAAACAACTTCAAGGTTTAGGGTACGAGTTTATTTCTCAAACTGATACTGAAGTTATTGGCCATTTAGTTCATCATGAACTAAAAACGAGTGACACGTTATTAGCAGCAGTACAAAAAGCTGTTCAACAACTTGAAGGTGCCTACGGTACTGTTGTGATGGATAGTACAGATAAAGATCGTATTATTGTTGCACGTTCAGGTAGCCCATTAGTGATAGGTTATGGCTTAGGCGAAAACTTCATTGCTTCAGATATGATGGCCTTATTACCCGTTACTCGAAAATTTGCCTTTTTAGAAGAAGGTGATGTTGCTGAAGTTACTCGTTTTAACGTTAATATATTTGATGCTAATGGCGACCCAATCGAGCGTGAAGCAAAAGAAGCTTCGGTAAACCATGATAGTGGTGATAAAGGTGAATACCGTCACTACATGCTTAAAGAAACTTATGAACAACCTTCAGCGATTAGAAATACGTTAGAAGGGCGTTTACTAGGAACTGAACTTAATATAGAAACTTTTGGTAATGGCGCTGACGACATTTTTAAAAATGTTGAACACGTACAAATAATTGCCTGTGGTACTAGTTACCATTCAGGTATGGTTGCACGTTATTGGTTAGAAGAGCTTGCGGGTATTTCTTGTAATATCGAAATTGCGAGTGAGTTTAGATACCGTAAATCATTTGTGCCTAAAAACTCAATGATTGTAACCTTGTCACAATCAGGTGAAACAGCCGATACGTTAGCGGCTTTACGTTTAGCAAAAGAAATTGGCTACACATCAAGTTTAAGTATTTGTAACGTACCAGGTTCATCGTTAGTTCGAGAATCAGATTTATCATTTATGACAAAAGCTGGCGCTGAAATAGGTGTAGCTTCAACGAAAGCATTTACAACTCAGCTTGTTGGTTTGTTAATGATGACGCTGGCGATAGGTAAACATCACGGTATGCCGGTAGCACAACAAGAAAGTATTGCTAAATCGCTATTAACCTTACCTAACAAACTTGAAGAAGTATTAGCATTAGCGCCTTCAATTGAAGATCTTGCGGAAGATTTTGCAGATAAACAACATGCATTATTCTTAGGTCGTGGTGATCAATACCCAATTGCGATGGAAGGTGCACTTAAACTCAAAGAGATTTCTTATATTCATGCAGAAGCTTATGCCGCTGGTGAACTTAAGCATGGCCCGTTAGCCCTTATTGATGCTGAAATGCCAGTTATTGTTGTTGCACCGAAAAATGATTTAATTGAAAAATTAAAATCAAACGTAGAAGAAGTACGTGCTCGTGGTGGTTTAATGTATGTATTTGCTGATGTCGATGCACATTTTGCTAGTGACGACACGATGAAGGTTATTAACGTACCACATTGTGATGACATAATCGCACCGATTGTTTATACCTTACCACTGCAATTACTTTCATATTATGTTGCTATTATTAAAGGTACTGACGTTGATCAGCCTCGAAATTTAGCGAAATCGGTTACGGTTGAATAAGTTTGAATTTAGGGTGATTTTAACCTTGTAAATCAACAATAAAGTATCATACAGCTTAAGCTATTCTGATAAAGTAGAATAGCTTAAGCTTATTTATGAAAATTCAATATTCCTTCCTAATATTTTCAAAAATTCACATTGAACCTACCACCTATTGTGCTAATTACCAGGCATCGATATATAACCAGGTAACTGCTCTAAACGCTTCATCCATGCTTTAATATTAGTATATTCATCAACTGAAACACCACCTTCGTGTGCAATTGAAATATAAGGATAAATGGCACAATCTGCAATTGTTGGACGATTTACCGCTAACCAATCTTTGTCAGCAAGATGATTGTTGATTAACGTTAATATTCGAGTTGAACGTGCTAACGACAAAGCAAGGTCGCTTTCAACACCAAACTTTTCAATTAATCGAGAGGTATTTGGCCCATGTTGTATTTCGTTAGCTGCAACTGATAGCCATTGCATAACATCAGCTTGTAAATGCGCTTCGCTAGGCCACCATGCTTCACCACCATATTTATTCGCTAAATATACTAATATAGCTTGGCCATCTCTTAATACGACATTACCGTCTTCTAGAATTGGAATTTCGCCCCACGGGTTTAGTTTAAGTAACGTTTCTCCTTTATGCTCTCCTTGAAGATAATCAACAGGTACAATATCTAATGGAGCATTAATAAGTGATGCAAATAATCTTACTTTATAACAATTGCCTGATAGTTCTAAGTCATATAATTTCATTGTTTTTTTCCTCAGATAGTAGTTGGTTAAATTCCAGTACATTGCCGTCTGGATCACGGATAAACAAAGTCATTCTTCTCGGACCCAGTTTTTTAGGCCCCTCAGTGATTTCTATTCCTTCTTTTAATAACCAGCTTTCAAACTGACTTATGTCATTTATAACGAATGCCGGATGTGTAATCCCTGGTTGTTTAATTGCCTCATCAAGCAGCACATTTTTTCGATCTTTTGTGGTTGCGCCATTAAAAATAAGGTTAATTCTAACGCCAGCCGAGGTCATCATTTCATTGGCTTCAGCCTCTGGAATACGATAAGTTTCTTTGAATCCTAGCGATTCATAAAACTTAATAGATTGTTGTCTGTTGCTCACTCTAATTCCGACATGGTCATAGGCAATAGCAATTTGTGAATTCATCATATGTAAACCGTTTATAAGATTTTTGGTTAATTTTTAATAGATCCACTATGACATTTTGTTATTTAAAAGATAATACTGTAAATTTGACAATGATATTTTCAATAAATGAGATAATGATGGATAGATTACAATCAATGACAATGTTAATTAAAGTGGTCGAGCTTGGTAGTTTCTCTGCTGCAAGCAAAGCATTGAATGTGCCGTTACCTACATTAAGTCGGAAAGTATCTGAACTTGAAAATCAACTTGGTGTGCGAGTGCTACATAGAACAACTCGAAAGTTGTCATTAACTATTGCTGGCACTGACTATATTAGAGCCTGTAAAAGGATTATTGAACAGGTTGAAGAAGCCGAGCGTGAAGTCAAAGGTGAATATTTGGAGCCAAGAGGTGAGTTGGTTATTACTGCGCCGGTTATGTTTGGAAAAAAATATGTATTGCCTATTGTTACTGAATTTCTGTCTTTATATTCAAATATAAATGTGCAGCTCATTTTATCAGATGGAAATATGAACTTGTTTGAAAATGAAGTTGATATGGCCGTTAGAATTGGCGTTTTACCTGACAGCTCAATGATTGCGACGCAAGTGGGAAAGATTCGGATTGTTACCTGCGCAAATCAGCAAGTTTTAGCGCAACATAATCAATTATCATCGCCTTATGATTTATCTAACTTTGCATGCATCTTACTAAACACAGCAAATACTCCTCCACATTGGCGCTATTACCTTCCTGATGCTCAAATGAATATTAATATAAATATTTCATCTAGACTCACCGTTACAGATAGTGAATCTGCGGTTTCCGCTGCGATAAATGGCGTAGGGATAACGCAACAATTGCATTATCAAGTTAAAGACGCGGTAGATACCGGCGAACTGAGTATTATCTTACCGGAATTTGAACCTGAGACTGTGCCAGTACATTTAATACATAAATCTAAAAAGTATATGCCGCAAAAAATGAAAAGCTTTTTAGCTTTTGCATTACCTAAACTTAAAAGCAAAATTGGTGCGTTAACTGCGTAGTTAATAATTGATTATGTTGTTAACTATTTGAAAAATAGATAATTAATATATTTTAAAAAACCCCCTTTCAAAACACTGTGTAAGGGGGGCTTATACCAATTCCAATCAGTTTCTTCTCACTTAGCGAGAGTTAAAGGGTTTAGAGGCACAAGTTATACGTTTCAAACATAACTTAAGTACCGACATCCATGTCGGCAAGGCATTATTGATTGAAGAGAATGGTTATTCCCTTGTCAAAATCATTAGTGCTATTTATTACTGTGTTTATCAAACCACCATTGAATATAAGCTACTTTCGACATTAAGTTAGACGGTCGTTTTGTTATGCCATGTGAAGCATCAGGAATGCGTACCATGGCAGTATCAACGTCTTGTAATTTTAATGCTTGATAAAATTGCTCTGTTTCTGAAATAGGTGTGCGGTAATCGGCCTCACCAGTCAATAACATTGTTGGAGTTTTAACATTCCCTACATAGCTAATAGGTGAGCGTTTCATATAATGTTCAATGTGATCCCATGGTTTACCAGGGAACCAATAATCAGCAAAGAAAGGATAGAAATCAGCCGTTAAGACAAAGCTGATCCAATTGATAACAGGTTTGGCAACCACTGCCGCAGCAAAACGGTCTGTATGACCAACAATCCATGCTGTTAGTACGCCGCCACCAGAGCCACCAGTAACAAACAGGTTAGACTCATCAATAAACCCTTTGGCAATTAAAGCATCAACACCCGTCATTAAGTCATCAAAATCGTTACTTGGGTAATTATGATGAATGGTTTGGGCAAATTCTTTACCGTAAGAATCACTACCGCGTGGGTTCATATATAAAACAACATTACCTTTCGCTGCAAATAATTGTACTTCGGCACTAAAGTGCGGGCCATAATTAGCAACCGGTCCACCATGAATCTCTAATATAAGCGGGTACTTTTTCTTGCTATCAAACCCTGGTGGATACGCAACCCAACCTTGAATAGGCAGGCTGTCATGGCTTGATTTAAGCCAAATTTCTTCAACTTTTGCTAATTGCTTATTTCCTAAGGCATCTTCGTTTAAATGTGTTAAACGTTGGGTTTTACCGCGTTTAACTAAAGCAACATCAGCAGGGCGTTGAGTATCTGCAAAAGTTATTGCCACATCACCATCTTCACTTACATCAAAGTCACCACCTGAATAAGGACGACCAAAAGAAACACTGCCGATTCGCTCAGTAAGCACTTTGCGTTTGCCATTACGTGGTTGATAAGCAAGTACTGTTTGTCCTTCGCTGGCGTAGCTAAAGTAAACCCCCTTGGAATCGTCAGCCCATTTAATTTGGCCAACACTACGGTCAAAATCGGTAGTTAAACTTGTTGTTTTACCTGACTTTAAATCACGAATATAAAGTTGAGTATTTTCATAGTTAGTTCGCTTGTCGTCATAACCTGTATAGGCAAGATAGCGACCATTAGGGGATACTCTCGGTTGGCTATCTGGGCCAACTCTATCTGTTACAGCTGTAATGGTTAAGCTTGTTAAATCCAATGTGTATATTTCAGAGTTCGTTGGTTTAAGTTTATATTCATCGTGACGATTTGCTGAGAAATAAAGACTATTACCATCTTCAGCAAAGCTAATAGCTCCACCGTGATTAAAGTTGCCTGATGTTAATTGACGAGCATTACCGCCATTTGCATCAATGCTAAATAAGTGGCTAAAACCTGCTTTAGTATAGCCTCCGCCATCAGCACGGTAATACACTTCATCGATATATTTGGCTGGATCGGCCCAATCTGCCCCTTCAGGTTTGCCAGGCAAGTTAACTGGCGTAGCAGCTTTAGCAGGTACAAATTGACTGAATATTAGTTGTTTACCATTTGGTGACCAGTGCAAGTTACTTGGGCTTTGGGTTAAATTACTTATTTTGGCAACAGCGCCCGTTTTTAGCCATTTGATATAAATTTGGCTACTACCGTCTCGTGTGGAAATAAAAGCTAGGCGAGATTCATCAGGAGAAAGTACCGGCGAATAATCCATATGGACGCCAGATGTTAACGGTTGTAATAATGTCGAATCACTATCTACTGACCAGATATTACTGACTTTACGGTCACTTTTAATATCCATACGGTTACGGACAAAATAAACGGTTTTACCGTTATTAGTCATTTCAAGTTGATTGGCATATTCAAGATCAAAGACATTTTCAAGTTGCAGTGTGGACTCAGGTTGGCTAGCAAAGCCAGAAAAACTGACCATAGCTAAAAGCGTTAGAGGAGAGAAGATTTTCATTTTTGTTCCTTGTTATTATACAGTCTTACCATGTTATCAAGTAACAATGATTAAAAAGATACTTAGTTGCGATGAACACACATTTTTAAAAGGTTAATTACTTAGCATGATTAAATTCTCCTTTGTTATGAGAAAAGAGAAAAACATTTTCTTTACACCTCAATGCGTTATTATGATGTTGCTATTTAAATTGATTTATAAATAACAATTAAACCACGTAAGTGCATTTTTATGTAACTACCTCAAAATAGCGCTACCACAGACTAGTCACTATTTAATAACCTTGGTACAATGGCGAAATTCTAGTTTATTACACTTTTATTGATTTATGTCATTAATAATAAGTAAAAACTATAGTAAGGCTTGCTGAATTGTAAGCTAGTTAGATCACCATTAAGGTTATAGGTTTGAGCTGTAAAAACTACCCGCATACAAATACTCAATCGACTGTAAGTCAGTTGCAATTGAGTGTGCCTGTTGTTTTTTTTAGTGCAAGACTATTTACTGCTTTTAGTATTTTAATCATCAGTTCGATGATGTTATTTTGTGGTTTTATTGAAGATCTATCGGAATTAAATTATTTATTCAACGAAGGGGCTTTATCTGAGTCAATTCTTACGAATATTGTTTATTTCTTTATGCAACCAGCTATGAACGGTTGTTTACTCGTTGGTTTATATTGGTTATTTTTTATTATCTTCCCTACACATAGGGCAGGTATTGTTTTACGTAAAACAGCTTTTGCGTTTAGCGAATCTTTACAGTCTTTTATAGGCTTACACACGCACGGTTGTCGTGCACCTCCTTTATATAAATAGTTGATTACGACTTTTATTGGTTAACTGTTTAGCGCTCTAATCTGCAGCAGTATGTCTGTATTTCAACTACTTCATTATATTTTCTCACCTTTTAACAGTGGATTTTCTGCTGCTTAAAATTCGTCGAGAATAAAACTTATGTTGTTGTTTTATTTAATAAAATAACTTGTTTGAATTTAGGTTATACCATTTATATTAAGTTTTTGCTCTTGTTGTGCGATGAAAAAATAGAACAAGGTAAGGCGTTTGATTTAACGATAGCTAACTATTGTGATTATAAACAACGCAACCTTGGTTTTTTTATCAATACAAGTGGACAATAATTTAATGGCACTGGTGTTAGTAGGATATTCCATTGTTAATTCGAAACCTTTGTAATATAGCTTTAGCTAGTATAGTACTGATATTGTCAGGCTGTGAAGGCGGAGTGCTTGATCCGAAAGGGCAGGTAGGTATTGATGAAAAAAACTTAATCATTATTGCCACTGTTCTTATGTTACTTGTTGTTATCCCCGTTATTGTGATGACTTTATATTTTTCTTGGAAATATAAAGATACACGCACCCATGAAGTTTATGCTCCCAAATGGGCGCACTCTAATAAAATTGAAGCTGTCGTTTGGGCTGTTCCGATTATTATCGTTATTATTTTAGGTGTCATAACCTGGGAATCTACTCATAGGTTAGACCCTTATAAGCCGCTAGATGGTAAACATATTACCATTGAAGTGGTTTCGTTAAACTGGAAATGGTTATTCATTTATCCCGAGCAAGGTATTGCCACGGTGAATGAGTTGGTTTTTCCAGCTAATGTCCCCGTTGAATACAAAATCACGTCAGAAAGCACCATGAATTCTTTCTTTATTCCGCAATTGGGTAGTCAAATTTACTCTATGGCAGGGATGGAAACCAAGCTGCATTTAATTGCTAATGAACCCGGTACTTTTAAAGGGTTTTCTGCAAATTATAGCGGCGCCGGTTTCTCTGGAATGAAGTTTAATGCTATTGCCACACCTACCCAAGCAGATTTTGATAAATGGGTAAGTGATGTTAAAGCACAGAAAAGCACATTAACGAAAGCTGAATATTATGAGTTAGCTAAAGCCAGTGAAAACAACCCTGTAAGCTACTATGGCGATGTCGAAGAAGACTTGTTCCATACCATTATTATGAAATATATGGCTGGCATGTCAGGTATGAAAGACATGGCAAGTATGAAAAAAATGGAGCATAAAATTGATAAAAACACAGTGCAACCATCTCACATTCAAGGCGAGGAATAACTATGCCATTTTTAGGTAATTTAACGTTAGATGCCATTCCATTTCATGAACCCATTATTATGGTGACTATGGCTGTTATTGTATTCGTAGGGCTTGTGCTCTTTGCACTTATTACAAAGTATAAAAAATGGGGAATATTGTGGCGAGAATGGATCACCTCGGTTGACCATAAACGTTTAGGCGTTATGTATATTTTACTTGCTTTAATCATGCTGTTTCGTGGTTTTAGTGATGCCATTATGATGCGTTCGCAGTTAGCACTTGCCACTAGTGGTGCGGCAGGTTATCTACCGCCTGAACATTATGACCAAATATTTACGGCACATGGTGTCATTATGATCATCTTTATGGCGATGCCATTTATGGTTGGTTTAATGAACATCGTTTTGCCATTACAAATTGGTGCCCGTGATGTGGCATTTCCCTTCCTTAATAATTTGAGTTTTTGGCTAACCGCTAGTGGCGCAATATTAATTAACCTTTCACTGGTTTTTGGTGAATTTGCTAAAACAGGTTGGGTTGCCTATCCACCATTATCGGAGTTGAGCTTTAGTCCTGGGGTGGGGGTCGATTATTATATTTGGGCCTTGCAGATATCTGGACTGGGAACACTATTAACGGCGGTTAACTTTTTAGTTACCGTGTTTAAAATGCGTGCACCAGGTATGACGCTAATGAAAATGCCTATTTTTACTTGGACCTGTACTTGGGCAAATATCTTAATTGCTGCATCATTCCCAATTTTAACCGCTGTATTAGCGATGTTAACGCTTGATCGTTACATGGACTTTCACTTTTTCACTAATGATGGTGGTGGTAACGCCATGATGTACATCAATTTGTTTTGGGCTTGGGGTCACCCTGAAGTTTATATTCTAGTCTTACCTGCTTTTGGGGTTTTCTCTGAAGTTATCTCTACCTTTACAAGTAAACGTTTATTCGGCTATAAATCAATGATTTATGCAAGTGGTGCGATTTCAATTTTAGGTTTTATTGTTTGGTTACATCATTTCTTTACCATGGGATCAAGCGCCAACGTTAATGCCTTTTTTGGTGTAATGACTATGGTTATTGCCGTACCAACGGGAGTGAAACTCTTCAATTGGTTATTTACCATTTATCGTGGCCGTTTACGTACCACAGTACCTGTATTGTGGACTCTTGGTTTTATGGTGACCTTTACTGTTGGTGGTATGACAGGCGTATTGTTGGCAATTCCTGGTGCAGATTATGTGCTGCATAACAGTTTGTTTCTAATTGCGCATTTCCATAACACTATTATTGGTGGTGCAGTATTTGGTTATCTTGCAGGTTTTGCATTCTGGTTCCCAAAAGCAATGGGCTTTAAGCTCAATGAATATTGGGGAAAAGTGTCATTCTGGTGTTGGATCGTTGGCTTCTTTGTTGCCTTTATGCCGTTATATGTACTTGGCTTCTTAGGTATGACACGTCGTTTAAACCACACAAATAATCCTGATTGGAATATTTGGTTATATATTGCCGCTGTGGGTGCCGTGATTATTATGTTCGGTATTATTGCGCAAGTAATTCAATTATATGTGAGCTTTAGAGATCGTGAAGCATTAGATGACAAAACGGGAGATCCCTGGAATGGCCATACGCTTGAATGGGCAACTTCGTCACCACCACAAGCGTATAACTTTGCTGTTATTCCACATGTTGATGATATTGACGCCTGGACCGATATGAAAGAAAAAGGTCAGCATTATCAAAGTAAAGCAAGTTATAGCCCAATACATATGCCTAAAAACACATCGGCTGGTGTATTTATAGGGGCAACACTATCAGTTTTTTGCTTTGCTATGATTTGGCATATTTGGTGGTTGGCGATTGTTGGGCTTGTTGGTGCTATAGGGGTATTTATTAAACGTTGTTACAGCAATGACGTTGATTATTATGTGCAGCCTGAAGAAATAGCAAAAACAGAAGAGGCCTATAATTTAAGTGGTCGTGAAGGAGTAAAAGCATGAGTACACTTTCTGTAAACGTAGAAGCGATATCAACACACCAAGCACATGAGCATCATGACACTTCGGGTGATACCGTTTTTGGTTTTTGGTTATACCTCATGACTGATTGCTTATTATTTGCTTCATTCTTTGCGACTTATGCCGTGTTATTTATGAACACGGCGGGTGGTGTTTCTGGTAAAGATATTTTTGAATTAGATTTTGTTGCTATTGAAACCGCTGCTTTATTGGTAAGTAGTATTACTTTTGGTTTTGCCATGATTGCAGCTCATAGCCACAAGAAAGCCTTAACATTAGTATTTTTAGCGATTACCTTTTGTTTGGGGGCTGTGTTTATAGGAATGGAAATTTATGAATTTCAGCATTTAATTGCACACGGTAATGGTCCACAGCAAAGTGCTTTTCTTAGTTCATTTTTCGCCTTAGTTGGCTTACATGGTTTACACGTAACCGCTGGGTTAATTTGGATGACCATTATGATGATAGAAGTTGCTCGTCGTGGTTTAGGTAAAGCGACAGTTACCCGTTTAAGTTGTTTAAGCTTATTTTGGCATTTTTTAGATATTGTGTGGATCTGTGTATTTACGGTTGTTTACTTAATGGGGGCAATGTAATGAGCAATAATGAAACACATCATGATGCATCGCACGGTAGTGTTAAAAGCTACCTAATAGGTTTTGTATTATCGATTATTTTAACCGCGATTCCATTTTATCTAGTGATGAGTGGTGATTATTCAAAAGTGACCACACTGTGGAGTATTGTTAGCTTAGCTATCATTCAAATTTGGGTGCATTTAAAGTACTTTTTACACCTTAACTTCATTACTGAAGATGGGCGAGCCAGTAGTTTCTCGTTTTTGTTCAGTGCGCTCATTATCATTATGGTGGTTGGGTTGTCTGTTTGGATTATTTACGCATCAAACGCAATGATGATGTATTAATTGCAGCTAATAAATGTTGTTAAGAGAGGTTAACATGTTTCGTCGGTATTTAAGTGTCACTAAACCAGGCATTATTATGGGTAACTTCATCAGCGTTGCAGGGGGCTTTTTATTGGCTTCTCGTGGTGCTGTTGAACCCTGGTTAATGGCGGCAACCTTAATGGGTTTATCGTTTGTTATTGCTTCAGGTTGTGCCATTAATAACGTGATTGATAGAGATATAGATATCATTATGGCTCGAACTCGTAAGCGCGTGACAGTCACTGGTGAAATGTCTGCTATAACAGCATTAAGTCATGGTGTTATATTAGGGATTATTGGCTTTGGGTTATTAATCGCTTATACAACACCTGTAGCGGTATTTTTTGCGGCTTTTGGTTACTTTATTTATGTGGGTGTTTATAGCCTATATATGAAACGTAACTCTGTTTACGGTACTTTTGTTGGTAGTCTTTCAGGTGCGGTTCCGCCTGTTGTGGGTTACTGTGCGGTAACGGGAACGTTTGATATGCAAGCCTTAATTTTATTAGTGATGTTCTGTTTATGGCAAATGCCACATTCATATGCAATTGCCATCTTTCGCTTTAAAGATTATCAAGCGGCTAATATTCCAGTATTACCTGTGTCACAAGGTATTGATAAAGCGAAGCATCACATTGTGATGTACATTGCAATATATGCACTTGTTGTTATGTTATTGCCTATTGCTGGTTTTACCGGGGCAGCCTTTATGGCTGTTGCCTGTACAACCAGTTTCTGGTGGTTACTTATGGCCTTGCGCGGGTATCGTCGTGATATCGATATTGTTGGTTGGGCGCGTCAGGTATTTGCGTTTTCAATTATTAATATTACGGCATTAAGCATTGCAATGGCGGTTGATTATCAAAGTATTACGCCGTATATAACTTATTAAGTTCTACCAAATAAGTTGAATGATAAGCAAGAATTAAACTTAAATTAATTTATTTCGATCGATTAATTTAAGTTTTTTTGTATAAGAAATAGCGTTTTAGGTAAGGTTAAGCACTATTAATTAAAGCCGTTAGTGGTTTTTGCTCTTCAATATTTTAGCCAGTCATTTTAATCATTTATGATCTATCAAAAATCGAGTACTGACAAATTTATTTAGTAATCTATGCATTAAATAGACTACTAATAATGTTACCCCGACAGAAACAGATACCGACGTAAAACGATAAAGGCTGTTATATACTAAGTCTTGTTGAGGCGTTAAATATTGACCAAATAGAATCCCCATGGTTGTCATTGCGCCAAAGCCTGCGCCGGAGCCGCCTCCTTCAAGTGCGTGGTAGCGCGCAAATAGCATGATACTAATCCACAGAGCGATGCTAACAAACCATAATATGCCAGAATGTTGAAGTAAGATCAGTTGCCAAGCTAATCCAACATTGCATCCTACTAGTGTACCAATTGCTCGATTTAGTGCCGCACGACCAGCACCGTACCAGTTGAGAGGAAATAAAATTAATACTGAGGACACTTGTGCGGATAGCGAGTCCTGTAAATCGAGCACCTGAAAAACAACAAAAGACAAGGTCGCGACACTTGTAGCTAAAATAACTTCGTGACGACCATTACTTTTAGGTTTATTCGCTATGGGTGGTTTACCTCTTGCTTCTACATCAGGAAATATTGAGTGCATTAAAATTGCTAAAAACACGGTAGTAATGCAGGCGGTAGCGTTTGACATAACGAGATCATTTGCTGACACGTTACTGTAACTAACAAAGTGTAATTGCACAGATAAACTGACGATGCCTAGGGCTCCAAATAAAAAGTAGGGGCCTTGAGACATACATCGAAACATAAAAGCGAACATTAAAAAGACAGCAATAGTCATCGGAATCGGTTGATCACCAAGCATTCCATGTACTAGCAGTATAAATACACTCGCTACGGCCATATTGGCTAAAAACTGACGAATAATATGCGCATTGAGTACAGGTACTAAACCCAATAACAACATCGGATACACAGTAAAAAAGGTGCCGTAATTCCAGTCCATCAATTTACTAATAGTGAAACCTAAAGTCGCACCAAAAGCGACCCGTAAACATTGTTGTATTTCGTTGCCAGTAAGTGCTCTATGGGAAAGTTTCAGTATATTACTTGAGCCAGATAAGGGTTTCATTAGGATACGCTTCATGATGTTGCAGCTAGTAGACGTAATGAATAATGCTGATGATATAAGCTTGCACGTTACCTAACCAATGCGTTAGTCCTTCGCCAGGGTGTAATTGTACCGTGGCTCTGGCACCAGATGGCATCATATCGAGTAAGGCTGGCTTATCAGTGATGGTTATATGAGTACGCATATACTGTGCATCACGCACCCAACGATCTGAATTAACGGGATCAGCAAGCGAGCCGTCAGCATTTAGTTGGCCGTCTTTTATTCCTGCATCAATGGCGATTATTTTTCCATCAAATACTTGGCCAGGAAAAGCGTCAAAGATGATTGACGCTTTATTACCTATCTTTACGTTACTTAATGATTTTTCTCGAAAATCAGCGACGATGTCACCTTGTTTTAGCACTATCGCTGCAACAGGGGTACCAGCCTGAGCGTACTTTCCTGGCTGTAATTGTAAATTGGTTATGCGTCCTGACACTTCTGAACGTACGTCTGTATAGCTTAATTGTAGCTCAGCGTTTTGTAAGTTATTTCTGGCTTGACGTAATAGTAAGTTGTCACTGCCAGCGTCCCCTCTTTGAGTTTTAAGTTTTAATACGTCGGCTTTCGATGCTTCTACTTGGGCCAGTGCCGACTGATAATTAGACATAGTTTTATCATACAATTGACGAGAAACCATATTTGATTTAATTAAACGTTCTACTCGCTCAACTTCAATTTTGAGCTCGTCAACATTGGCTTCTGATACTTTTACCATCGCTTGTGCAGCGATAATCGCAGCGTCTAATTGATGGTTAGTTTGGGCAACACTTTCTAAGGCTAATTTTGCTTTATCAACAGCAATTTTATAAGGTTCTTTATCTAAACTAAACAGTAGTTGGCCTTGTTGTATGCTTTGATTATTGTTGATGTAGACCTTATTTACTTGGCCATTCACTTTGGCTGAAATATTTGCCACAGGGTGCAATACTCTAGATTGTGTACTAACCGGCATCCATAAATCGGCATATAAAAAATAGACAAAGGAAATAGCAAAGACGACAAGCGCAACATGCACCCAACGTTTAAATATTTGATCTGGAGCCATGGCTATTTCTCACCTACATGATATTTGTTAAGCATAATAGAAGCGTTTTGTTCTAGTTTTCGAAGTACCTTAAATAGTGCGTTGAGTTCATCGTTAGATATTCCTTTAGTAAGCTCTGCGCGAACCATGTTTACACTGCCGGTTAACATTTCTATGCATTCACTGCCTGCGGGGGTAAACCATAAACAATGGCATCTACCATCGCTTGGATGAGGACGTCGTTCGACTAAGTTTAAATTAACGAGTTGGTTAACCGTACGGGTTAAAGAAGGCATTTCTATACCTAATTCGGTAGCTAACATATGCTGTGAAGTCCCTTCTCCTAACATTTTAAGATTCATCATCGCTGACCATCTCGCTTCTGTCATTTCCATGGGGTTCACTGCTTGAGATATAACGCCGCGCCATAGACGAGTTACTCTACTTAGCAACCAACCTAGGCTTGGGTTATTAACATTTTGTTTATTAGGTAGTGGCTTTGACATAATAATTCTCACAATTTTCATAATACTTAGCTTGCTAAGTATTATACAGCGTTCAATTTACTTAGCAAGCTAAGTAAATTAGATGTGGCAATATTCTTTAGTATTGATGCTGGTATGAGATTATATTACACCTTCTTCTAGACGGCTAAACGTCTATTTAAAAATATAAAGTTTACTGATATACTGCTGTTCATTAATAAGCCTTCATCATCAAAATCGGCTTTCACTCATAACTTGCGAAATAATTATGCTAGAAAATGAATCAGAATTAAGAATTAGGTATAACGATAATTCCCGTGGTGTTTACTTTATTGGCACTACACCGCCAAAAAGTGACACTCCTATTGAGCAAGTAGAAGATATTGCGACTAAATTACTTGATCGTGTCAGTGATATAGATTTTGATGGGTTAATTATTTATGACATTCAAGATGAAGATTCAAGAACGAATGTTCCTCGTCCTTTTCCGTTTAAAAGTACACATGATCCACGTTTATATTCGTCATTATTAAACAAAAAATCAAAACGTCCGGTTATTACATACAAAAGTGTAGTGCAGTCAGATACTGCAGCATTTAATACTTGGGCTGATGAAGCATGGGAAAAGTTTGGTGTTCGTGATGTTGTGCTGGTGGGTAGCCCATCAAAGAATAATAAAATTAGCTTACCACTTGGTGAAGCTTACCAAACGCTGGTAGAAAATCAGAATAATTTTTTTATTGGCGGGATAACAATTGCTGAGCGCCATGCTAAAAAAGGTAATGAACACCAACGCTTAAT
Source organism: Colwellia sp. 5_MG-2023 (assembly GCF_030547795.1). Classification (NCBI taxonomy): domain Bacteria; kingdom Pseudomonadati; phylum Pseudomonadota; class Gammaproteobacteria; order Alteromonadales; family Colwelliaceae; genus Colwellia; species Colwellia sp. 5_MG-2023. The sequence goes on along the minus strand of NZ_JAUOPW010000002.1, from coordinate 286,121 downwards.
TGAAAAGCATCAACAAGGCTGTAATTTCTTTATATCACAAGCAATTTATGACCCTCAAGCTACTATTGATATGTTGACTCGCTATGCTATCGAATGCCAACAGCAAGGCTTAAAACCACAACGTATTATTTTAACCTTTTCACCTTGTGGTAGTAAAAAAACATTAGAGTTTATTGACTGGTTAGGTGTGCGTGTTCCTGAAGCAACCAGCTTGCGTATACTTAATGCAGAAAAACCTTTATATGAGTCTATTCGCATTTGTTGTAATAGCTTACAGCAAATATTAGATGCGTTAGTCCCGTATGATTTACCACTCGGTTTAAATATTGAAAGTTTAACGAACCGTAAAGAAGAAATTGACGGTTCAATTTTACTATACAAGTTATTGCGCTCAACCATGGACAAGTACTTAGCAAGAAAGGAACTTGATAACCTGATCAAGAGTTAAAGTATCGGTGATTTTCACCCGGATTTAGTTAAATAAAAAAGCGGTTCAATTGATATTGACCGCTTTTTTATGTCTTATATTTTATGCTTAGTGTTTGAATACATTAATACCAAACAATAAATATCTACAGAATGAATATTTACTATTACTTAGTTGCCGCATTCGCTTCTAATTGGTCAACTATTTCCAGTAAATCTTTACCTGTAAGGTCTGGCTTTCCTGCTAGCGGATAAAGCGCTTTACCTGGGCGAAGAATAAAACCTGTGCGCCATCCTGCTTTTTCTGCACCCGCTATATCCCATGCATGAGCAGCAATTAACATGGCATCTTCAGGAGCAACATTCATTTGCTCTTGCGCCCATTGATAAACTTTTAAGTCAGGTTTAAAGGTTTCTAAATTTTGTACTGTTAATGAACCGTCAAAATACTCTGCTAGCTTGGCATTTTTTAGTTGAGCGGCAATACCAGCATCAGATGAGTTGGTTAATGTAATCATGGTATAACCCATTGCACGTAATCTTTTTAAGCCTTCAACTACATCAGGGTGAGGGGCTAGATCTCTAAAAGGGGTAAGTACTGCCTTACGCGCTTCTTCTTTCGTTAGTGGTATATTTTTTTGATTAGCAATCATTTCTAGTGATGCGATGCCAATTTCACCAAAGCTATTGTATTCACCAATCATATTACCCACCAAAGAATAGTGTAGCATTGTGGTAAACCAGTAAGGAACAAGCTCATCTCGTCCGCCCAAGGCTTTAGACACTGATTTACCGACATTACCAAGATCTAATAATGTTTCATTAACATCAAAGAAAATTACTTTGGGTTGTATTTTTACATCGGTGTCTAAATCTTTTGCTAGTGCGGCTTCCGAGATAAAGCTTAGTGAAATTAACAAGCTAATTAGAAAGGGTTTAAAATTTATCATTATAAAAAATGCCTATAAGGTTAAGTAGAAGGGTTATAAAATATTGTTACTGAAAAGACCTTTGGAGCATTAAATAAATTTCATTGTTTGTAGATTAAGACCTGCCTAATTGTTTCTAAATATGTATGTCGGTATGAATTTAGGTTAGAAAACATTTTTCTTCGGATAGTTAAACAAATAATTGTTGTAGGTATACTAGAAAAACATAATGATACGTTGTAACATATCGTAAAATTAGTAGGTGAATCTGAGATAAATTACATATGATTGAATATAAACTCCCCGTTACGGTACTTTCGGGTTTTCTTGGCGCAGGGAAAACAACCGTATTAAGCCATATTCTTAATAATAGAGAAGGGAAGAAAGTCGCTGTTATTGTTAATGACATGAGCGAAATAAATATTGACGCTGCTACCATTAAGAATGAAGTGTCACTTAATCGTAGTAATGAAAAACTCGTTGAAATGAGCAATGGCTGTATTTGTTGCACATTAAGAGAGGATTTATTGCTAGAAGTAAATAAATTAGCAAAAAGTGGCAATTTTGATTACCTTGTTATTGAATCGACAGGAATATCTGAGCCATTACCTGTCGCTGAAACGTTTACATTTGCAGATGAAGATGGCGTGTCATTATCAGATGTAGCCACTTTAGATACGATGGTAACCGTTGTTGATGCTGTTAATTTCTTAAAAGATTACGACCAAGCAACATATCTGCAAGACACTGAAGAGTCTCTTGGCGAGGAAGATGAGCGTAGTGTTGCTGATTTACTTGTTGATCAAGTTGAATTTGCTGATGTCATACTTATTAGTAAAACAGATTTGGTCGATAGTTCAGCTCTCAATCAGCTTATCGCTACAATTAAAGCGCTTAATACTCGCGCCAAAATAATCCCGATATCCTCAGGCAAAGTTGATATAAATGATATTTTGAATACAGGTTTGTTTGACTTTGAATTGGCGCAGCAAGCACCTGGCTGGCTTAAAGAGATGCGTGGCGAACATATACCAGAAACAGAAGAGTATGGTATTGCTAGCTTTAATTACGTCGCCCGCTCTCCATTTCATCCTGAAAAATTCTATCAATTCCTTCATAACACCGAACAATTTGGCAAGCTTATTCGTTCAAAAGGCTACTTTTGGTTGGCAACGCGTCCTCAATTTTGTGGACAATGGAGTCAAGCTGGGGGCATTGCACGATACGGTTTTGCGGGTATGTTTTGGCGGGCAATTCCCAGAGAAAACTGGCCTACAGATGAAGAATCTTTAGATGCAATTAAAGAAAAGTGGATTGAACCTTTTGGTGATATGCGCCAAGAGCTTGTTTTTATTGGTCAAAATTTAGATGAAGCAGCAATGATTACAGCACTAGATAGCTGTTTGTTATCAGAAGAAGAACTATTGAGGGGGAAAGATTACTGGTTAACCTTGCATGACCCTTTCCCAGAGTGGGAGGAAGCATAATGAATGCGATAGCCGCTACCACGACTGAATTGACCCCTGATGCGCTTAATGACAATAATGAGAAACAGGTAGTTAACACAATCACACCGAGCTCAGCAACCATCAGCTTAAAAGCAAAGGGCTCAGTAGCAGAATTTAATCCCCAAGTGCTTTCTAAGATATACCAAGAAGACATAAATATTGCTATTTGGAAGCGTGAATTATCGCCAGAGTTAGCGACAGCAGCGGCGATATTTATTAAAGAAAACACAGTGAAATCGACAAGATTAACAGTATCACCTGATGATGCCTTTGATCTGCTATGCAACGCTTTAGGTAGCGATAATGCAGCCGTAACTCTGAGTAAAGATATCGCTTTACTCGTTGATATGTTTTGTTGTTTGTTTGACCTTAAGTATGCAGGGTTACGGTTAACATTATTAGATAAGGCAATGTGTCCACGTTTTCATGTAGATCGTATACCTTGTCGCTTAGTGACAACTTATCAAGGTATTGCAAGCGAATGGCTTGAACATGCTTTGATTGATCGTACAAAACTAGGCGCTGGGAATGAAGGAAAATCAGATGAAGAGTCTGGGCTTTTTCCTGATCTGAACAATATTAATCATCTTAAGCAAGGTGATGTTGCGCTACTAAAAGGCGAAAATTGGGATGAAACCCAAGGATTTGGTTTGGTTCATCGTTCTCCTGCTGTACCAAACGGTGAGCGCCGGTTACTGCTAACACTTGATTTTATTGATTAAAATAATTATTTAATTAAGCATTGCTAGTATATTGGCTCTGTGACCTTAATATTGTTATTGTTGCAACACCATTTGGCCTAAGCGTTAGCCTTGATTTATGTGTATGGGGAATGATGAACCGTATGTGTTTTATCGTAATCCCCTTTCACTAAAACAAATAATTATTGTTTGTGTACTAGAAACATAATGACTAAAAAAATTTATTATTTATTGATTGCTGTAATTATTATCATGCTGACATTCACGGTCGGTGAGCGTTATATTGATTTAGTCGTAAATACACTTCTACCGAATATTAATGACGACAATACTACTAAGGCACTTAATCTTTCAAAAAAACAACAAGTAAAAAGTGCTGCTCAGTTGCACATGCCTGATGTTAATCAACCTCATCAAGACATTGATTCTTTTCAAATAAATCGACCAAGCTCCGTTGAACCACCAAACGTTCAATGTAAAAGACCAGAGAAGCTAGTATTAACAAATCAATACTTTCAGCTTAATACTAATCTCAACACTAAATCTGATAGCTTTACCCTTGAACTAAAAAAGAAGTTGAATACAGCTTTTCAGCATATTGAAAGATCACTTAATACTGAATTGAATCAAACAGTGTTGTTAACTATGCTCTTTAGCAGTACCCGAGCAGATTATGAAGATTTAGCCAGAAAATATAGACGTGAACCTGAAGGAACGCAGGGAATGTACATTTCCTATCATAACGTCTCTCTAATTGACGTGAAAAATTATGAGCAAGGAATTAAAGTCGGTGTTCACGAAGCCATACATGCACTTAATTATGCATATTTTGGCTACACCTTACGTTTTATTAATGAAGGCATGGCAGAGTACTACCAAGCAATATCCGAAAATGGTGATATTCAGTTATTTGATTTTACATGGTTGAAACATCGGCAATACCCCGAGCAGATATCGACCATATTGTTTTCTAAAACTGATTGGCATGGCGTTAAAACACACGAACTTTATCAGCAAAGTAAAGCTTTGTTCTATTTTTTGATGAGTAATGAAAGTGGCAGGCAAGTTCTCAGGGCAATACTAACAAAGGAAATGGAAGACCCTTGTACAGTGTTATCTGAAGATGATATTGAACAACTACTTTTTGAAGTTTACCCTAATCATCAACAAGAATTTGACTACTGGTTTGAAGACGGCCTGAACAACTTTATTAACACCAAAGCTTAATGTGTTAATTTTGCATTGCTTTTAACTTCTTGCTAAGTCCCGTGGAGTAGTAATGGCTCTTACAATAACTAAGCTATTTTTCAGAGCAGGTATTACAAATACAGTTCATTTCTAGTTGCGGGCTAACGAGTTGAAAACCTGCATTCTCAATATTCTGTTTAAGTTCATCAATGGTCGATTTGTTGATAGTAATTTCTTTAACGTCATTACACGTACCACAAATTAAGAACTGCGGTACACCATGGGCGTGATCACAGGTGATATGCGCGCAGGCGATATATTTATTCGCTAAACTTAACTTATGTACTAAGTGTTCTTTTTCAAGAAATTCTAAAATGCGGTATACCGACATCGCAGGTATTTTTTCACCAAAATCTTTCTCAAATAAATCAATTAAATCATAGGCAGAAAGCGCTTTTTCCGATTGAATAAGAGAAAATAATACTTGTTTTCTTTTCGGTGTTAAACGGGTGCCGTGTTTTTTACAATACTGCTCTGCATGTACGATAATTTCGTCAACTTTATTCATTTTTTTATCTCAAACTAATTTCATTTATCGCGTTAAGTGTTGTCGAACCTTGTTCTATTTCTATAATATCATGATCTGCGTTTGGCTAATATTAGAGAATTTAAACACTGTAACAGTAATGACAGAGAACACCTTTATTTTTTTTCAACAGAATGGTGCTTTTTGATAAATTTCTGATGTTTGAGTTAACTTACTGATTATGTGTTTTGATAAAAAATGGTGAGAATAACAGAGAGGTTATCGCTTGTTATTGATTTCATGTAGGTAAGATTTAAATAAAAAGTAGAGACGCCATCATTGTCGGTGCCTCTACTTAACTTAGTATGGTGGATAATACTTAGTGATTAATGATCGTGTGCTTCTTCAGCAATACCTAACCAAGTTATAGCACTCGCAGAAAAACCTATTTCAATATCGTCTTCAATAGTCATTGTTGCTAAGTCTATTTGAAGGATATGTTTTGCAATAGGGTCGGCCACGTATACATGATCACCATTTTGAGCGGCAGTCATACTAAATGACATATCTTCAGGCATAGTAGAAATATCTTCTTCAGAAATATCTATACTAGTTACCAACTCCCAATGTGCTTCGCCATCATGTGAATGTGAATTTAGAATGTTAAGGTAGCCTGCGCTATCTAACACTAAAAAGTATTCTGCTTCATGTGAAAAAGCATAAGAAACTGCACTAACACCCTCAGCAAGTTGCCATTCAAGTTTTTCCATCGTGTTAACTTCAGGATTAATGGCGAATAGCGAACCACCAGCAACACCAATCAATGAGTCACTTTCTTCATGACCGTAGATACTACCTATACGAGAGCTACCTACTGATTCAATATTGGCAATTTTTACAGCTTCAAATTCACCATCATGTTCATGAGCAACTAAAACTCCGTCGGTACAACCAAAAGCAATGTAATCATCGTTTTGTGATGCACCATGTAAGTCAGGACAAGTAATATCTAAAATTTGTTCTTGTTCATATTCATTGCCATGTAAATGATAAACAGCTACCTGATCAGGTAATGTACCTGCAGACGTAGTCTCAGTATCGTCACGACGAACAGTACTTAATAAATATTCATCATGAGCCAATGCTACACCGTGCATATTGATACTGTAATCAATATGCGGAAGTTCACTTGTTTCACCGCTAATATCAGTATCTTTTAACACTTCTACAGAGGCTGATACACCTGCATCGGCATTACCGTCATTAAATATAATCATTTCATCATCGCTTTTGATGATGTGGGTTGGGCTACTACCGTTTAATTGATAATCACTCATTACCGGTGCTTGTTGGTAATCGTGTAAATGCTCAACGTGATCTTCACGCCATAAGCCACTATCAATAAAGCCAACATAATCGTTATTTCTGCTGGCAATTACGGCAAAACGGTAACCCGCAGAAGCCGTTATAGCATTACCATCATAAATTAATGAAAATGTATCGAGTAGAGCACCGTCGTCTAAATCATATAAGGTTGTTGTATTACTTTCGGCAGATAACACCGCTAGTCGTCCCAATGATTCAATTGTATATTCGTCACCGTGATCATGGTCATCACCATCATCGTCATGATCATGGTCATCATCAGGTACTTCTATTGGATCTTTCTCAACAATCTTCGTTTCTGCATCGCCACAACCACTGAGAAATATTGCGGCTAAAGAGGCCGCAACTAGGTTAAGTTGAAATGATTTCTTCATAATGTATTTTCCTTAATTAAGTAAGTGTTATATGTTTTTAAACTAGAAGTAACCTCTGATACCGATAGCAAAGCTACGGCCCGGGCGAGGTGCAATATCTTTAATAAATGAAGTGTGCACCCTAGCTTCTGTGTCTGTTAGGTTGGTGCCTTTCAAGTACAGCGCAATATCATGATTCAATACTTCTAAATCGTAAGAAACACTGGCATCTACTAAGGTATAACCATCGGTTGAAGTTTCATTGATAGACGTGTTGTTTTGGTCCTGATAGCGAGTTATATCAAGATGTGCACTGATTTGTTCATTTTGATACTCGAATTGAGTACCAAATCTGAGCGGTGGTGTACGTGGTAAATCATCACCGTCTTTTACCTTAGCGCGAACATAATCTGAAAATGCTGTCGCTTTGAACGTATCATTTACTTGCCAAGCTACTTGTGCTTCGAAACCATGAAGTACTACGTCATCTGTTTGAAATAGGTAAACAGGTAGTTCAGTCTCTTCCTCATCATGATCGTGTCCATCGTCACCATGGTCATGACCACTTTCAGCATAAAGGCCAGTAAAGGTTTGATAATAGTAATTGTCTATTTGGTTGTAGAAAGCATTTAACACAAAGGCAACGTTCCCCTGTGTTTTTCTGAACGTTAAATCAATATTGTTAGCCGTTTCAAGGTCGATCACTTCATTTGATAAGCCAAGGGAAGTATTATCTTCATTAAGTGCAAATAACGACCCTATTTCATACGATCCTGTACCAATATGAGGACCAAATGACAATAACTCTGAAGCCGAAGGAGCACGTTCTGAACGTGAAATCGAAAGGCCTAAGTTATAACCTGGTGTAAATGCCCATACTAAGCCAGCCGATAAGCTTACCGGAGTGAATTTATGCTCTACTGCAAATACTTGTGTGCTGCTTGTTGTTTCATCATCGTGATCATGGTCATGGTCATGAGCGTCTTCCTCTTCTGATTCATCATGCGAATGAGCGTCTAAACTAGGAAGCAGTACGTTATCAGCGGTTATTTTTACATGTTCAATACGAGCACCAAACTGCAGTAATACGTCACCAAAGTGCTTTTCTTGCATTAAAGCGAGTGCAATAGTTTGTGCTTCTGAAGGCGGAGTAAAAGCTTCTTCTCCTTCGGCTGATACATCACTGTCTTTAAAATGGAAGCTGATACCACCATTCCAGTCGTAGAAAGGGCTTTGAATAATATCAACTTTTACTTCTTGAGTTTGATTTTCAAAGATTGTGCCTATTTGACCCGCTTCTATTTCGGCATGTTCATAGTCAGTAAAGCCACTGGCAAATTTAACTTGTTTGACCCAGTCATTGTCAATATTAAACTCACCTAATAATTGAACGCGAGTTTGCTCTAAATCAGCATAAACATTTTCACTTTCATCGCCATGTGAGTGTCCAGGAACACCGTACTCACGGTTAAATTGCTCTACAGCAACACCAACATAGCCTTGATCAAACAAATAGCTTGTACCTAAGGTGAAACCATTTGATTTTTCAGCGCTGTTTTCAACAGTAAAATCACCGCTGTCATGATCATGATCATGTTCAGCATGCTCTTCTTCAGTTTCTAATTCGGCCTCAACAGGAACTTCATAATCATTTGACTCACGCCAATACCCATCAGCATAAAAACCAAATGAATCTGTCCCAGTTGTTAGGTTAAAAGAGGCTAATTTACGATCATCAGCAGAATTATTTTCAAGTAACCACTCACCTCGAGTAGTTGAGTCAGTAGGTACGCGTCCATCAACAACGTTGATTACACCGCCAACGGCTCCGCTGCCATAAAATAAGGTTGCTGGGCCGCGCAGTACTTCAATTTGTTGTGCAGTAGAAGCTTCTGAAGCAACTGAGTGATCGGGACCAACTCTTGACACATCGCTGGCATCTAAGCCATTTTGTGCAATCATTACGCGTGGACCACTTAAGCCACGAATAATAGGGGTACTAGCAACATTGCCATGAAAGTTACTTTGAACCCCAGGCAGCTTTTCCAGACTATCACCTAATGTTGAAGCTTGTTGACGGCGTAGTGCATCACCGGCAAGTACACTAACGGGTGCTGCTGATTCCATTACTGACATATGAATAGGCGTCGCAACAATGTCTATTACTTCAATGGGAGATCGTGTTAATACAAGTGTTAAAGGGTCGGTTTTATCGTCTGATAATATTATGTCTTGATGAAGATGAGCAAAACCTTCCGCAGATATGTGGATTTCATTTTTACCAGAAGCTAGATCATGAAAAATAAAACGGCCGTTTTTATCAGTGGTCGTTGCAGCGCCAGTTCCTTCAACTCTAACCGTAGCACCAGCGATAGATTTACCATTATCATTTTTTACTTCGCCTTGGATCGTTTGTGCCAACAGACTAGTAGGTAAAAGCAAACCAATAATGGCCGCTATTCCTGAGATTTTAAACATTACATACTCCAGTGTTATTTTTTGATTACCCTTAATTAATGATATGTTATATCATAACTACTACTGGTGCAATATCATTAGATTAAAACCTTATTGGTTATTTTTTTTGTTTTACAAATATGTCATTTCAACTTGGTTGTGATGTTTTAAATATTATGAAGATGATTAGCGTGCTTAATAAAATAAGTGCTATTCTTTGGCTGAAATTTCATAACAAAGAGAAAGCTACATGTTTAGTCATATCATGATAGGTGCAAACGATGTACAAGCATCAAAAGTGTTTTACGATGCAATTTTAGGGGAGTTAGGTCATAAGCCGGGGGTTTTTGACGACCTAGGTAGATGCTTTTACTTTACTGATACAGGGATTTTTGCTTTAACGAAACCTATTGATGGTAATGAAGCTAGCCATGGTAATGGCTCTACCATTGGTTTTGCTGCAACATCTCCTGAACAAGTTAATGCATGGCATGCCGCTGGCTTAGTTAATGGTGGTGCTGTTTGTGAAGACGCGCCAGGTGTAAGAGAAGGTGGCGTTGGTAAGCTTTATCTTGCTTATCTTAAAGATCCATCAGGCAATAAAGTGTGTGCTTTATACCGAATGGGCTAAGACGGCAGCATAAATTACAAATGTGGCTTACTGCATTAAACAAAAGCCACATTTGTACTGGTTTAATAGTTATCAATAACTATAACTTGAGATAGCTAGCGTGAAAACGCAAATGTTCTTCAATAAAGCTCGCAATAAAATAGTAGCTATGATCATAACCTTCGTGCATGTGTAAATCTAAAGGGTAGCCACTTGCTTTTGCTGCTAGTTCTAACATTTCTGGTTTTAATTGCTCTATTAGAAAATTATCTGCTCCACCTTGATCGACTCTTGCAGGAACAAATTTCTGTGCTTGTCGCATTAACTCGCTAGCGTCATGTTGTTGCCATTTTTCTTTGTTTTTCCCTAAGTAAGCGGTAAAAGCTTTTTGTCCCCACGGACAATTGATAGGATTACAAATAGGGCTAAACGCCGACATTGAACTGTAACGCTCAGGATTTAGCATTGCGATGGTTAGTGCACCATGTCCACCCATAGAGTGTCCAGCAATTGCACGTTTATGGCTAACAGGAAACGTAGACTCTATCAATGAAGGAAGCTCGTTAACAATATAATCATACATTTGATAATGACTATGCCACGGTGCTTGAGTTGCATTCACATAAAAACCAGCGCCTTGACCTAAATCATAACCTTCATCATCGGCAACATTGTGTCCTCTAGGACTAGTATCAGGAGCAACAATAGCAATACCTAATTCGGCAGCTATACGTTGAGCTCCCGCTTTTTGCATAAAATTTTCATCAGAGCATGTTAGTCCAGAAAGCCAATATAATACTGGAACCTTGTCACCATTTGATGCTTGTGGTGGCAAATAAATTGCAAATCGCATATCACAATTTAATGTTGTTGATGGGTGACTATATTGCTTATGCCAACCGCCAAAGCTTTTGTTTACACTTAAATTTTCAATGGTCATGATAAAACCTTACTAGACCGTTCTTTTATTTTACACAACAAAAGAACGGACAAATGTGACTAAAATAAAACAACTATTTAGCGAAATGAATAACACTGCGAATACTCTCGCCTTTATGCATCAAGTCAAACGAGTCATTAATTTCCTCAAGGCTCATGGTGTGAGTAATAAAATCACTTAATTTGAATTCACCCGCTAAATAACGTTCAACATAGTCAGGTAATTCTGTACGACCTTTAACGCCACCAAAAGCAGTACCACGCCATACACGCCCAGTAACTAATTGGAATGGGCGAGTTGAAATTTCTTGTCCTGCGCCAGCTACACCAATAATAACTGATTCACCCCAACCTTTATGACAACACTCTAATGCAGAACGCATTAAATTCACATTACCTACACATTCAAACGAGTAATCAACACCACCATCGGTTAATTCAACAATAACGTCTTGAATAGGTTGGTCGAAGTTTTTAGGGTTAATACAATCGGTAGCACCTAACTTTTTCGCTAATTCAAATTTACTTTCGTTAATATCAATAACAATAATACGACTGGCTTTTGCCATGGTTGCACCAATAACGGCAGAAAGACCAATACCACCTAGGCCAAAAATAGCGACAGTAGCGCCTTCTTCAACTTTTGCTGTATTCATCACCGCACCCATGCCGGTGGTAACACCACAACCTAATAAGCATACTTCCTCTAATGGTGCTTCTTTATTAACTTTTGCTAATGATATTTCAGGTAATACAGTGTATTCAGAAAAGGTAGAGCAGCCCATATAATGAAAAATTGGTTGTCCGTCTTTATAAAAGCGGGTTGTGCCGTCAGGCATTAAGCCCTTACCTTGAGTTTCTCTTATTTTTTGACAAAGGTTAGTTTTACCAGATAAACAAAACTTACATTCACGACATTCTGGTGTGTATAGCGGAATAACATGATCGCCAACACTAACACTTGTTACGCCTTCACCTACTTGCTCAACAATACCACCGCCCTCATGGCCTAAAACAACAGGGAAAATACCTTCTGGATCTTCGCCTGATAAAGTAAAAGCATCGGTATGACATACGCCAGAGGCTATCACCTTAACTAATACTTCGCCTTTCTTAGGCAGCATTACATCGATTTCTTCAATTGACAGAGCTTGTTTAGGACCCCAGGCAATAGCGGCTTTTGATTTAATAAATTGATCTGACATTTTGATTCTCACAGCTTTGTTGATGATTGTTGAATAGCGAAACTAATAGCTATTATATTTGTTTCTTCAGTGATGATAATATATGTTTTTTGTAAATCACTTTTACATATAGGTAACAATGATGAAGTGGGAAGGCATTAGTGAATTTGTTCATGTTGCAGAAACAGAGAGTTTTACGCAAGCCTCAAAAAAAATGGCTATTTCTACTGCGCAAGTGAGCCGACAAGTGAGTGCGCTAGAAGTGCGCCTTGATACAAAACTATTTTATCGCACCACACGTAAGGTTTCATTAACCGAAGAAGGGCGTATTTTTTATCAGCATTGTCGTAGTGTTCTTGACGGTTTAGATGAAGCCGAACGCGCTATTTCTAACTTGCAATCAAGACCCCATGGAAAAATTAAACTCACAGCGCCAACCACTTATGGCGAACAAAAGATCATGCCCTTGGTAAATGATTTTGTGAAAAAATACGGTGATGTAGAAGTTTATGCAAACCTAAGCAATCAAAAAATAGACTTGTTAGAAGAAGGCTATGATTTGGCCATTCGTCTTGGTAAATTACCTGATTCAACCATGATGGCTAAAAAATTAGGTAAGCGAACAAATTACCTTTGTGCTTCGCCAGCTTACTTGAATCAGTATGGGGTACCACACTCTTTATCTGAGCTTAGTAAGCATAGCTGCTTATTGGGTACGTTAGATTATTGGCACTTTAGTGATGACGGAAAAGAAAAAAATATCCGAGTTACCGGAAGGTTACGTTATAACAGTGGATATAGCCTAGTAGATGCAGCACTAAAAGGATTAGGGATTGTACAGCTCCCCGACTATTACGTGCAGCAGTACTTGCAAAACGGCCAACTTATTTCAGTGCTAGATAATATGAGAGAGCTTGATGAAGGCATATGGGCACTTTATCCTCACAACCGCCATTTATCACCCAAAATTAGGTTACTGGTTGAATACTTGTCAACACATCTAACTTAGTTATAAAATTTGGGCGCTCAGCGGGTATCTCGTTATCTTCTTTTTGGCATATATTTAGGATGCAAAGATAAGTAATCACACCAGGTACTAAAATTACTAAAATTAAAGCGTGGATCTGTTGCGTTATACCAAGTTGAAGGTTGATTAGCTTGTAAGCGAAAATATATTTTATGTCCATCAATAGCAACATAACAAATTAAAGTTTCTAAGGTATTGTTTTTAATTTGTATTTCAGCTAAATTTCGGTCGTTACGTTGATGTATAAGTGAGAATTTAGGTTGGGAAAATGCTGAGGTTGCTAATACTAACATAGTAAAAGAAACCAATATTTTAACTATGTTATTAACCATGATAACCTACCTTAAACATAAATTAGTCCTTATTTTATAATAAGTTTTTTAAATAATTAGTAGAAAATTAAATTTTTAGTAAATTATTTTAAATTTGGCATTGAAAGCTAAAACAGCTGCCTCCATAACTTACTTATACCGAAAAGAACACAGTAATTAAATTCACTGATTCAATTACATTATTACAAACGTGCCCCTATATTTAAACAGTGTATAAATAGTAGCACCAAACAAGAGAATAAATCATGGCGAATTTCGTTCCAGTAAGAAAAGAACAACATCAAAACTTAAAAATTTCTAATACACGCAATATTTCACACGTAGCTGGACAAAATATTATTCCTGTTGCTGCAGCTGAGTATGCACAATCATCTGCAAGCTTCCCTCTTGTTTTTGTTAAAAACCCAGATTCTGAGCGTTTCCGTAGTGTTGCTATGCTAGGTTTAGAAGCAGGCGAGAACTTATTTTTACAAGATGATAAGTGGACAGCTTTATCAATGCCGCAAAGCATTTCAATGGTTCCTTTTTCACTAGGCTTAGATCCTGACAAAGAAAACACATTAACAGCTTGTATTGATGTTGAGAGTGAATTTGTAGGTGAAGATAAAGATTTAGCATTATTTGAAGAAGATGGTAAAGAGTCTGAAGTACTTGTTAATGTACAAAAAGCATTAGGCCGTTTATACGACAACGAAAGAATGACAGAAAACTTCATCAAAGAATTGCAAGAAAATGACTTACTGCAAGAAATTGAGCTAAACATTACTTTAGCAGCTGGTGAGAAAAAGAAATTAATTGGTATATTTACTATTAATGAAGAAAAAGTTAAAAACTTATCAGATGATAAAGTACTAGATTTCCACAAACGTGGTTTATTTGTACCAATTTATTCAATGTTAGGTTCGTTATCGCAAGTTAACAATTTAGTTAAATTACGTAACCTTTCTTCTGAAGTGAAAGTATCAAACGTACAAATTCTTCCTGTTCAAGAAGCTGCTGCAGAAAGCTAATTTCACATGAATAGTTAATATTAAAAAAGGAGCTTGTGCTCCTTTTTTGCTTCTATTGCTAAAAAATACACCTCCACTAAAGAGGGCATCTCATTTATAATGGTTGTCTTGCTGTTATCATAAATGAGAAAAAATTTGGCTATACATCTCCCTTTTGAAAAATTAAGTCATTGGCAACAAGTCGCCTTTGCTAGCGCACTATTAGAGCGCATGTTACCCAATTATCAAATGTTCAGTGAAAGTAGTCAGTTTGGTGATTATGCCATTTTGAGAAATCAACTTGATTTAGTTTGGCAGTGGTTAGATAAAAACCACGCAATTAAAATCAATGTTAATGCGCAACTGAATAAATTAGAAGAACAAACGCCTGATCCAGAAGCCTTTGACTTTTTTGGTGTTTTCCCAGCTCTTGATGTTTGTATGGCAATGATGTCTTTATTACAGCTAATACAATCTAATGGTAAAGACAAAGAGCATGAAGATATAACCAGTATTAGTCGTTTATCGCATAACAGCGTCAATTACTACGTTGAGCTGTTACTGCTTGATGAAGGCGTAACTGATGTTCAAGCTGCTGAAGTAAACGAGCATCCTTTATCGGTTTGGGAAAAAGAAACCCAAGATGAACTCTTTGACTTTTTAAAGCTTGCTGCAGAAAACAAACGCTCATGTCAGTTAGCTAAAGAAATGGTTTTATCTGAAGGCTTATCTAACCTTGGTATTGAAATAGTATAATTTAGTCTACAAAAATTTAGGTACACACATGAACTTAATACAGAAAACGCTGACAGTATTAGTGTTGTTTTCATCTTTGACGGCTCAAGCAACTAGCCAGATAGAAAAAATTAACAATATTGAAGCAACAATCAAAAAAGCAATGAAAACCTTTCAAGTGCCTGGTGTTGCGGTCGCAATTATCAAAGACAACAATGTTGTTATGAGCAAGGGCTTTGGTGTTATTGAAGCGGGCGAAAGCGATAAAGTGACACCTGATACTTTATTTGGTATCGCATCAAACACCAAAGCGATGACGGCGGCAATTTTGGCAAGCTTAGTTGATGAAGGTAAGCTAACTTGGAAAACTAAGGTGATTGATATAATCCCTGAATTTCAAATGCCTGATCCTTACGTTACCCGAGAATTCACCATTATCGATTTATTATCACATAACTCTGGTTTAGGTAAAGGTGCTGGCGATTTAATGATTTGGCCACAAACCACCTTAACTAACGCTGATGTAATTAAAGGCTTAAAACACTTACCACAAGTGTCTAGTTTTCGTAGTGAGTTTGCTTACGACAACTTAATGTATGTTATTGCTGGTGAAATTATTGCTAAATTAACTTCAATGACATGGCAAGAAGCTATTCAAGCGCGAATTTTTACACCATTAGGTATGACTAATACTCGACCAACATTTTCTCTCATTCCTAAGAATAACCACAATGTTGCACGAGCTCATGTGCCAATGGAAGGTGAGTTAACTGTTGTTGGCGGTAATTTTTTAGAAAAATTTACTTCTGCTGGTGCAGTTGCCTCAAGTGTTAGCGACATGACCTTATGGTTAAAAGCATTGTTAAACAAAGGCGCATATACAAATAGCGCTAATCAAGAAGCACGTTTATTTTCAGCAGAGCAAAGCACTGCCATGTGGCAAGCGCGTACCATTTTACCTGTGTCTGCCGCTGATACTAAACAAGATAAAACTCACTTTGCTGCTTATGGCTTAGGTTGGTTTTTAAAAGACTATCATGGTGTGAAATTAATCCATCATAGTGGTGGTATCTTGGGTATGGTGTCAAAAGTTGTTGTAGTACCAGAAGAAAACTTAGCCATGGTTATCTTAACTAATCAGCAATCAGGCGATGCATTTAATGCTATTTATTTAGAAATATTAAATGAGTACCTAGAGCTAACACCTAAAGATTGGGTAACCTATTTTCACGATAAACGAGAAGCTCAAAAAGCGAAAGAAACCGTTCGATTAGCCAAAGCAGCAGATGTCGTTAACAAAAACTCGTCTCATTCATTACGATTAAAAGCATACGCACAAATGTATACTGATAATTGGTATGGTGATATTAATGTTACTTATAAAAATAACCAGCTTAATATGCAATTTACTAATACACCTGAATTGAAAGGTAAGTTAGAGCATTATCAGTACAATACCTTTATTGTACGTTGGGATGATAGAAGTCTTGAAGCTGACGCTTTTGTTAATTTTCACTTGAATGAAGTTGGTGAAATTGAATATGTCACAATGAAAGCTGTGTCTAATGCCACAGACTTTAGTTTTGACTTTCATGACCTTAAGCTAAGACCTAACGTTAAAAACTAAAGGCCTTTAGCTGTAATTCAGTAACAAGTGCAATAAAGCACTTGTTACTGCTCAATAAACAATAGTGAATAAAAACTCACTATTGTTTATTTGTTAACTATTTTGATATAAACGATAAGCAACTTGTCCGGCAATTTTTTCTTTTAATAGCTGCCAATTGCTAGGTAATGCTTGATCACTTTCCGCTTCCATTTCTACATAAATAAGCGCTTGTTCGCTCAACCAACCCTGGTTTAATAGCTCACAAGTTTGTGAAATTAAGTTTTGTCGAAAAGGGGGATCAATAAAAACCACATCAAATTTCACCGGTGTTTGAGTTTTTAAAAACGCCAAGGTGTCTGTATTAGATACCACAATATCGTCAGACTTCAGCAATAGCTTATTCGCCGATAATTGTTTAGCTGCCGCTTTGTTCAGTTCCATTAAATGAACGTTAGCAGCTCCACGAGAAAGCGCCTCAAAACCTAGGCTACCTGCACCGGCAAAGCAATCTAAACAGTTTGCACCATGAATATAAGGCATTAACCAATTAAAGAGCGTTTCTTTCACACGGTCTGCTGTTGGCCTTAAGCCCTCTGCTGCTAATACTGGTAATTTTCGACCTTTATGCTTACCAGCAATAATACGAATGCTGCCTGATGCAGCCTTTTTCTTTTGTTGTTTTTTACCTTGACTCATATCGCTGACAGTTATCATTATTAATGCTAATATAGCGGCAATTTTACACCATAATGATATCCAAGCGAACTGAAACCTTTAGTTGAATTCGTTTAGATACAGCAATTACTCTTAGGTCAAATAAAGTGTCTAAAAAGAAAAAAGGTATGTTTGGGTGGCTAGGTTTTGGCCGAAAAGCAAAAGAAGAAACTGTTGATGAAAATAATACGCCTGCAGAACAAGCAGCTATAGAATCAGAAACTATTGATAAAAAAGAAGTTAATGAAGCTGGTGACGTTAGTGTTACTGAAGAAGTTATTGCTAAGGCAGAAGTAAAGGTTGAAGATATTCTGCCAGAGCCAGAGCCAGAGCCAGAGCCAGAGCCAGAGCCAGAGCCAGAGCCAGAGCCAGAGCCGCTCACACATAAGGAAATAGAGCCAGAGCCGCTCACACCTGCGGAAATAGAGCCACAGTCAGAGTTGCTTACCCCTAAGGAAGTAGTACCAGAGCCTATTACAGCCAAAGCTGTGGAGCTAGAACCTGAGTCTTTTACATCGGAAGAAGTAGCGGCAGAATTACCAGTCTCTACCGAAGTTGAATTGCCTGTTTCTGAAGAAGTGATAGCAACAACTGAGCCGCTTGATGAATCAGCAGATGAACCTGAAATATTAGAAACGCCTGAGGCAGTTGAAGTTCCAGCTGTTATTGAAGAAGAGAAAACAGAAGAGAAAAAAGAAGAGAAACTTGGCTTTTTTGCTCGACTGAAAAAAGGTTTAAGTAAAACACGCCAAAATTTAGGTGGTGGTTTATTTGACCTGTTCCGAGGCAAGCAAATTGATGATGATTTATTTGAAGAGCTAGAAACTCAATTACTATTGGCTGATATTGGTATTGAAACTACCATGAAAATTATTGACTCGTTAACGCAAAGTGCTAATCGTAAGCAGTTAAAAGATGCTGAAGCGCTTTACGAGTTATTAAAAGTAGAGTTAAAAAAGGTTATTGAAAAAGTTGATCAACCATTAGTTATCCCTGACAGTGATGGACCATTTGTGATGTTAATGGTTGGTGTTAACGGCGTTGGTAAAACAACAACCATTGGTAAGCTAGCAAAACAATTTCAAGCCGAAGGTAAATCGGTTATGTTAGCAGCAGGTGATACTTTTAGAGCTGCCGCAGTAGAACAATTACAAGTATGGGGCGAACGTAATAATATTCCCGTTATTGCTCAACATACCGGTGCTGATAGCGCATCAGTAATTTTTGATGCAATAAGTGCTGCTAAAGCACGTAAAATAGATGTTATTATTGCTGATACAGCAGGGCGTTTACAAAATAAAGCACACCTAATGGAAGAGCTTAAAAAAGTTGTTAGAGTAATGAAAAAACTCGATGTAAATGCTCCTCACGAAGTTATGCTAACCCTTGATGCTGGCACAGGTCAAAATGCCTTAAGTCAAACTAAGTTATTTGATGAAGCCGTTGGTTTAACTGGCTTAACCGTTACTAAATTAGACGGAACAGCTAAAGGTGGTGTGGTCTTTGCCATTGCGGATAAACATAATATTCCAATTCGCTATTTAGGTGTTGGTGAAGGTATTGATGATCTTCGTCCATTTAATGGTAATGATTTTATTGATGCTTTGTTTGTGAAAGAGTAATAAACTAAAACAAGACTTCTTTAAAAATATGCTTAAAAAACAATAATTATGATTAGCTTTAGCCATGTAAACAAAACTTATCCTGGTGGTTTTCTTGCTTTAAAACAAGTGAACTTCGAGCTACAAGCCGGTGAAATGGCCTTTCTAACAGGTCATTCAGGTGCAGGTAAAAGTACGCTCCTAAAGCTAATCTCTATGATGGAAAAACCAAGTTCGGGTAGTATATTGGTTAACAACACCGAACTTGCTAGCATTACTTATAATCAAATTCCTTATGTTCGACGTGGCATAGGCATGATTTTTCAAAGCCATAACCTACTTAAAGACCGAACCGTTTTTGATAATGTAGCCTTACCATTAATTATTGAAGGCGTTAGCCACCGAGAAATTAAAAAACGTGTTGAAACTGCGCTAGATAAAGTACATTTAAGTGCAAAACTAAAGTGTTTTCCTCATATGTTGTCAGGTGGAGAACAACAGCGGGTTGGCATTGCTCGCGCTATTGTTAATAAACCCCCCATTCTGCTTGCTGATGAACCTACTGGTAACTTAGATCCAAAATTATCCCTTGATATTATTCGCCTCTTTGAAGAATTTAATGCCGCCGGTGTTACGGTACTTATTGCGACACATGATCTTGGCTTAATTGCTCGCATGAGATATCGCACCTTAACATTAAAAGAAGGTACCATGATTA
This sequence comes from Colwellia sp. 5_MG-2023, assembly GCF_030547795.1. NCBI lineage: Bacteria > Pseudomonadati > Pseudomonadota > Gammaproteobacteria > Alteromonadales > Colwelliaceae > Colwellia > Colwellia sp. 5_MG-2023. The sequence continues at coordinate 266,189 of NZ_JAUOPW010000002.1, read as the reverse complement.
ATGATGGTATTGTTGATGGTTTACAGGCACAAGGAGCGGCTTATGAGTAACAACTTACACTCAAGTGGATTAAGTCAACGAACTTCATTTTTAAGAAGCTTATTAACCTTACCTATTCGTCACTTACAACAAGCTGTGGGCAGTTTAGGTGACTTATGGCGAACACCTTTTACCTCAGTAATGACCGTGTTTGTCTTAGGTATTAGCTTAGCCTTACCAGCAACATTACATTTGTTTGTAAAAAATGCTCAGCAAGTGAGTGAACAATGGGACAGTGCATCACAAATCACGCTTTTTTTAAAATTATCCACCACAGAAAAAAGTGCAGAGAACCTAGTAAAACGTATTAAGTTATATTCGGAAGTGAGTGACGTTCGCTATATTTCTGCTCAGCAAGCGCTGAAAGAGTTTAAAATATTATCTGGTTTTGGCGAATCGTTAGAATATTTGAATGAAAATCCTTTGCCAGCAACTATTTTAGTCTCGCCTACCGAGCGTTCTAGTCAAGCCAGTGCCGCCAATGAATTATTAGCAAAACTAAAACAAGAACGTGAAGTTGATCAAGGTAAACTTGATTTAGAATGGCTAACACGTCTAGAAGCTGTAGCACGTCTTATAGAAGATATTGTGATTGGTGTTGCTTTGCTATTATGTCTGTCGGTGGTATTAATTGTAGGTAACACTATTCGCTTAGCAATTTTGAACCAAAAAGATGCGATTGCTGTAATGAAACTTGTTGGCGCAACAGACAGCTTTATCCAAAGACCTTTTTTGTATAGTGGCATGTGGTATGGGGTTTTTGGCGGATTATTATCGTGTTTATCAGTCGCAATATTGGCGCAATATTTAACTGGCTCTATCAGTGAATTAACCGATTTATATCAAAGTAATTTCCAATTACAGGGCTTAGCATTTAATGAAGCTTTATTGCTGATAGCGATAGCGGTTATTTTAGGTTTAGCAGGTAGCTATATCTCTGTACGTAAACATATTCGTGCTATTGAACCTAACGCAGAATAATCTTGATTTCACACATTATTCGTTATTAAGTTATCTTTATGTTTTTAAAATAAAAAACCGATAAAACACACTTTTTAACAAATATTTCATAAAATTAATGAAAGTTCATCTTGTTTTGCCCTATCTATTAAGATAATGTTTATGCTCGCTCAAGGTTGCTAGCAAGGCATCTATAGTTAACTAGCTTCATTTATGTTATAATTTCGAGTGAAGAAATCTTTTTTAAGTAAAAAAATTTGGTAAAAAACAGAGGTTATTTATATGAGTGATACAATGCAACTTACCGTACCACGAAGTGGCAGTATTGAATCTTACATGCAATCAGCATATAGCATTCCTATGCTTACCGCTGAAGAAGAGCAAGATCTCGCGACTCGCCTCTATAATGACAATGATTTACAAGCTGCACAAAAGCTTATTATGTCGCATTTACGTTTTGTTATTCATGTAGCTAAAGGTTATTCAGGCTATGGCTTAGCACAAGCCGATTTGGTACAAGAAGGCAACGTTGGCTTAATGAAAGCTGTTAAACGTTTTAACCCTGAGGTGGGTGTACGTTTAGTGTCATTTGCAGTTCATTGGATCAAAGCAGAAATTCATGAGTTTGTTTTAAAAAACTGGCGCATAGTTAAAGTTGCAACTACAAAAGCACAACGTAAATTATTCTTTAACCTACGTAAAAATAAAAAGCGTTTAGGTTGGTTCAGTAATGATGAAGTAAATACAGTTGCTGAAACATTAGGTGTAAGCACTAAAGATGTGTTGGAAATGGAAAATCGCATGAGCAGCCATGACCAAGCATTTGAATTGTCTTCAGACGAAGATGATGGCGCAAGTGCTGGAAACTTCTCTCCGGCGTTATATCTGGAAGATAAACAATCAGATTTAGCCGTTGAAGTAGAAAATGCTAACTGGGAAGATCATGCAAACACACGTTTATCGACAGCATTAGTTGCGTTAGATGAACGTAGCCAAGACATTATTAAAACGCGTTGGTTAGCAGAAGACAAAACAACGTTGCAAGATTTGGCTGACAAATACCAAATTTCTGCTGAACGTGTTCGTCAATTAGAGAAAAATGCGTTGAACAAGCTTAAAAGCACTATGGTTCTGTAAGCAACCTATGTAAAACTTGTTTAACATAATAAAAACCGGCATTAGCCGGTTTTTTTGTTTTTATCGTCTGTACTTACTCTTATCAATACTGTTAATACTATCGCGTTAACAGCCGTTTAAGTTGACAATTACTGGTAATATTTATGCTGAGTTGGTTAACAGCATAACTAGGTATAAATAAGGGGTAAGGCATTGTCGTTTGTTTATTCTTGCCGCGTTATTGCTGCTTTGTTATAAGCGGTAACGATGAAAACGTTATAAGGTGGTTAGGTCGCGACCAATGTGCAGAGACAAAAAAGGCAAAACAACTGTAATGTTGTTTTGCCTTAGTATTTGTTGTGCTATTTCAGCTAAGTTAATAACTTAAGTTGTTATTAAGCCCAGGTTATTCAGGCTGTAGCGCTAACACCTTATCAATGTCTTCAGCGTTGTGACGATTCTCAAGCTGTTCCCACGCTTCTCCCCAAGTTTTATTGACGATACGGCCACGTTGAAAAGCTGGACGAGCTAACATTGCTTTTGCCCAACGTTGAACATGTGTGTAATCATCTACTTGTAGGAATGTTTTAGCGCTGTAAAGCTCTCCTAACACTAGGTTGCCATACCATGGCCACGTTGCAATATCGGCGATACTTAGCTCATCACCCGCAATGAATTCATTTTTGGCTAGCTGCTTATCTAACACATCTAATTGTCGTTTAATTTCCATGGTAAAACGATCAATCGCATATTCAAATTTTTCCGGAGCATAATTATAGAAGTGTCCAAAGCCGCCACCTAAATAAGGTGCAGAGCCATGTAACCAAAATAACCAATTCATCACCTGTGCGCGCTTAACAGTGTCTTTTGGCAACAAAACATCAAACTTCTCTGCTAAGTACACTAAAATTGAGGCCGATTCAAAAACAGGCAGTGGCGTGTCATAACTGTTATCAACTAGCACTGGAATTTTAGAGTTAGGATTAATGGTTACAAAACCCGATGAAAACTGATCACCTTCACCAATTTTAATCATGTGAGCATCATATTGTGCATCTTTACCTAGTGCCAATAGCTCTTCTAGCATGATTGTTATTTTTTGGCCATTTGGCGTACCCATGGAATACAACTGTAGCGGATGTTCTCCAATAGGTAAGGCTTTATCATGTGTCGCCCCAGAAACGGGACGATTGATATTGGCCCACTTACCGCCACTTTCAGCGTCATGAGTCCAAATTTCGGGTGGTATATATTGCTCTAACATTATTGTCACTCCTAAACGTAAATATGCGTTGTAGTCTTACTTTTTAGTCCAAGCAAACTGTGCAAATGCATCATCAACAGGTGTATTGCCAATGTGATTTGTGTAGTTACTAATTACTTTTTGAGCAAGGCCTAATATAATTTCTAAAACTTGTTGTTCACCATAACCAGCTTCGTAGAATTTATTCAATTCTTCTTGCGTTACATTACCACGATTACGCACAATAATAAGCGTCATATCTAATAATGCTTGTAACTTAGCTGTTGGCATTGATTCTTGATTACGTAACGCTTCTGTTAACTCAGGATTAACCTTCATTGAATGAGCAATACCTGTATGCGCTGGTACACAATAGTGACAACCGTGCTCAACATTGATTCCTTGCCAAACAACCGTTAACTCTTCTGCATCAAATGAAGTTTCACCAAATAACTTGTGAAGTATTTGATAGCCTTCAAGTGCTTGAGGAGAGCTTGCTAAAACGCCATGTAAGTTTGGTAACATGCCGAACGCCTTTACTGAACCTTCTAATAATGGCTTGCTTGCTGCTGGTGCTGATTCAATTGTGTGCGTAGTTAATGTTGTCATAATATTTTCCTATTTGTATTGATTTATATTAATTTGTACCGATCGGTATCTGTGAATTGAATGTATTGTACCTATCGGTATGTTAAAGTCAACTTAGTTTAAAAACTTTTCGTGTTTACATTAGGCCCAGTTAACACTATTTCTTTATTAATTAAGGGATTAGATAATCAGGAATTCTTTATTTAGCGATTAATTTCATGAGCTCGACTTAAGAATTAGTTAAGGTATAGAGAAAATACAAGCAAGAAGCGAAGCAAATTAATATATTGATCTTAATAGCGTTTTAAAGAATTAACTTTGACAATACTGAGAAGGTTTGAGATTCTAACTAACATGGAAGAAAAATTTGTATGTTTCAGTGACACTTAGGGTTAAGTAATTGAACAATCGATTTTATAACGATAATGCTACAGGATTAGCGCAACAATACCTTTCCAAGTCGTTTGAAGAGGTTCACCAAAGTTGGTTGCAGCTTTTGCCATCAATAATTGAAAATCCTAATGCGCGTATTTTAGATCTTGGAGCAGGCTCAGGCCGTGATGCTAAATACTTTGCCGAACTAGCTGCCCACACTCATCAAACCAACAATAATATTCAAATTTTTGCTGTTGAACCGGCACAATCATTGGCACTTATTGGGCAAAATACGACAAAAGATATCAAGGTAAAATGGCTAGACGATTCATTACCAGCACTCACCAAGGTGACTCAACAAGAAGTTAGTTTTGATTTAATTTTACTCAGTGCTGTTTGGATGCATATTCCACCGAGTGATCGCGCTCGTTCAATACGTAAATTGGCAAACCTACTTAAACCTGGTGGCAAACTCGTTATTTCACTGCGTCATGGACAAACCGCTGACGACTACAAAACCCGAAAAATGTTTGATGTGTGTGCCGATGAATTAAAACAACTGGCTGCCGACGTTGGTTTATTTACCAAGCTAGAAACCGTAAAAGAAACAGATAAACTAGGCCGTAATCATGTTTCTTGGCAAACCGTGGTGCTGCAACTACCAGACGATGGTAGCGGCGCTTTCCCTTTTATTCGCCACGTTGCCTTAAACGACGGTAAATCTGCGACACATAAGCTCGCCTTGTTAAGAGTTTTACTGCGCATTGCTGATGGTCACCCCGGTGCTGTACTTCGTAGAGAAAGCTCACCTTTTGGTGACCGAGTTATTTTACCTGCTGGTTTAGTGGCGCTTTACTGGTGTCATCAATACAAAGATTTAATTGATGACCGGAAGCTTTTTCAAACCCCGAATAAAAACCCTAATATGGGCTTTATGAAAGCCGATGGTTGGCACAAATTAACCCACAGAACAGCATCAGATTATCGTATTGGCAACTTGTTTGTCGGTAATGATGCTATTGCACTACATAAAACATTATCGGCGGCGGTAAGTAATATTAAAAATATGCCGTGTAAATACATTACCTTTCCAAATCAAGAATCTAACAGCGACAAGCCTGTATTTGAAGTAGCCAATAGAACCGTTAAAGCGAAAGACAGCTTGTTTCTTGATTTACAATCACTTGAACAATGGGGTGAATTTTCATTACCAGAATCAACTTGGTTGGCTTTTAATCGCTACGCTTGTTGGATTGAACCTGTTTTAGTCAGCGAATGGGTGAAAACCATGGCGGGTTATGCGGGGAACAGCCAACACGCATCACCTGAAAACCAATACTATTTACATCAAGCGTTAAACTGGTTAGAGCCTGTGCGCACCACCACAGAAGTACGTAAACGTTTTGAGCAAGTAAAGCACAAGTCACCTGAAGTAGCGCAATGTGTTTGGTCGGCTAAAGCATTAAAGAATAAATTTGACATAGATCACAGCATGCCATTTTCGCGCTGGCCTAATAACGACTTATGGAATTTACTGCCCACCGATAGCGTTATCAACAATCAAAAAAGCGACCGACTACCCACTGAGCATAAGTTAACGCAATCGAAAGAACGCATTCAACATTGGTGGCAAGCAGCATGGCTTAATGATGTGACAACTGACAATAAAAAAGCCGATATAAATACAAAAGCTGCTACAACGGCACAGAAAGATGAAGTAAATGAGATGTCCGCTGGTTATGCAATCAGCACTAAGATGTTTCCTGAAACACCAGAAATCACCGCTGAAACACAAGTTGAAAACCGCCAACTTAAACGCTTTTTTGCCGAAGCGAATATTGCCCTACCGGGGTTAAACTCAGACAATGAATCAATAGATGATTTGTTTGAAGCACTGGTAATGCAGCGCGGGCGGTTGAAAGAAATGCAGCAGTTGAGGGAATGGTAGAATCAACCTCGTAAACAACTAACTTGATGAGTTTTTAATATATAATTAACCCACCGCCAGCTTAGCTGTCTCATGCCACAAATACGCTGGCATGGGGTGTTTTAATTTCCATGTAATATTCATTGGTTGGCTACCTTCATATTTTACAAAATCAACAGGGCCAAAGTTAACAAAACCCATAGTTCTACCGCTTTCATCTTTGGCTTGTTCACGTACAAATAAAATGAAAGTTTTGTTGTTTTTCTTTTGCTCGATATAACCTAAACCACGACCTGATGTTGGTTTAGCGCTATTTTGTGTTTGCCAATGGAATAAAGTCGGACTTATTGCGTAATCGTGATACATGGTGGTTGCTGTGAACTGACTTTCACATTTATTAAGGGTAACAAAAAGCAATTCAGTATTAGCATTGGCTACATTAAGCACACCTTCACGACTCGATGATTTTTTGCTAAAAGTACTATCACCAAAGGCCACAAGAATATGTTCTTTTGGATAACGAACGTGCATACTTAATGGTGTGCTATCGACAACGGTATTCTTCACTTTTGGCATCGCAAATTCATTTACGTCTAAACGGTCAATTAATAACGCAATTACTTCTGCTAACTCTGCTTGTAGTTCTGGATGTTTTAGCGCGGCTAAACTCTGTTCGATATTATCAAAACCAAGCTTATTACCTGCATTATCCCAAAAGTCGTAATGGCACATTAATGAAAGTAACTTTGCATCTTTATTGGCGTTTTCTACTGCACTTAATGAAAAATCAGCTTGAACTAATTTCTGTAAAAAACGCAAATATGAAATAGACGTACAACTTAATAAACGGTTATTAATGGCGCGATAGTAAGCAGCGTAAATATCTTTTTCTTGTTCAACAATCTCATTGTCTTTAGCTTTATTGAGTAATGTGAACCAACCACCAAACTTCCCAAGCTTCACTTTATAAATATCTTCAAGCTTGTACTGTTCATAAATATGTAAAAAGTTGGTTAGCGTTAATGGTAATGTTGTTATATGTGGGAAGTTGTTAATTAAGCTAATTAATCGATTTCTATTTAATGTCGCTCGGCTAATATTTTGTAATATCATCGCTTGTGTTTTTTCTTGCAACTCAATACGACAACCTAAAGGTAGATGAGGGAAACCTTGCTTGATCTCTTTATCAATAGATTGATTGGTTTTACCTGTTAGTGCTCTGAACTTACTTGAAAAGTCATACTCAGGCCGCGAATTGCCAACAAAATCTAAAATGGTACAACATTCTTTGTTATCGGTTAAACGTAAACCGCGCCCAAGTTGTTGCAAAAATATGGTTAAACTTTCGGTTGGTCGTAAAAACAATAAAGTATCTAGATCTGGAATATCGACACCTTCGTTAAAAATATCAACAACAAACAAAATGTTAATTTGTTTCGATTTTAACGCCTGCTGCATTACCTCGCGATCTTTGCTGTTGTCGCTGGTTAATACGCCACAAGCAATGCCTTTTAACGTGAACTTTTGCGTCATAAATGTGGCGTGTTCTTTACTGACACAAAAAGCTAATGCGCGCATTTGTGTTATGTCGGTTACGACTTCATCAAGGCTTTGTAAAATGCGTAAAACACGTTGATCGTTATGCGTATATAAATTGGTTAACTCAGCAATATCATAACGGCCTCTAGACCATGATATTTTGGTTAGGTCGGTATCATCGTCAATAGCAAAGTATTGAAACGGTGAAAGGTGTCGTTGATTGATCGCTTCTGGTAATCGAATTTCTGCCGCGATGACGTTGCAAAAATCACTTAATATATCTGTACCGTCATGGCGCTCTGGTGTTGCCGTTAAACCGAGTAATATTTTAGGGCTAAAGTGTTTTAATACTGCACGATAACTACTGGCTGAAACGTGATGTACTTCATCAATAACAATGTAGTCAAAATAATCTTCACTCAAGTTAAGTGTATCTAATTGATTACTCATTTTTGAATTTAGGCTTTGAATAGAAGCAAACAAGTGTTGGTACTTATTTGGTTTGTTATTGCCAACCCATAATTCACCAAAGCTGCTATTTTTTAAAACGCCACGGTATGCACCTTGCGCTTGTTTTAAAATTTCTTCACGATGTGCAATAAATAGAAAATTAGCTTCTGGGTTATCACGGTAAAAATTGGCAAAATCAAATGCTGAAATAATAGTTTTACCTGTGCCTGTTGCGGCAACTACTAGGTTTCGGTAGCGATTATGTAATTCACGCTCAACTTGTAACTTTTCTAATATGGTTTGCTGGTGTGAATGCGGTTTTATATCAAAGTAGAAGTTAGTTGATGTATTACTAAAACTACCTTTGGCTTCTTGAAGTGCGTTAGTTAATTTTTCACGACTTTCTATTTCACCATCAAAGTATTCAAAGTCAGGTGATTCCCAGTAGGTTTCAAAGGTACTTAACGATTTATCAATGATATGCGGAATTTCTTTAGAGGTAATTTTCAAGTTCCACTCTAAACCACTGGTTAACGCTGAATGCGATAAATTAGACGAGCCAATGTAGCCAGTATGAAAGCCCGTATTGCGCATAAACAAATAAGATTTAGCGTGTAAGCGTTCGCGGTTGGTGTTGTAACTGAGTTTTACTTCGGTATTAGGAAGAGATGCTAAAAACTCAACCGCTTTGGCGTCCGTTGCACCCATATACGAGGTGGTAATTATTTTTAATTGTTTGCCACTCCGAGTAAAAGATTCTAATTCTTTTTTAAATATACGAATGCCAGCCCACTTAATAAATGATACTAGCCAATAGATTTTGTCAGATGATTGTATTTCTCTTTTAATTTCAGTTTCTAACGAGATGCCTACATTACTGCCACAAAATAACTCACTTTGCGTTAGCCCTGTTATTGGCATGATGGCGTCAACGTATTTTGGGAGATCAGCAGAGATAGGATTAGCTTTATCAAATAGCGCGGTAAGTATTTTTCCTTGGCTGTCTAACAGGTTTTCACTAATGAGTTCTTCATCTTTAATATGAGTGCTTAGCCATTTAACGATAGTATTGGCTAAGTTAATTTGATCATGAATTCGAGTGTCACCACTAGGCACTGAGTCCATAGCTATTTCAATCAAACGGGTTAAGAATCTTGATAACCATGTTGCCGCTTCGCCAGCTTCTAGTTTTCTTTCACCAACATAAAAAGCGTCGCGGTCTAAATTACTTTCAACTAACTGCGTGATTAACTGTTCGTAAATGCCAGTTTGATTCATGAAAATCCTTCTCTATTTAATACTTCTAATTGCTTAAGGCAACGTCTTCGTCTTGTTTTTGCTGCCTTCCTTTATCGTCGGAGAATTGATACTTTGAGTTTTTTTATTTGAAGATCATGGGCTATAACTTCCTTATTACATTAAGATATCAATATACAATATATTATATGAAGCTAATTAGAACGTTAAGTATTAAATATTATTAAAACCATTAGAATCAGCTTCGTTGCAACCTAACCCCCAATATTTTTAACAATCACTAAATTACTGTTTTTTGATCAGCTTAAATTGCTTTTTGCCGCGCTGGATAATCCAAAAACGGTCAAAGAGTGGAAAGTCTAACGATGCCTCTACATGGTTGATTCGTTCGCCGTTCACTTTAATGGCATTATTGCTTATCAACTCTCTAGCAATACGCTTTGAATTAGCAAGCTTAGCGGTAACTAACAAGTCACATATATTACTATTGTGACCGACAGTGATAACATCTAACCCGTCTAGTTCAAGTTGTGTTAGCTCTGATAAGCTTAATTGCTGCACATTGCCATTAAATAACGACAAACTGATACGCATTGCACTGTTTAAACCTACTTCACCATGCACAAAATGCGTGAGTTGCTCGGCCAATATTTGCTGCGCTTTAGGTTTGCCTTTACTTAATTGATCGGTACGTTGAATTTCATCAATCTCTTCATTAGACAAGAAGGTGTAGTAACGTAGGAAGTGGTATACATCGGCATCGTCGGTGTTGAACCAAAACTGGTAAAAGGCATAAGGTGAAGTTTTGCTTGGATCAAGCCAGATTGCACCACCTTCGGTTTTACCAAACTTGGTGCCATCTGATTTAGTAATGAGTGGCAGCGTTAACCCGTACACTTTAGTTTTATTAAGGCGACGAGTTAGATCAATACCACTCACAATATTGCCCCATTGGTCGTTACCGCCTATTTGTAAACAGCAGCCAAAACGTTTATTTAGCTCTGCAAAATCAAAAGACTGTAGTAATGAGTAACTAAATTCAGTAAACGAAAGTCCTTGCTCTGGACGCAGTAATCGTTGTTTGACCGACTCTTTATTTATCATTGCGTTAACAGAGAAATGCTTACCGACATCGCGAAAGAAATCGAGTATATTCACTGAGCCAATCCACTCGGCATTGTTTTGAATGGTTAGCGGTTGTGCTAAATGTGCCGTCATTACTCCTTGTATTTGTGCAGACAATGAATCAACCCATTGTTGAACCGTTTGCTTGGTGTTTAATGACCTTTCTGTGGCTTTAAAGCTTGGATCGCCTATTAAACCCGTTGCGCCACCAATTAAGGCAATACATTGATGGCCAGCATCTTGAAATCGTTTTAGCATCAGCAACGGCACTAAGTGTCCAATATGCAAACTTCCTGCTGTTGGATCAAAGCCACAATAAACCACTTGCGGTGTTTGTAATAGGTTACCAAGTTCTTCTTGTTGGCTGATCTGAGAAATTAAACCGCGTTGGGATATATCGTTCAATAGTTGAGTGGTCATATTTTTACTCTAGCTTTAACTGTTTTATTTAAGTAATGAGTAAAGCTAGGTTAAAGAAGTTAATACATCTCAACAATGTCCCTAAAGGGATAGAGAATAGAATTAATTGCGAGCGATATGATTTAAAAACAACTGAAATAATTCACTTAACGAAGCAACGTTGAGCTGTGAATATATGCGTTTACGATGGTTTTTCACTGTGCCAATGGTTATCGACAAATGCGCGGCAACATCTTTAGAGTCATACCCTTGTACTAATAGCGCTGTTATTTCTTGCTCTCTTAACGTTAGTAGATCTTTACCAAAAGTCGCGACTCCTTCCTTGATCGCTTGGCTGATATTGCTGTGTTTAGAGCTGCCTAAAACAAAGGTGTCATGTGACCAATGCTGATGACATAACGCTTGTATTAGCGGGTAACGATTTTTTAATTGTTGCTTTTGTTGTTCGGTAAATTTTTTTTCTGTCTGCGTGTAGCCAAAGTAAATAACAACCCATCGTGCTGCATCAATACGCACCGTTAAGCCTAATTCATCTTGCCAATTGGTTTCGTGATAAAACTCTTGTTGATAGTTTTTATATTCGCCAATATCTGAGATAACGTCTTGTAAGCTATATACGCCTTCAATATTATTTTGGGTTAAAGCAATATAAAACGGGTCGTAAACAAATGAATGTATTAAATAACGCTGAAAAAGTAACTCTCGTTTAGAATCAATAGAGTCATACAAGTAGATGGGGTGTTTTCCCTGTCGATAACCAAGAATAAGCAGACAATCATAGTCGATAAAATAATCAATAAATTCAACTAGTTGTTGTGAAAAATTAACACTATTAAGCGATGTTATACATTGTGCTAACAGGTTATATTCTTTATTTGTTGAATCTAACGTCATCATTTAATCTCTTGGTATGCAGCAAAGGGTAGTAAACAAGCTTTCAGTATGGGTGTTATGTGCTGTAATTGTATCGTATCTGAGTATATTGATAAGTTTAATACCCGCTTCATTAATTAAGTGAACAATTTTATACGTATAGCGTGTTGAAATATAGCAAGTCACTGAAAAGGACAAGGAACAATTGGCTTAGGTGCTTGCTTGTTGATTGATATGTTTACAAACGTGTAACAACTACTTGAATATTCTTAATAATCTCCCCATATATTTTAGATGACCGATTAGGAGAGCAGATGGACTTATTAAATACAATTGATATAGATAGCATTGTTTATTACTGCTTGGTCGTCGTTTTTATTTTATTTATATTTCGAGGAATGTATAGGTTAGTGGTTTGGAGTAAGAGGATGCCCAAAGGAGCCTTTGTATTTCTAGCTATTTTCCCGCTAATATCTATTTTTCCAATTCCAGCCCAAGAAATCAAAAAACTGGAAAGAATAAAGCAGGAAGAAGTACAAAATGAGGATGAAAGCGGTGAACCGCCTAATGACAATAACGGTAATGTTTAACCTGATAATTTAGTAACAATAAGGCTCTTAATACGGAATATCCAAGGGTAATAGCATAACGATTGAGATCCTGAATCGAGTTCAGTATGCCCAATTATTGAGTCGCAAGTGTAAAGTAGCTATGGTCGTTTAGGGCTTTGCTAATCATCATTGCACCCTCAAGTAAACTTACTGTGGTTATTGCAGCATGAGCGGGGTTAGCTTCGCCATTGGCGGTATGTGCAGCATGTAACCAAGTTAAGTTTTTATCAAAGAAGCGTTTTACTTCAACTTGCACTTTTTCTGGTAAGCTTTCGTTTTGAGCACCTAATAATCCACATAAACACATTTTATCATCAGTTAGTAATGCACCTTTGAAAATTTGAGTGTAAATATCAATAGGGTTTTCGCCTCGTGCTTTAATGTCGTCAACATCACCTAATGCCGCTAAAAAAGCGTCGGTATATTGATGTGCTAGCTCAGCCCCTAAATCAGCTTTTGTAGGAAAGTGATAATGCACACTGGCACTCTTAATGCCTACTTCATTGGCAATTTCTCTAAAACTAAAATTGTTGTAACCGCCTTGGCGTACTTTATTTTCGGCGATTTTTAAGAGCTCTTCTTTTTTACTCATGATCATCTTCCTATGACTTGACGGGCAATTATCTAACAGTAGATTGTCCATTACAAGGCATTTTACTTTGAAGAAATTGCAGTGAATTACATTAACTTTATTAACGTAATCAAGCTAGTCAGGCTTGATGGCACTACGGATATTCAACCTTAAAAAAACACCTACCTACCAAGTGGTAGTTTGTGTGCAGCGTGAGCTTTGTTTAAGAGAATGTCAATTTTTATTGCTAATTATTAGCCTGTCTAAACCTCTGCTTGAAAGGTTTAATAATTATTTGTTTTTTATAAAATAATAAAATTAACCTTTAAATCAGGTTGTTATGTTTTGTCTTACTGGCATTTATAAGTGTTTTTTAAGAACGGATTAAAATAAATCGTTGACTACCTACTAGTAGGTAGATAATATTCCCTCGTTCGAAGCAAAATGTATTTATAAGGCTATTCCACTAACAACTTACAAATATGTTTACTCATTTAACTTATAAAATGAAGGTATTAACAATGATTGGATATACTACTATTGGTTCAAAAGACCTAGACAAAGCTGTTTCTTTTTACGATGCTTTACTTGAGCTAGTTGGCGGTAAAAGAGTAATGGAAATGGATAGAATTAAATTTTATGGAACAGAAGCTGGCGGTGCAATGTTAGCGGTATGTATTCCTCACAATAATGAAGAACAAAGTTGTGGTAATGGACAGCAAGTTGCTATTCCTGGTGGCTCTATTGAAGGTGCAAAAGCGCTTTATAATAAAGCAATTGAATTAGGCGCTACTGATGCTGGTGAACCTGGACAACGTTTTGATTTCTTCTATGGTTCATATGTTTATGATTTAGATGGAAATAAACTTTGTTTCTTCCATATGACTTAATCGTCAATAGTGAAATACACAGCAAAGGTCGATGTTTATCGACCTTTTGTTTTTATTAACTAAGTTGAGCTTAGGTTAAGTTAGGTTAGGTTAATTAAATTGAGGAACTAAAAATGAAAATTGCTGCAGATTTTAGTCAACGTGTTGTTGTGCATAGCGACTCTCTTGAATGGATTGAATCACCTATGCCGGGTGTGCATAGAAGACCCCTTGATAGAGTAGGCGCTGAAGTTGCTCGTGCGACAACCATAGTACGGTATGCGCCCGGTAGTGAATTTTCACCTCATGTACACACGGGGGGTGAAGAATTTATTGTGCTTGAGGGTATATTTCAAGACGAACATGGCAGTTTTCCTGCTGGCTCTTATATTAGAAACCCACCGCAATCTAAACATCAGCCAAGTTCAGCAACGGGTTGCGTTATATTGGTAAAGTTATGGCAGTTTCAGCCTAATGATAGAACGCATGTATGCTTGCAAACAGATTTTATGGGCAGTGTTCCCCATGCAGATTTTAAGGGAATACATGTTACTCCTTTGTATAAAGACCCTATTGAAGAAGTGAGCTTATTACATTTTGAACCGGGTGCTGAAATAACACTGAATGTAGCAAAGGGCGCTGAATTACTGGTATTGTCAGGCTCATTAAATGAGCAAAAAGATACGTTAACAAAGCATAGCTGGCTACGTGTTCCTGTACATAGTGAAATTCACGCTAAAGCGGGTAAAAAAGGTGCAAAAGTTTGGCTTAAAACCGGTCATTTAATTGATATTGAAAATCAAATTATGCGTGTGCAAAGCGCTTAATTTAACAGGTGTTTTACGATAAATTTTAAGTAAATCTGTCCGTTAGTAATCATTTAAAAATTGTTTTGATATTTAGTTTTTACCCTTGGTAACTAACGTTTTGGCGTATTCTAACATTCGTTATTTACCGGATATTCTTGTTCAGCATAAAAGTATCGTTAATATAAGTTTTATGCAATGCGTGCTAGAATAGTAATAATCTTATTTTTTAGAACCATTAGGCGTATTTCATGTCTGAACACCCAACTTTCGACATTTGTGTTGAACCGATAGAACTTTTTAAACTCCTTAAAATAGCCAATATGGTTGGTGGTGGCGAAGCTAAAACCATGATCAGTGAAGGTAATGTTTTAGTAAATAATAATGTTGTTGTTCAAAAGCGTAAAAAGATTCGTCATGGCGATATTATCGAATATAACGGTAATATTATTGAAATTGCTTATAACCCCGCCAAGAAATCAGCCGAGTTTATAAATACCGTAGTATTAGCGAGTAAAAAAGAGCAAAGAAAAAAAAGAGCTAAAAGTAAAGCACGGGCTCTTTCATCTGAAACTAATACTACCCCGTAATTAGTACGCTAAAATATTACATTCGTAAAACCTATTATCTTATAGATAATTAGGTAAAGTGATAGAAATTGCCTCAAGCACACTGTTAAAGATAGCACTAATTATTGTTAGTTTAGGTTTATAATGGTTTCTATCGCTTCAATCACGGCTGCCGATTTTTTTGGATTTAACCCATCTGGGTGTGGTTGAGAAAACTGTCCAATGTCGTTATCAAAATACTCACCGGTATGTTTAGCAATACCGTCTTCTAGTGCCATACGTACTAATATTTTAGCGCCAATACTTAAATCATGGCCTTCAAAACCAAACCCTTCTTTTACCATTTTTGAGGCAAGTAAAGATCCAGGATTAACGGCAATAACTGTTGGCCCTTCGCCATTAAGTTTGTCGGCAAGCACTTTACTCCACATAGTAATGGCTAACTTGCTTTGGGCATAAGCTTCCATGTCACTTAGTTCGGCCTTGCCAAGTAATGCTTCAATGTATACAGGTGATTGGGCAGCAGAAGAAAGGTTAATAATTCGTCCTGAATTGCCAAGTAAGGATAAAAGCGCTTGAGCAAGGCTATAGGGAGAAATAGTATTAACAACAAATCGAACATCTAATCCTTCGGGTGTTGTTGTATTACTAGCTTTAAACACACCTGCATTATTAATGAGTACATCAAGGTTTTTATGTTCATTTTTAATATCTACTATCAATTTTTTAACATCAGAAAAAGCAGATAAATCAGCTAAGTAACTGTTGATGCTTCCTGCATTGGGTATTGTCGATAATAGTTTTTTAATAGTGTTTAACTTTGCAATACTACGGCCATGTATTAATAAATCATGACCAGCCGCCGCTAAAAGCTTTGCGGTTTCTAGGCCAATACCGTCGGTTGCACCTGTGATTAGAATTACTTTTCTCATGTTGTTGCCCTTAAAATAGTAAAGTTAAGTCATAAATTAAGCAGAAAAATTGGGTAATATTTCATCTGCAATACGTTTTAATGTTGCCGGAATATTCAATTGATTAAATCGTAAGTTCAGTGCAACGTGATTTACGCCAATACTTTCTAACGAGCTTAAATAATTAATAAGATGGCGAGTTCCAATCCTAAAGCCTAGGTGAATAGGCGTTGGGGGAAAGTCTGGATCATCAACTAAATCAATATAAAGTGGCTGCATAATGGGTTGAACCGCTCTACCAGCTTCTTTTACCTTGTGTTGAAAATGATTAATCACATGAGTTTGGTCGTCAAGTTTCCTTGGGTAAGTCATCCAAGCATTACTATTCTCAGCAATCCAACTGATGTTTTGTTGGCTACTTCCCGTAATAATTAAAGGAAGCTTGTTGGAAACGGGTTTAGGCAACATATTGATGTTGCCGTCAAGCTGGCCATAGTGATTATTAAAGGCTGGCTTGTCTTGCCACATTCTTTTTATATAAGAAAAACTTTCTCGAAAACGAATGCTGCGATCGTCATATGATTCATTCAATGCAGGGTATTCTTCGGATCTATCACCAGAGGCAACGCCTAAAACTAATCGCCCTTTAGATAAAACATCGGCACTTGCCGCTGCCTTAGCAACATGGGCTGGATGCCTTGTCGGTAATACAATACTTGATACGCCAAGGGTAATGTTTTTCGTTATACCGGATAACAATCCTAAATAAACAAAAGGGTCGAATATTTGTCCGGCATCACCAAATGAAGGCACATCAAAAGGCACATCTCGCAACCATATTGATGCAAAACCTAAGTTTTCAGCGAGTTGTACACGTTCAATATGATCTTCCATGGTCGGTACAGAATTATCAGCGTAATTTTCTATAGGAATAACTAAACCAATACTTAACCGATTAGGTTTGAAAATACGATTGTAACCTCGATTAATCGAGTCAAAATCAACTTGTTCTAACGAGGTGTGCATTTCAAACTCCACTTGTGTTCATTTTATTTCTGTCAGTTTCACTTAAGAATATGGGGCAGAATTAAAAGAGTAACCTACTTAATTCTGCCCAAAAACAACTTAGGCTAAGTACCAATGCTTGCTACAAGGAAATGATTACTAATAGAGGCTTTTAGTACGCGCTTTAAGGTGAATAATTTCTTAAACGTCTACGACGACTTTACCCATGCCTTGACCACTTGAAAGGCGATCGTGTGCTTTACCTACTTCTTCTAAACGGAACGTTTGCTCATCTAACACTGGGCGTAACGCGCCAGTTTCAGCTATTCTGGTTAATGCGTTAAGAACTTGAGCATGGTTTTCACGTTTATAGTTGTGCAACATAGGGATCAACATAAATACTACATGTAATGAAAGTCCTTTAAAATGCGCAACACTTAAATCTAATTCCACCATAGCAACCGTTGAAGCAACATGACCGTTTAACGAGGCTGCGTTAAATGAATTAGTCATGTTTTCGCCACCAACAGAGTCAAAAACTACATCAAACCCATGGCCGTCGGTATGTTTAGCAACGTACTCTTCAACTGTTTCGTTTTTGTAATTAATACCTTTTGCGCCAAGCGTTTCAATTAAAGCGAGTTGTTTATCACCACCACCGGTAGCAAAAACATTAGCGCCCATATAGTTAGCAAGTTGAACAGCAATATGGCCAACACCACCTGAGCCACCATGTACTAAGACATTTTGACCCTTACTTGTATTGGCACGGGTTAATCCTTCGTAGGCAGTAATACCTACCAAAGGAATTGCAGCCGCTTCACGCATAGTTAAATTTTTTGCTTTTCTAGCGATTAAGTTGGCATCAGCAACGATGTATTCTGCCAATGTGCCAGGTAAATCGGCTAATCCACCAGCGCAGCCATAAACTTCATCCCCAACTGAAAATTGAGTAACACCTGCGCCTACTTCTGCAACGATACCTGCAAAGTCCATTCCTAATACTGCAGGTAATGGCGGAGAAAGCGGTAAATCATCGCCCATTTGACGAATCATAGTATCTACTGTATTTACACTGCTTGCTTTAATATTAACGAGAACATGGCCTGCTTTAACGTCAGGCTTTGCGATGTCTGCTACTTCAAACACTTCTGAGCCACCAAAACTTTTTATGATCATTGCTTTCATGAGATTTACCTTTTTTGATTAAGTCGTTAACTAATAGATGTTATTTAATGAAGTCAGTATATTTACTATTAATTATTTTGATAATAGGCTTAAATAAAGAATCACTTTATAGTTTTTGTTGATAATAATGAATATTGAACATCTTAAACTTTTTATTAGAATTGCCGCGACTCATAATATTAGTCTAGCTGGCAGTGAGTTACGGTTATCTCCAGCCGTTGCTAGTGCGCATATTAATAAACTAGAAGCAGAATTAGGGGTTAGATTAATTCATCGAACCACCCGCAAAGTATCACTTACTGAAGAAGGGAGAGCTTTTTTGCCACATGCAGAAGATGTGATCTCTAGTATTGAAGCCGCGCGCGCTTCAGTTGGTGCGGGTAACGCATTTCCCCGAGGCACATTACGTGTTGCAGCGCCCGCCTCTTTTGGACGAATGCATATACTGCCGGCGCTAACACAGTTTCTAACCTTATATCCCGATTTACATGTGGATTTAAAACTCTCCGATACCATAGTGGATTTGGTTGAAGGTGGCTTCGATATTGCCATTCGTAATTCTGCATTAAAAGATTCGAGTTTAATTGCTAAAAAACTTGCACCCGACACTAGAATATTATGTTCATCACCTGAGTATTTAGCCAAAAATGGAGAGCCAAAATCTCCGCAAGATTTAAATTTTCATCAATGTATTACATTAATAGGCCTAGACGATTGGGCGTTTCATACACCCAAGGGACAAGTGAACATTAAAGTGAAAGGCGTATTAAGAACCGATAATGGTGAAGCTGTTCGAGATGCTTGTGTTAATGGTTTAGGTCTTACCATTAGTTCTAAATGGAGTGTTTATAAACATCTACAAAGCGGAGAACTTGTTCAAATACTTGATAAATATCCCATTGCGACTGATACAGCAATTTGGGCTGTTTATCCTAGCTCTAGGTTGCTTGCGCCAAAAGTTAGAGCTTTTATCGATTATTTTGCGGACTATTTTGGCGATAACCCTTATTGGGACTAATTTATTTATCACTTCCACATTTTTTCCACATTGTTTGCACATTTTATGGTTAGACTTCTTTTAAATTACCTTTATAAATAAATTTTGTATGAAAAAATCAATGTTGATGTTGGCGTTAATTCCTATGTTGGGATTAACCGCCTGTGGTGGTAGTGATTCAAGTGATTCGGATGATTCAACTGCACCAGTGGAAATTATTAATGAAGTGCCTGTCGTAAATGCTGGAGCCGATCAAACGGTTACATCAGCGCAAGAAGTGACTATTACTGCGTCTATCTCAGATGATGACGAAATTGTTGCCACTTGGAGCCAAACCGCTGGCACTACTGTTACGATAACCCAGGTTGATAGTACTACTATTACTTTTACAGCTCCTGAGCTTGAAAGCCAAGAAGTACTTACATTTGAACTAACAGTAGATGACGGCACTAATGCGGTTGTATCTGATAGTATTGAAATTACTGTTAATCCGCAAACCACAACTACTGTACCAAGTTTATCAAGTTGGATAATTAATAATGAACTCAGCTCGGAAAAAATTTCTTCAACCTCAGGCAGTGTTTTAGTAAACGTACAAGTTGCTGAAATGGTTACGGTAGTTGAAGATAGTGTGGATGTTGAATATGCGTATGTTGAAACAACGGGTATTCCTAAGTACGACGTAACGATCACCGAATCTATTGTAGAACAACTTAATCAACGTCCTAAAGCTGCTACCGATTTTAGCTCTGGCAGTACTTCAGCCGTAGCTGGACAAGTAGTTACCTTTGGTGAAGACATTGGTTACAACAGTAGTACTGAAAACTGTTTAGATACAGGTGGAGATGGTTACTGGCCTCCAGGTCCAGGCTGTCCTACTGAACAAACAACTCAAGCTTACTTCCCTGCAGAGCCAACAGTAATAGATGAAACTGAAGAAGCGTGTGAAACCGGTTTAGGTAAAATTGGTTTGATGGTTAATGGTACCAGTATTTATAACTGGGGCGATGGCATGAGCGAAGGCAATAACGTTTGGTATAGCCTAGCACCTGTTGCAGAGCAGTACGATGTTGATATTTGTGGTGGTCATGCGGCACAAGGTGATTATCATCATCATTTTTATACTAGTTGTTTAGCTACCTTAGTAGGTGATAGCAGCGATGCGCATTCTCCAATTTATGGTTTTGCTGCTGACGGTTATCCACTTTATGGACCATATGAAAGTGCGAATACTTTAGCGGTTAGTGGTTGGAAAATTCGTGATTACGGTTTAGATGCAAGTGAAGGTGGTTGTAGTACTGAAGGTGAAAGAAGCTGTATTTTAGTTGACCCTGCTGATATTTCTCAAGGTGTTGAAACCGTAGCAAATGGCCCAGCTATTGGTGAGAGTGTAACTACTTTATCTGGTAACGTTTTAGCAGCAGACGATGGTTATTTTTATGAAGATTACTATTATGCTAACGAAACAGTCACAGGCGCTCAGTTAGATAAGCATAATGGTCACGATACTAACGATGGTAAAGGTTATCACTATCATATTACGTTAACACAAGATGCAGACGGTACATTAATACCTGCGTATCCTTATACGATAGGGCCAGATTTTAAAGGCGAACTTGCCACTAATTCTATCAGTCAGTGTGCTACTTCCGCAGCGGGTGGAGGTCCTCCAGGTGGCGGTCCTCCAAACGGATAATTCCTTCTTGAAGTCAAAAATTAACGTAGGGGTAATGCCTCTGCGTTAATCTTATTTTGTAACTGTATTGATATAGTATGTTTAAATTTTAGGTGAAGTTATCCAAGTTATGATGAAAAATTATTTTGTTATTTTAGTAATGATATTGGCTGCTAGCATAGGTGAAAGCAAAGCGCAGTCGGTAAGTAATGAACAAACTAAACCGATGCAAATGGATCATTCGCATTTACCTATTGCGGTGCCAACCAATGTAAAAGAGCCAGCATTAAGTTTGGTATTAAATAAAGATGCAATGTCGGGCTATAACCTACACCTTAAAATACAACGCTATCATTTAACACCGCCACCAAATGGCGTTTCTAGTATGGCAGATCTTATGTCTGTATCTATCGATAAACAAAGCGGCTTTGTTGAAGGTCATGCGCATTTATATATAAACGGCATAAAAATTCAGCGTGTATATGGATTAGATGTGCATTTACCTGATGAACACTTTAAAGAAGGGATAAATACAGTATCGGTAACATTGAACAATCATGGTCATATGTATTGGACAGCTCAGGATAAAAAAATTGTCTCGACACTTTATATTGACAGTAATGCACCTGAGAAGGTTAAACATAAATTTGAAAGCTTTCCGGTAAAAGATGACGACTAATTTACTAAGGTAAAGCGCTCTCATATAGTACAGCGAGGCTATTAACTCACGGCTATTATGTCTAGAGCGATTTAAAGCGAATTTACATGGCTTGACCAATCGGTTGAGATACCATTTTAGGTTTTATAGTTTGCATTAATAGACATAATGAAACTAATACAAAACCTAGCCAGCCAATTACTTTGAACCTTTCTCCAATGATAAAAATGGCGAGTAGAGTGGCAACCATAGGTTCAATTAATGTTATGAGTGTCGCTTTACTTGCTGCAATAAAATTCAAGCCAAAACCGAACAGTAGGTAGCCTAAAAACATTGGAATTACCGCTATATACAACGATACCATAGCATTAGTTGTGCTTGAAAATAAGTTATCACCGGTAAACCATAATGAAGGGAGTAACAGTAGCGCCGCACAACCAAACAACCCTGACATTGACGATTGTGAATGAATACCTCTTTCAATTAAACGCTTTGCTGCCCATGAATAACTTGCATAAGCCAATCCTGCAATACAACCTAAAAGAATACCTACACTCTGCTGCTGAAGACTGTAGGTAGCATTATGGTGTTGCTCTGTGCCTAAAGTTAATAACGTAATACCTATAGCGCCAATGAAAAAGCTACACATCCATTGAAATGATATGCTTTTTTTACTAATTATACATTCAAGGATGGCGGCAAAAAAAGGGGCTGTAGCGATAGAAACAACCGTGCCAATAGCAACACCCGACAAACGCATAGAGGTATAAAATGCTAACGGATAGATAGCAACAGCAGCGGCACCAAAAAGTAATACGCTAGGTTGCTTAAGCATAAGTTTATAGTCAATAAGTAACTTTTTGCGCGCGCTGACAACAAGCAGTACACCACCTATCCCCATTGAGAATGCACCAATAGCTAAAGCACTTACATTGGGTGAATAGCTTGCTGCAATACCTGTGGTTCCCCAAAGAAAACTAGCAATAATAATCGCAATAACACCCGTAAAATTTTCGTGATGAATGTCCATAATGAAACCTGTAGATAATAACTTCAAGACAGAAATAGTATGCTAATTATGAAGGTTATTTTTAACAATTAAGACGCAATAGTTAACAATTCAGACTAAGTTTACTTTTTGAATTTGGTAGGCGATAAGCCAAAGTATTGTGAAAATTTCCGGCTAAATGTTGAGGGCTCTTTATAACCGATCTTTTCACCAATAATGTGTAATGGGTAATCTGTGTGGGTAAGCAAAGCTTGGGCTTTTTCCATCCGAAGTTTTGTTACATACTTCATTACGCTCATACCTGTTTGTTGCTTAAATATTTTTTTGAACTGTGTCTCACTTAGAAAAGCTGATTCGGCCAAACGCTTTATTTTAAGGTGATCAGCAATATTATTTTCTATAAAGGATATTGCCATACCAATGCGATTGTCTACTTTTGGCAATAACGCTTGTTCTGCCAGTAGTAAACTAAATAATTCGAACATTGCCTGCTCTAGTTGGGCATTAACTGTGTTTTCTAGTTGGTTTTCAATAAAAGTTAAGTAACTTCTAAGCGATGTATTAATTGTAAAAACCAGGCATTGTGAAGATGAAATATTAAACGGGAGGCTTTCCATGTCTACGACTACAAATCGAGCTTCACTATCGGCTGTGAACAAGTGTTCTTCGTTGGCTTTAACTACGACACACTCACTGGGTGCAACTTTACCACTGAAGTTACCTACAGATATGTTTATCACGCCCCGTAAAGGTAAAACCAATTGATGAAAAGAATGTGAATGCAGGGTTGGTTTTGTACTGTACGAACGAATGGATAATAAGTTTTTCATAATAGTAAATAATGTACGGTCTATTTTATCCTTATTGCAGTTATACATAGTAGAGTAATAGATAATAAAGGGAAGGATTAGTTTTTATCTATAATTGATGGTCCAGTTAATTCATTTTTGTTTTTTGTTGAGACTTCAGTAAAATAGTGAGTCTTTAATAGCTCGGTAAAGGTTAGCGATGAAACGCGTTGTTTTATATATTTCAGATAAATGTCCTCATTGTCGTGAAGCGAAAAAGTATTTAGATGATAATGGCATTAAATACCGATTGACCAATGCAAAAATGCAACGTGGTAGAAAAGAGCTTGATGCTATTGGTGCTCGCTCTGTTCCGGCACTAAAAATTGGCAATGAAGTAATGATTGGTTGGAATTTAGCAAATTTTAAGAAAATTTATGGTGCTGGTTAATACGCAATATTAGATAATTGAGTAATCAATACGAATATAGTTATTGATTACTCTTTAAGCTTATTAGTTATAGCCCTAGCTCAGTCAAACTAGGAAAATCATCTGGGCGAATTTTACCTTGCCAGGTAAATAAACGATCTTTTTCTTCAATAGCTAAATCGTTAATACAAGCATAACGATTTTTCATTAAGCCAAATTCATCAAATTCCCAGTTTTCATTGCCATATGCACGAAACCATTGACCTTCCGAATTTTTATACTCATAAGCGTAACGAACGGCAATACGGTTTTCGGTAAAAGCCCAAAGCTCTTTAATTAATTTATAGTCTATTTCTTTTTGCCATTTTTCAGTTAAGAACTCGACAATTTCATCTCTGCCATTAACAAAACTTGAACGGTTTCTCCATTGACTGTCTACGGTATAAGCCAAAGATACTTTTTGTGGATCTTTATTGTTCCAACCATTTTCTGCAGCTCTTACTTTTTCTACTGCGCTTTTTGCTGTAAATGGTGGTAAAGGTGGGCGTGTATTTTCCATACTAACTCCAATGATTGATTTAATTTGCTTTAATAACCCAATAAACAATGTCGCGAAGTATACAGACTTGTCTACCTGGTTGAGTCATAGTAGACAAGTCTGTATACTTGTGCAATATTTTATTTATCACCAAGTTAATTAGTTAGTTAACTACTTCATTCACAGTAAGAATCTAAAATGAAACAAATAGATAAGCGTCAACAACTAGTAAATACTGCGTTAAAGTTATTTTATAAAAAAGGTATTCATGCGGTAGGAATTAATGAAATTTTGGTAGAATCAGGTGTTGCTAAAAAAACCTTATATCATCACTTTACCAGTAAAGAAGCGTTAATTCAGGCTTGTATTGCTGAGCGAGATCACAGCTTTATGACATGGTTTATCCAAAAGTGTAATGATAACAGCTCAACTGAAATCTTTATTAAGCAAGTATTTGATGCGTTAGATGAGTGGATTAATGATAAATCAGTGGAGTTAGGGTCATTCAGTGGCTGTTTTTTTGTCAATTCTGCAGCAGAATATAGCGATCATCAAAATGAAATCAAAAAATTATGTTTGCAGCACAAAACACATATTAAGCATTTTTTCGAACAACAACTTGAACCATTAATACCCGATAAGAATCAGCTTAATTCGCTGGTAGGGTTATTATTGTTACTCAAAGAGGGTTGTATTAATTGCGCACATGTAATGGGAGACAAACAATCTGCTTTAAAAGCAAAGGCGCTCGCGTTAGTTTTTTAAGGGTTAATCTTTCCAGCGCTGCTTTATTTCAATAACTTTATCTAATTGCTGTATAAATAAGTCGACCAATTCAGGGTCAAAGTGTTTGCCCTTTTGCGCTTGAATAAATTCGACCGCTTTTTCTACTGACCAGGCCTCTTTGTATGGACGAACGCTAGTTAACGCGTCAAATACATCAGCTAAGGCAACAATACGGCCAGAACGTGGGATATCTGTGCCTTTTAATTGATTGGGATAACCAGTACCATCCCACTTTTCGTGATGAGTCATTGAGACTATTTTAGCGAGTTCAATTAGATCTGAATCCGACTCACCTAAAATTTCAGCGCCAATTTCAGGATGCTTTTTCATTATCTCAAACTCTTCCTCGGTAAGCTTACCTGGTTTGAGCATGATGCTATCTGGAATACCAATTTTACCAATATCGTGCATTGGTGCCGCATGGAATAAGTTGTCAGCTTCTTTTTCTGTATAACCGTAAGCGAGGGCTATTATTCTTGAGTAATGGCTCATGCGCATAACATGCATGCCAGTTTCGTTATCTTTGTATTCGGATGCACGGCCTAAACGTTGTATTACTTGTAGTCTGGTGCGCTTTAGCTCTTCTGCATCAACTAGTGATAAGTGTGTTTTTACGCGTGCTCTTACGACAGGCGGGCTAACAGGTTTGGCAATGTAGTCTACAGCACCTAGGTTAAGACCTTTTGCTTCGTCTTCAGTGTCGTTTAATGCCGTCACAAAAATGATAGGAATTGATTTATATGAAGGATCACCTTTAAGGGTTTCACAGACTTCATAACCGGTCATTCCTGGCATCATAACGTCGAGTAAAATTAAATCGGGTTTGTCTTTTTTAATTAAACGTAAAGCCTCTTCGCCACTTTTAGCGAAAGTAAGCTTATAAGTATCACTAAGAATATTATTTAATACTTTTAAATTAGTCGGTTCGTCGTCTACCACTAATACATTTTGTTTGCATAATTCCATGTTCTTTCTCTGTAAAATAATTTAAATGGCCGACTTCAAGGTATCGCTTAATACGCTGATTCGATTAGCCGCGACTTCAAAATCAAAGTCATTGCAGGCTGAAATTATGTCTTTTATTTCCTTTGAGTGGGTTGAAGACATGCTTTCTAATGCTTCTAGTAAGCTCTCGTCAAACTCATTGTGTTGTACATGTTGTTCAAGTTGCAATAGCATTGTGTAAAGTTCTTGCAGGGAAACTTCTTCACCACCTGAATCGGTTATTGCATTATTTGCTGTCCCCATTTTATTAGAACAGTCAATTAATGAATTAATTTCAAGCTGAATAGCGTCTGTTGCTGTAGCCGCTTCCTCAGTTAATTCATGTAGACTTGCTTGTTCTAAGTCACTAAACATGGTCATTAACCGATTAAGGGCTAAGTTACCGGTAACTCCTTTGTACTTGTGAGCAATCGCTTTTAGTGCCGGCCAATCGCTGTTATTACGTAGTAGTGTTAGTGCTGCAATATCTTCTTCCGATTGCTGAAGGAAACGTATTATTTCATTAAATAGGGTAGTTTTATTGCCCCATAAAGCAATGCCTTTATCTAAATCAACTCTCAACTGCTCAGTAGGAATAACAACGGCTGGTTCAGGCATTATGTTTTCTGAGTCGAGCGTACGTGCTATTTCGCTGATAAGCTGATTTACATCGATTGGTTTGTTGGCAAAACCATTCATATCTGCTTCTACAGCCGATCTTTTATCTTGCGGCAATACACTGGCAGTTAAGGCAATAATTGGGAGTTTTGGTAAATCATTTGCTTGCTCAAATTCACGTCGTTTTATCGAGGCTGTTAGTCCGTCCATGACAGGCATTTGTATATCCATTAGCACTACATCAAAACAGTCGTTTTCCATTTTCAATAGTGCTTGTTCGCCATTACGCGCAACAGATACAGTATGATGGTGACGTTTTAGCACTAAGCTTAATAGGTCTATATTCTGCTCAATATCATCAACTACCAATATGCTAAGTGGTGGTAATTCAGCATGTGCTTGAACAACTTGTTTTTTAGCTGAAGCTTTAACTACTTTAATTGGAATACTAAACTCAAAGGTTGACCCTTGACCTTCCTCACTTTGTGCTGAAATGGTACCACCCATTAATTCGACAAGTTGTTTACTGATTGTTGTTCCTAAACCTGTACCACCAAAGCGACGACTCATTGATTCATCTGCTTGAGCAAAGGCATCAAAGATTGTTGCTAACTGTGGCGGTGTCATACCAATACCTGTATCTGTGATTGAAAAATGTAGCGTATCGGGCTTGGTATTGTGGATATCAATAGTAATGCTGCCTTGTTCAGTAAACTTAATTGAGTTACCGACAAGATTAGTTAACACTTGTCTTATTCTATCTGGTACACCGTTGTAAAAACGTTGCGCAGTTTTGTCGATATTTAGGTTAATAGCCAAGCCTTTATTTTGTGCTTGTAACCATAATGTTGATACAACAGAATCTACTTCTTCTACTAATGAAAAGTCTCTATATTCTAATTGAAATTTACCTTTGTCTAATTTAGCGCTATCGAGCACATCATTGAGAATATGTAATAGTGATTTCGCTGACTGATTGATGGTATTTAGGTGCTTACGATGACTTTGTTCAAGCTCTTCATCTAACAAAATATCACTGAAGCCTATAATGGCGTTCATGGGGGTGCGAATTTCATGACTCATGTTGGCTAGGAATGCCGAACGTGTTGCGGCTGCTTGTTCAGCTTTTTCTTTCGAGGCAACAAGGGCTGATTCCATAGTTTTACGTTCGGTAATATCCATGATGAAGCCGTCAAAATACACGTCGTTAGTTACTTCGTCTTTGATGGTTCTGCCATAAGCTAAGACCCATTTTTCTTTTTTATATCGGTCAATAACTCTGATTTCAACTTGAAATCCTTCAGGGTGATATAAGTTAGTATCTTCAATGATCTTCATATCATCTGGGTGTACAAAATCGCCCACACGGCACTTAGGCTCAGGTAGTAAAAAATCTTGTGCGGGGTAACCTAGCAAGTTTTCTATTTCGTCATTAATAAAAAGGCTTGGCCAGTGAATATCATCTTTATTACGATAGACAACACCAGGAATGTTCGATACTAATGAGCGTAATTTAGCTTCTTCTTGACGTAATTTATTTTCCATCGATTTGCGTTCACGTAAGTCGGAAATAAAGGCTACGAACATGTGTTGATTGTTAAGTTCGACATGCCCAATACCGAGTCGCATAGGAATAAGTTCACCACTTTTGGTTAGTGCTTCAACTTCTCGTCCAGAGCCAATAATTTTTTTCTCACGTGTTTTTATATAATTATCAATATAACTATCGTGATGAGCTTGATCAGGCATAGGCACAACCATTTTTACATTTTGCCCTATCATCTCTTCTCTAGACCAACCTAACAACGTTGATACCGCATTGTTGACGCTAATAATTATTCCTTTTTCATCTATTGTGATTATGCCATCAATCGCGGTATCCATTGTCGCAAT
Source organism: Colwellia sp. 5_MG-2023 (assembly GCF_030547795.1). Lineage (NCBI taxonomy): Bacteria > Pseudomonadati > Pseudomonadota > Gammaproteobacteria > Alteromonadales > Colwelliaceae > Colwellia > Colwellia sp. 5_MG-2023. The sequence goes on along the minus strand of NZ_JAUOPW010000002.1, from coordinate 237,371 downwards.
TAGGCGACGTTCATTATTTGCTGCAATGAGTGTTTGGTCTTTGTAGCGCATGATTAAATTTGCTGCGAGCACTGAGAAAATGATAGTTAAAGTAATCGCGGTGATGATCATCGCAAGATAAATAGACACTTCGCTAGTTTGCTTAGAAAGCTCAAAACCAGGTGGTAATACAAAGCGAGCCGCAGCCATACCAGTATAATGCATACTCGAAATTGCAGCGCCCATAACGAAGCTTGAAATGATGGTTTTTATGTAATTATTTAACCAGTGAATTTTAGTGTTTTTTAAGCCAAACCTAATCCATAAAGCTAGAGTTGCTAGCGCTACTGCAACTAAAATAGAGATAGCAAATATAGTGAAGTTGTAGCGTAATAATGGCGCCATTTCCATCGCCGCCATACCAACATAGTGCATGGTTCCAATACCGGAACCCACTAATACACCACCTAAAGCTAACTGCTGAAATTTTACTTCATCACGAATAATAATATTCAGTGCTATCCATGAGGCGGCAATGGCTGGAATGAGGGATAAAACAGTCAGGTTAAATTGATAGGAAACCGTGGTACAGAGCTCTACTGCTAGCATACCAATAAAGTGCATTGACCAAATACCCGCACCTAAGGCAAAGCTACCAATGAATAATGAAAAATGTTTTCGACGTGGGTTGGCATTGGCTGCTTGTGCAGCCACTTGAAACCCCATAAAGGAGGCAATAATAGCGATAGACACAGATAGAATAACTAGCCATGGATTAAACGACGTGGTAACAAAAAGATTGTAATCGTCATATAGAAAGAGCTCAGTAATTTGGTTTGGCATATATGTTTGACTCAACTAGGGAAAAATACAGAGATATCTCTAGATTACCAAGAATTCATTGTCGTTAATAAAGGGGCAATTTTAAATGGCACTGACCTATAACTAACAAGGTTATATCATTGGAATATGATGATTTCGATACTGTTATTTAAATAATGGTTTTTTTGTACGCTTTTTGCAAGTTTTTTGGCATGAAATTGTGAAAGCGCTTACTCGTAAGAAGTAAGTATCGGCAGGTGGTAAGACTTCTTTAGCTCTTTAGGCAATAAAAAATGAGCAATTAGCGATATCTATCTATAGTATTGATTATTCATTGATTAATAACTGAGAGTGACATCAGTTTTGCTATAGATTTTATTATCGCTATATTAAATATTCTATTTATTCTTAGGCTCGTTTATTGTAATTGACATGAAATACTGAACTTTTTATTAGTGCCTGAAAGCATACTGATGTGCCCGTAATCAGCCTTGGTATGCCATTCGTAGGTGATGTTGTTGCTAGATTTATTAATATAGCGAGCGCCAGAGGCAGATACTGCTTGGTAAAAATGTAATGCTTTTTTATCAACCTTAAGCTCAGACAGACTAATGTCTATGGTTGCTTCAGTCCCGTTTTTTGAATACAGCACTTTTATTAAACCTTTATCTGTACAACTAAAAATATAGGACTTAGTCGCTATATCCTTAGGCAGGCTAAGGGTCTTTACTGTACATGCACAAAGCAAAAAAACGAGGGTGGAAATGATAAATGTTTGTTTCATGGTTTTGTTCATTTTTATTATTGCATATTCACTTAAACAGCTTGTCCGCAAGCTACACCACTAGCCCAACAAAATTGGAAGTTATAGCCACCTAAGAATCCAGTGACATCAATGACTTCACCAATAAAAAATAAGCCGGCGCAATGCTTTGCTTCAAAGGTCTTTGACGAGAGTTCGTCAGTGTTCACACCGCCTAAGGTAACTTCTGCTGTTCTATAACCTTCCGTGCCATTCGGTTTTATTTGCCAGTGATGCAAGTACTTACTTAGCGCGTTAATATCAGCATGACTGAGTTGGTTGATAGCTTTGTCAGTAATTATTGTGGCGCAGATATCGTCTTGCATTATTACTTCTACGAAGCGTTTAGGCAGTATCGTCGCCAGTAAATTTTTAACAGATTTTTGCGCTTGGTGTTCACGCCAATCGTTAATGGTATCTGTTAGTTGTTGGTTGGGCAGTAAATCAATTGTAATGGCTTGGCCTGCCCGCCAAAAGGATGAAATTTGTAATATTGCAGGGCCAGATAAACCGCGGTGTGTGAAGAGAATGTTTTCTCTAAAACTGGTGCCATCTTCGCTAGTAACGTTACAGTCAATACTGATGCCAGATAAGCCATCAAAGCGTTTTTTGTCATGTTCATGTAAGGTGAATGGCACTAAGGCTGCCGTAGTTGGTAATACGTTTAAACCAAATTGTTCAGCAATTTTGTAGCCAATGGGTGAAGCACCCAGTTTTGGCATTGTTAAACCGCCTGAGGCCACAACTAAAGATTGGCATTGGTATTCTTTGTCTGACGTTTTTACTAAATAGGTTTTATCGTCATTTTGGCTAACAGAGAGTACTTCAGTACGTAAATTTAGGGTAACACCTGCCCATTCGCATTCTGTAAGCAATACATTAACAATGTCTTGAGCGCTATCATCACAAAAAAGTTGTCCTAAGGTTTTATGATGATAGTTAACGCCATGACGATCGACTAACTCAATAAAATCATCAGCACTATAACGGCTTAAAGCTGATTTAACAAAATGAGGATTTTGGCATATATAATTGCTTGGTGTTGTATTTTGATTGGTAAAATTACAACGGCCACCACCGCTGATTAAAATTTTTCGGCCAGCTTTTTTACCCATATCAACTACGGTAACGGTGCGACCACGGTATCCAGCACTAGCAGCACACATTAAGCCAGCCGCACCAGCGCCAATAATTAAAACATCAGTATGGGTTATAGTCATTTTTAAACTTGCTATTTTAGGGGATATATTTCGATGAAGAAGGGCGATAATAGCACAGAAATGCCATTCTGCGCTGTTCTTGTGTCGTCAGTTTATTGGTGATAAATTAATGGCTAATGACGAAGTTTGGCAAAAGTTATTGAATTTTAATTACATTTTAGTGCATGCCTTGTTTCTTGCCTTTTTGAAAAAACTCAATAGGAATGTTAGATGAATATAAAAACCTTGTATAAAGTTAGTTTGTTGCCGCTTGTTATTGTTGCTAGCCACTCATTGGCGAGTGATATTTCTACAACAACATCAACTGGCCCAGTGGATAATGAACAACTTCATAAAATAGCCAGTGAAGTATCTGCGAATCGTATTGAACAAGATATTAAAAAATTAGTAGGTTTTGGTACTCGCCATACTTTGTCGGAAACAGAGTCAACTACTAGAGGTATTGGCGCAGCACGTCGGTGGATTAAATCTGAGTTTGATAAAATCTCTGCCGAATGTGGTGGGTGTCTTACGGTTTACTATCAATCTGAAACCATTAGCGGTGAAAAGCGGATTCCAGATCCTACTGAGGTTGTGAGTGTTATTGCTATTCAAAAAGGTGTGTCTGATCCTAACCGTTATGTAGTTATGTCGGGTGATATTGATTCTAGAGTGTCTGATGTGATGAATTTTACTTCAGATTCTCCCGGTGCTAATGATAATGCATCAGGCTTAGCTGGAACGATTGAAGCTGCGCGAGTACTGTCGAAATATAAATTTCAGGGGAGTATTATTTATGCTGCTTTAGCGGGCGAAGAGCAAGGGTTATTTGGCGGACAAATAATGGCCAAGCAAGCGCTGAAAGATGGCTGGCGAATTAAAGCTGTTTTAAATAATGACATGATTGGCAATATTGAAGGTGTTAATGGTGTTATAAACAATACGACTGCCCGTATTTTTTCTGAAGGAACTCGCCCAACAGAAACGGCTAGTGAAGCTAAAAGTAGACGATTTACGGGTGGCGAAGTTGACTCACCTAGTCGTAATTTAGCACGTTATATAGATCGTATTGCCGATCAATACATTCCTAATTTAGATACCATGATGATTTACCGATTAGACCGATTTGGCCGCGGAGGACACCATAGACCGTTTAATCAAGTGGGTTTTCCGGCAATAAGAATTATGGAAACTAACGAAAATTATAACCGTCAACATCAAGACTTACGTACTGAAAATGGTATTGTTTATGGTGATACGCTTGATGGCGTTAATTTTGAATATGCGGCAAAATTAACGTCGCTTAACGCTGTTTCTTTAGCCTCAATGGCGATGGCACCAACCCCTCCGGCAGATGTTAAAATAGCGGGTACGGTAAAGCCGGATACAACACTTTCTTGGTCGCTGCCATTAGCTTCAGAAAATCCGCAACTTGTTGGTTTTAAAATTTACTGGCGTTTTACTGATGCTTCACAGTGGCAATTTAGCCGATTCGTGGGTAACGTAAATGAATTTACGTTAAAAAATGTTGTCATTGATAATTATTTCTTTGGTGTGGCGAGTGTTGCTGCAGACGGAACAGAAAGTCCGGTTGTTTTCCCTGGTGCAGCAGGTAGCTTTGGCGACTAGATTGAATAGCTAACTATTTCAAATGTAAAATAATGTTGTTCATGCCAGTCATAGATTTTTTTTTGTAGTAAAACGTGTAAAATGCAGGAAAAGAATTTAATAAATGTAACGGAGTAGGTATATGTTGGCAGCTACAATGGTTGAAAAGCTAAACGAACAAATAAATTTAGAGTTTTTTTCATCGAACCTTTATTTACAAATGAGTGCTTGGTGTGAAGATCGAGGTTTTGAAGGTGCTGCTGAATTTATGCAAAAGCATGCTGATGAAGAAATGGGCCACATGAAACGTTTATTTACTTACGTAAGTGAAACGGGCGCTTTACCTATTATTGGGACTATTGAAGCGCCTAAAGTTGATTTTGACTCGTTAGGTGACGTGTTTCGTGAAACTTATGAACATGAACAATTAGTGACTAAGGCGATTAATGAACTAGCGCACACTGCTTTTACTTCACAAGACTATTCAACATTTAACTTTTTACAGTGGTATGTTTCAGAGCAACATGAAGAAGAAAAGTTGTTCAAAGGCATTTTAGATAAAATAGATATGGTTGGCGAAGATGGTAAAGCTTTATTCTTTATTGACAAAGATTTAGCTGAGCTTGCTAAAGGTGCAGCGCCAAGTATTATGCAAACAGCTTAATAAAGCGCAGTAATCCTTAAATATGCTTTTCTTTAGACGTTGAAGCAGTGGTTTACCACGTTCAACGTCATCATTTTATTATTTACTATAATCACATCATTAAAACACAATTAATTGAAATCTATTTCTGTATTTTTTGCGTATATTAATCACTGTTTTTGTTTTCAAGAGGTTTTTTTCATGCGTTTAGTCATTGGTATAAGCGGCTCAAGTGGTGTGATTTACGGCATTCGCTTATTAGAAATGCTTAAAAAAATTGAGGGGGTAGAAACGCATTTAGTGATGAGCTCATATGCGCGACTTAATATTAGCATTGAAACAGAGCATTCGCTTAAATATGTTGAAGATTTAGCTGATGTTGTGCATAACAATAAGAATCAAGCTGCAAATATTTCTAGTGGTTCATTTAAAGTTGACGGTATGATCGTCGCACCATGTTCGATGAAAACACTCTCAGCCATTGTTAATTCTTATGCGGATAGTTTAATAGTGCGCGCAGCGGATGTAACACTGAAAGAGCGACGGAAATTAGTGTTAATGCCTAGAGAAGTGCCTTTGCATACAGGTCACTGCAAGCTAATGTATGAAGCTTCTCAATTGGGCGCTATTATCGCTCCCCCTATGCCAGCGTTTTATAATAAACCACAAACGGTAGATGATATTATTAACCATAGTGTGTCAAGGGTGCTTGATTTGTTTGATATCGACACAGGTACAACTAAGCGTTGGGCAGGGCAAAAGTCTTAATACGGGATCTTTTACAGCATAACATATGGGATTCTGAGTCAAGCTCAGAATGACGAAACTGCTCTGAAGGATAGGAGCTTCTTATCATGACGGAAGTTTCTCAGCGTGGCTATGTTAGTTTAGGCTAATGGGCTTTAGCTCGGTTAATGAAGGTCCATTATGTTTGGCTAGTAGCATTTCAACTCTCGCTAAAGGCAAAGGTTTATAAAAATAGTAGCCTTGAAATACATGACAACCTAACTCTATTAATGTTGATGCTTGTGATTCAGTTTCTACACCTTCTGCAACAACCGATAATCCCATCACTGAAGCTAAGTGAATAATGGCAGAGCAAATCTCACGATCTTCATCAATATCGCTGCATTCCTGTACGAAAGAACGATCAATTTTCAGGGTGTCTATCGGTAATCGTTTAAGGTAATTTAATGACGAATACCCAGTACCAAAATCATCAATTGATATGGTAACACCAAGTTTTTTGATATCTGAAAGTACACTGACACATTGCTCAATATCATGTATTAATACATGTTCAGTAATTTCAATATCTAACCATTTCCCCTGAATATTATTTTTCTTTAACTGTTGTTCTAGGTAGTGTAAGAAGTTTTCTGAAAGTATATGTCTCTCTGAAATATTAACCGATAAGGGAACAATATTAAGTCCTTCTGATAACCACTTACGCTGTTGTTCTATTGCGGTTTAAAGAACAAACTCACCGAGTTCATTTATCAAATTACTTTCTTCAGCAATGGAAATAAAGTCAGAAGGAAGAATTTCACCTTTTTCAGGATGTTCCCATCGAATAAGGGCTTCTAAACCAATGATATTGTCGGCGTTGATACTAATTTTTGGCTGATAAACTAGGGTAAATTGATTTTTTTCAATACCTTGTTTAATTTCATGCTCATAGTTAAGAGTTTTAGCCGCTTCTTTACCCATACGTTTATCATAAACTTTATAAGTATCTCGGCCGTCATCTTTAGCTTTATACATTGCAATATCAGCATTTTGAATTAAGTCATCTGCGTTGATTAGGCCTTTGGATGATATAGCAACACCAATACTAGTTTGAATTTCATAGCCTTTATTATTGATTTCAATGGGTGTTCTCATTTTTTCCAATATTTGTTTAGCTTTGTTCCTAATAATATTGTCATCAAGTTTGCCTGTTACAATAAAGATAAATTCATCGCCACCCCAACGTGAAATAATGTCGTTGTCTCTAGAGACATCATTTAAACGACGAGCGACCTCACATAATAATTTATCACCAGCCTTATGGCCTAATGTGTCATTAATTTTTTTAAATTTGTCTAAATCTAAAAAATATAAACCGACATCTAGATTATTTTTTTGTGAAACTTTAATGGCAATGGAAAGCTCTTTCATCATATGAGCGCGATTGGATAAGCCCGTTAACGGGTCTTTATAAGCTAAAAATTGTAACCGTGATTTAAGCTTTAAATCTTTAGCTATGTCACGAATGTGCAGGGTATATTCTGTTTTATATTTATTACCTAATTTGGCGCTTGTTATGGTTATTTCTGCAGGAAAAACTTCATTAGTAGCGCGTTTAATTTCCATTGTGGTTCGTCGATTTAGTATTAAGCCTTCAGGAGTGGTGAAGGCATGTTCAATACTATCAACTACTCTTTGTTTATCTTTATCTAAAACAAAAAGATCGGCAAAACGCTCGCCTTTAACGTGTTTTTTTAATGCGCCTAGTGTGCGTTCAGCAGAAGGGTTAAATTCGATGATCAAGCCACGCCAATCAATAATGATAATACAATCCATAGAAGAGTCTAAAATGGAGCTTTTACGCTTTTCACTCACTTTAAATTGTCCTATTGCTTCATCGCGACTTGTCATTTCACTGCTTACGCGCTGAATTACTTGATTATACTTACTGGCTATTTGTCCTACTTCGGTGAAGGGTTCTTCTTTGACGGGGCTGGTAAAATCTCCTTTGCTCTGTTGGTGTTCCATATCAGTCAGCAGATCGATTAATTCTGTACTGGCTTTATGTTCAGTAATATTTAATCCTTTGCTTTCATCTGCTAACGAAACTCTTAAAGGAGAATAAAAGTTGATTATTCGAATTAAGGCATAACTTAGCGTAAAGCTATATAAACCAATAACAACAATACCAATAGCTTGCGCAAGTAATTGTGCACCAATACTTAACTCAGTATCTCCAAACAAAGCGACGGCTAAAGTCCCCCAAATACCAGCGAAAAGATGAGCAGGAACAACCCCTAGAGCATCATCTATTTCTAATTTTTCAAACCATAAATTGCCCTGGTACATAATAATGCTGCCAATAACGGCAATGAATGCAGCTTCAGCAGGTTCAACAATATGACATGCAGCGGTCACTGAAACTAACCCAGCAATAATACCGTTTAAGGTAATACTAATATTAAGATATTTATCACGGTAATAACTAATAGCTGTTACCGTAAGTCCTCCCCATACTGCGGCAAGCATAGTATTTAATATGATTTTTGGCACACTCTCATCAAATGTTAATGTGCTACCGCCATTAAAGCCGAACCAACCAAACCAAATAAGAAAAACACCAAAAGCAGCCATGGGTATATTATTGCCAGAAGGGAATAAGTGACCTTTAGTAAAACGACCTGTACGTGGACCAATAACTAATATTGCGGCTAATGCCACCCAACCACCAACAGAATGAACGACTGTAGAGCCGGCAAAATCAATAAAGCCTAATGCCTCTAACCAGCCGGTATTTTTATCATTAAATGCGCTTGCCCATGCCCAATGACCAATAATAGGGTAAATGATAGTACTCAAAATTACGGTAATGTAGGCATAACCAATAAATGTCATACGCTCTGCTACTGCACCAGAGGTTAAAGTTGCTGCTGTTCCGCAAAACATAAGTTGAAAAAGAAAAAATGCAATCTGAAAAGCAGTATGCTCGCTACTAAAAACAAAGCCGCTTAAACCAATAATACCCATGAATGAATCACCAAACATGAAGCCAAAACCAATTAACCAAAATACAGAGGCGGATAAAATAAAATCAATAATGTTTTTTGCCGCGACATTGATATTATTTTTACTACGGGTGCGACCACTCTCTAAGCAGAGAAAACCTGCTTGCATAGCAAAAACAAATAAGGCAGATATTATCAGCCATAGATTATCAATCATAATATTCCCTTTGTAGTCAGTAACTTTTTATCATAGGGCACAGCGCTATGACTAAATAATTCGGGATGTGGCAATACTTTACGTCGAATCAAAGTATTTTATTTTCACTGTTCTGTTATGGTTAATTAGAACGTTTTGTATTGTGGATAAGGCTGACCAGAGCGTGAAAACCTGGTTACAGTCTACCTTTGCTTTCTCCTTATGACGCCCTATCGCTTAGTCGTAATAGAAATTTTGTTGGAGTTAGTTGGTGAGCAAACAACATATAACCTTATATTTTATGAGTGCTCTCTATGCACTATTTATAGAAAAAGCAATAACAGTGCCATATTTATAAGAGAGATAAAAAACATAAAAGATATGCTTTAAAGCAACTACTTAATTCTGTTTTCTGCTCTTTATTTGAGTGGCAGCAGACAATTTCGTCTAATGCCAAACTTTTATTAATGAGTAACATTAGGCAAACTTTACAAGTTTAGTCGTAGAGTGTTTGTGCTCTAAAATTGAGCGTAATGTATAGTTTTGGTGCACTAAGTTATAATTGTCGAGGCTCAGATATTGTTGTGTAGTGACTTGATATGAAATAATTTTATAAGTAAATATTTTGAGTTGATGCACGAATTTAAGCAAGCGATGCAGCTAAAGCACCAATTAATAGATAAAATTGTTTAGCTGTCGCTGTTAAGTGCGAAAGGGTTCTGTTTTTACCACGAACCCTGTAGTCTATTTATTATTCATAATCGGTAGCGTAAGTTTCTTCATATGAGTGTGAGTAAAGCTCAAATAAATTACCAAATGGGTCTTCGAGGTAAACCATTTTAGCCTGTTTGCTATCATCTTCTGGGTGGTATCGCATAATGTCCATTCTCACTTTGCCACCAAATTTTACTGTACGCTCAATCACACTTTGAAAGTCATCACTTTGCAGACAAAAGTGAAAAATTCCCAGTCGAGTAAAATCAACTTCATGACGTTCCTGTCGGTCTTTCATTTCAAATAGCTCTACGCCAATGCCATCAGTTGTTACTAGATGAGCAATGTTAAAGCCTTTGAATCCCTCACCAAAAACAGCAATACACATTTTACCGATAGCCGTTTCACGCTCCTCAAGCACTTTAGTATTATTCATTACAATTTTCAGCTCAAGTGCCTTTGTGTAGAACTCAACAGCCTTATCCATGTCGCCAACCATAATGCCTACGTGATTCATTTTCATCATTTACTCCAAACGTTGTTGTTTATGCGTTACTTAATTTGATAGCGTTATTTTATGATAGGAGGTTTATTATTTAAAATTATCAATTATAATCAAAATGATAATTTTAAATAATGGTGTTTAAGATGCTAAACCCAACTTGGTTGAAGACCTTTGTGACGCTTATTGATACTGGTCACTTTACTAAAACTGCTGATAAGCTATTTATGACACAGCCCGGTGTTAGCCAACACATAAATAAGCTTGAAAAGGCTTGTGGTCAGGCTCTTATTCAGCGAGATAAAAAAAGCTTCGATCTGACCGAGCAAGGGTTATTGGTTTATCAATACGCTGAACAGCTAGTAAAAAATGAACACGAATTACTAGAGCAACTCGGTTTTGATAATCCCTTTGTTGGCCATTGTCGATTAGCTTGCTCAGGTGCGCTGGCTTTGATGCTTTATCCCAAATTATTGGAGATACAAGTAGCACATTCACAGCTGATTGTTCAGTTAAAAGCTGCTCCTAACCATCAAATATTACATGAAATACAAAATGGAATAACTGATCTAGGTATTGTCACCGATGTGCCAAATAGTAGTTTATTCGATATACAAGAAATAGGTCGTGAACAGCTGTGTTTAGTGTTGCCTGCTAATGTTGAAATTGAAGATGATAGTGGTGACTTGTTAACCAAGCTTGGCCTTATTAATCACCCCGATGCCAAACATTATTTATCTTTGTATTTTGAACAAAGTCACGAATCAGATTTTAGTCACTTGAGTATTGAGCAGCTCCCTGTGACCGGTTATGTTAATCAAATTAGCCAAATATTAGAGCCTGTAGCGAAAGGGTTAGGTTTTACCGTATTGCCTAAAAGCGCCGTTGATATGTTCCAAGAGCCTCAGCGTTTAAAGGTATTTCAGCCTCAAAAACCCGTAATAGAAACCCTATACAGGGTAAAAAAGAGAAATAGAGTGTTACCCGCCCGTTTTGAAACCATGATATCAACACTACAAGGGCACTTTGATAACTTGTCTTGTTGAATATTTAGATTTTTAACTAGCTAAACAATAAGATATTAATATAGTTTTATTAAAAACCATGACATTAATATTACGAAGAGGCAGCTATATTAAATGGCTAGTTATATCGGGTGTTGTAGTAAATAACCGATAAATACAGGAAAATTGTCTTTTTTCCTTGTTAGTCGTTATTATATTTTATTCAAGCTCTGACACTTAAATTAATAGCGAAGTATAGGGATAAACTTTATGTATGTTAATAAAGCTATTACAGTACAAAGAACCTTTAGGTTTCCTCAAGTAACTACTGCATTTAAAGTGATTTTTTTCTTATTCTTATGTGTGGCTTTATCGTTAGCTTTTTTAGTGTATAAAAGCGACAATATTGAAGAAGAGCAAACTTTAGCTATTATTTCTAAGCCGAAAATCAATGATATTTACTTCTTAGACTTTAGGTTGTTAAGTGACAAATTGCGACCTAATGAAAAATATAGAATTGCCAAGGTAGTCGATATTACTGGTGATATAATCACCTTGCTTTATGGTCGTTTTTTCTATCAATATCAGAATGCAGCAGTTAATAGTATTCAATATGGGCAATTAAGATATAAAGATTATTTTGAGTCTAAAAGATATGATATCCCGCTTAGTACAATTAAAACTATGTATAGTAATCAAGCTATTTATTTAGCCAAAAGACCGATAAGAAATAGGTTGTTTGGTAACTTCGTCAGCCCAGATAAGCCAAAAGAAACAAATAATTATTTAATTTATGGCAAAGAAGAAAATAGTAAAGGTGAAGCCTTCTTAATAGAACAGTTTAGCGAAACTAATTTAAAAACTGCTTTTGAGTTTTTTCAGGATTCATCTAAGTTGGGGTATGCGAAAGGGCAGGTTAACCTTGCAGAAATGTATATCAATGGACAGCATGTTGAAAAGGACTTTAATCAAGCCCTTTATTGGCTCAAGCAAGCATCGTTACAAAGTTATAAACCTGCAATTTTAAAATATGGAATAATTTGCAAGCAGATTGAGTCATGTAACATTGTTGACTTTTATCAAGAATTAACGGCTTCTGGTGTTAATATCAAGGTAAGAAAACTAGACTTTAAACTTAGTCAATAAAGTCTAAATTGTCATTTTAAAAGTCATACAATACGTGGTTTTTGTCTTTATCGCTTGCTACTTTATATTTAATGTAAATGCTGTGACTTGTATTCACTTACATAGTGTTGTAATTGTTGCAAATAATCCTCTTTGGTAGCGTCATCTATCCAAGCTACTTTAAATGCGTTACTTACGAGTGTAATTATTTGCTCTTGAGAGAATTTTCCTTCTTTTTGAAGTTCAATCAGGTTCTCATTTAAATAAGCTCTAAAATAGGCTGGATCATCTGAATTAATGGTGACTAACATTTCTTTGGCCAGCATTTGATGTATTTCATCAGAAGTGAGTGATTGCACAACAAATTGGTTCGATACTGGACACACGGTTAGTCCTAAGTCTTTTTCTTTAATGAGCTCAGATAATTCATTGCTTTCTAAAGAGTTAATTCCATGATCAATACGGTCAACCTGTACTTCATTAATACATTGCTTAATATGTACTAATGTATTTTTTTGATTAACATCGCAGTGCATTGTGAGCTTTAAACCCCATTTTTTTGCTTCAGAAAATACTTCATAAAATTTACTTGGTGGGTTATTTCTTTCATCAGAATCTAAACCGACACCAACTAACCAATCTAGATGTGGTTTTGCTAATACTAAATGCTGCATAGCGGATTCAGCACTCATATCGCGTAAAAAGCACATAATTAACTGACTTTTAATGCCTAAGTTTTTCTCAGCATCAACTTGCGCTTTGTGGATACCGGTAATAATTGTCTCAAAGCTTATCCCTCTCACGGTATGTGCTTGTGGATCGAAGAATATCTCAACATATAAGATTTCTTGGCTTCTCGCTTTACTTAAATATTGATATGTCAATTGATAGAAGTCATCTTCTTCTATCAGCACATTCATGCCTGCGTAATAAATGGCTAAAAAAGAAGGCAGATCATTAAAATCGTAAGCAGCAACTAACTCATCAGGCGTTTTATAACTTAATTTGACATCATTTTTCTTGGCCAGTGCAAAGCTTAATTCTGGCTCAAGTGTACCCTCAATGTGTACGTGTAATTCAGCTTTTGGCATGTTTTCAATAAAACGTTGCATGTAATCATTACTCTCTATTCATTTAATTAGTAATGAATAAGCAAACATGATACCAACAGCGCAGCGCTTTAGTTACTAGTATAGCTAGTTTATATTGGTGATTAGTGTGAGAATAAATGCACTAAAAAAGAGTACACGCACTGTGTTAGTGCGATATTTAGGACTAATGTTTAACAGAAATATTTGTCGCTATAACCATAGACTGATGTAACCATACAGTGACAAATAAATTCAATTAAAACGCACGACAAGTTAATCATGTAATAAAATTAAATGATTAAGGGGGAGCTTCAAGTGATTAAATTTATACTTTGGTTTCTAGCCAAAAGCTGACGTTAGCTTTTGTTAAACCATGATCATGTTTAGAGTAATATTAACAGGGATTCTCTGCTCGCTTGTGAGACTGGTTTAAGGCCATTTGAAAATGCTCCTTAGTTAGTGTAATTGGTATTATTGGTTAAACCTAAAATTTTCACATAAAAAATGCCAGTCAAGTTCATTGACTGGCATTTTAGTACTATGATAAATATTATTTACAACAATGGTAAGTACTTATATCAATAATAATCATAAACTTTATTTTTGATAATCAACCTTTTTAGCAACCGTTGCAGCATCTTGAATAACTATTTGATTAGCTAACGTTGCGAAAGGCTTATCTTGATATTTAGTGCCACGTAACTGCACATTCACGCGTGCAGCATTAGGGTTAGCCAATGTAGCTTTATAGAAATTTTTAATATCAGTTAAACTAACGCTTTTTACTTGCTCAATTAATTTAGCTTTTGAGTCATAGTTCCAGTTCTCTTTTTCCCAATCTGAAAACATAGGTGAAATTTCTTGATATAAATTTTTAGGCGCTTGTGTAAGACTCACTAATACGCCATCTTTAATTTTATCAAAGCTCTCTTGCGTTAAAGCATCAAGCAATACTTTATATTCAACATTAAATCTATCGAAGCGCGCTTGTGCTGCCGTTAAATCTAGCACTGGTGACTGTATATAAAGCCCAATACCTGCGTAGTTATCCATCGCCATATCAGTAGCTCCTACCGCATAACCAAGTTGCTCTTCAGTACGTAACTGATTAGAAGCTTCAAAAGTAAAGTGATTAGCTAACACTTTTGCTGTCGCAAGTGATCGGTACCCTGCTTTTGCATGAAAATACACATCAAGTAAAGCAATATCTGCTGCAGCAATATCTTGTTGGTAGCTTAATACTTGCCCTGATTTTGGTTTCAAATACACGTTTTTAGCATAACTTGTGGTTTTTTTATCCGTGCCTAAAGCCTTACTAACAAGTACTGCTACTTGTTTTAAATCTTTTTGACTGTAATTACCAAAAGCAAAAATTCTTGGTTGGTTGTTTTTAGTTACTTGAGCAACTATTTTATTAAAATCAGTTAACATCATAACATTAGCCGCTTCAATTAATGCGCTATTTTCAAATTGATCTTTCCTAACTACTTTAGTGAAAGCACCACCAATTTGACGAACAGCAAACTGCTTTTGAATGTTAGCAATATCGCGCATATAACGATCTTTTGCTTGTAAGAAACTTTGCTCATCAACATTTGGCGTCAAATCTGTTAATAAGCTATTTAATAACGTACTTTGTTTGTCAGTAAAACCATCAACAAATAATGTCATGCCTTTACCTGCTGAGGCTTTAGTACTAATACCTGCAGCTTGCGCTTCAGACATTAACAAGCTTTGCTTTAAATTATAAACGTCTTGCCAAATAGCTAATGCTACTTGCGTATTTATATTAGCAATGGCTTCACCGCTATTAATATCAACTTTGATAATACCTTTAGGCTGTTCAGCGAATAACTGACTTGGGTAATGCCAAATTTTCACACCATTATGCTCAACTTTTAATTCAGGTTTTTGTTGGTTTGAATTTTGTGGTTTTATATCGAAATTTTCAGGTAATAAGCGATTTACTAACGGTAAAGAAAGTACTGTAGTTACGTTGTTTTTCCAGCTAGCTATTTCATCAGCGCCAATATCTTCAATACGATATTCACCTTGATAAAAGTGTTGTTTTTCAGTTACTTTTTCATTTTTACTCACATACCAAATACGTAATGTTTCTGGCGTTAATTGACTGAGTACATTTTCAATAGCTTGTGCGTCAAATTGCCCGTAATAATAAGGCGCATTAATCGCATAATTGGTTGAGTAATCTTGCATGCTATCAACCAAATTAGCGACATAGTTAAATTCATCACCTTTCTCTAAAAAGCGGAATTCGTTATCTAAAGCTGTTTTTATTTCTTTATAGTATTTTTCATCAACACCTTTCGCTTTTATTAGGTCAATGTATTGCATAATCATAGCTACTATTTCATCACGATTTGCCATACCATCATCTGTTAAATCTAATGTGATACTGAATTCACCATAATTACCGTAATGATTGGCAGAAGCGCCTGCATCTAATGAACTTATCCAACCTTTAGCTTTTAAAATTTGTGCTGGTGTACCCGGCATATCTGAGCCAAGCAAATATGAAATAAAATGATTAGGTTTAACGGTAAACTGACTCATATTATTAGCAATGGTAAAGTCTAATTTTAGTTGCTTAATATCTTGATTCGGTTTGAAATAAACTTTTTTACTACCTACTTTAGTAAAGTCTAGTGTTTGTTTAATTTCTGGTTTTTCAATATTTTTATCAATTATACTACTAAAGTGCTTAGTTGCTAAGGCTTCCATTTCATCTAATGGTAAGTTACTGACCATTGAAACTTTCATAATATTTGATGAATAGTATTTATTATAAAAATCGACAGTTTCTTTATGTAAGTTACTATTTTCTTTATCAGATAGCGTTTCTAAATTACCAATTAAAAATCGGTTAGCTGCATGTTCACCCATCATGCTACGTGACAATTTAAACTGTGCAAAAAAGTCTAACTCACCACGCATAGACCATTCTGAATTAACCGCATTACGCTCTTTGTCTGTATATTCAGGGTAAAACTTTGGTGATTTGAAAAAGTCAGAAAACCTATCAAGAGTTTCATCAAAAGCGTTATTATTCACCTTAAACATATAGTTGGTATAAGTTAACCATGTTGACGCATTTAAAGTTCCGCCATTCTCTTTGAGAAACTCAGAATACTCACTAGTTTCAGGGTATTTTTCAGTACCCAAAAATAGTAAGTGCTCAAGGTAATGCGCTAAACCTTGCTGTTCCATAGGGTCTTGTAATAAGCCTACACCAACATTTAATGCTGCTGCTGATTTTTTAGTTGTAGGGTCTGAAACCAATATCACTTCAATGTTATTACTTAGCTTAACGGTACGATAATCTCGTTGATCATTAGGGCTTACTGCAAGGTTTGTTAATGGCGCTAATACTGTAGTTGCTGCATTATTTTGCGTAGAAGGTGTTTGAGAACACGCGGTCATCATAACAAGCGCAATAGCACTGAGTGTGAATGTTTTTTTCATGTTTTTTTCCCTTGAAATATGAATAAATCAAGCTAACTATAGTATTGCTATTTAGCGTACCATTTACTTATTTGTTGTTAGCTTGAATAATTTGACTGATTATAATTATGTTAACAACCGCTATTTTACCAAAAAGATTGACTAAGTCGCTTACCAAAGCATTAGGATTCTATTCATCACTAAAATAAAAAACAACCCTTTGAAAATAAACAGTAAAAACAAACAAGCACAATAAAAACAGTGAATATTGACATCATAGAAGTAAACCTTATCAAAAGCTTATAATTCAATAACATTTCGAATTAACCTATTAATTAATCTATTTTTATTGCGTTATTGTTATTGAAATGTTAATTTTCATTCTTGGTTATTTCTAGTAATAAAATGTGCAATATAAACTTGGTCCTTGGTTACTTTTACCTGCTCGCTGTATAATATCTTCAAAGGTTATTGAAAGAGAGTTAGATCCGCTCAGCTTTAAATTAATAACCTACTTTATCAGTCAGCCTGATCGCATTATTCCTCGCCAAGAGCTAGTAGAGAATGTATGGCAACAGAGTTTTGTTGATGATAATGCAATTAATCGTGCGATATCAGAACTTAGAAAGCAGTTAACTCATCCTGAGCATAAAGCCCCTTTAATCAAAACGCATTACCGTAAAGGCTACTCTCTCACAGTAACACCAAAAAAAGTCATTAATGACGCTGAAAATATCACCGCTCATACCGCGGTAACTACAGACTTAGCTACCGATTTGGATACCACTCAAATCACAACAAATGAAGTGTTAGATAATAGCAATGACATAAAAGAAAAATCGCCTAAAGTAATAAACACTGAAAGTACTATTACGGCGAATACAACTCAAACCAAAACACTAAAACCTGCTATTAAATTTTCTTCTTATCGTTGGTTATTAATATTACTGGTATTGTTACTGACCATTAATCTTTTTATCGACTTTAATATCGACGTTAAGGTAGTTAACGATGAACCTAACACGCCATTGGCAATCACAACGCAGACGAATAAGAGTGATATTGAAACATTACAAAAAATAACGCCTGTTATAGCAAAAAATGTAAATATTACCGCCGCAACATGGAATATAGGCTCTGAAACACATCCTTTAGTTTCGCCAGATAAAAATATTTTTGCATATACAAATAAAAATAACGGCATAACCAGTAGTTATATAAAAAGCTTAAGTAACCAACAAGAAATAAAACTCACTTATAACGATTTGCATATAAGCGCTATGTCGTGGCAGCCTAACAGTCGTATTTTACTGGTCGAAACTACTGATTTAAAATCTCAGTGCCACTACGCAACGTTTGATTTGAGTAATATTAACAATATTCCAGAACCGCGGCTTATCAAAGAGTGTGATAAGCAAGCACGTAGCATGGCGCAGTTAAGTATTGACGGTAATACCATGTTTTATATTGAATTAGATGAAAAAAAGCTAGGACAGGAAATATACCAATATAATATTAAAACCCAAAAAAGCACAGTATTAGTTCCTTCTGGTGATGCTCAATATGGTGTAACTAACATGCTTATTTCACCTAACGGTAAACAATTACTTTACCGTTGGTATGAACGAAATAGTCCCGCAAAGCTTTATTTACTGGATATTGCGACACGTGAGCAACGCGTACTATATGAGCAAGCCGAAGAATTATCGAGTGTAACAATCGCCTGGCTGCCTGACGGCGAACATATTGGGGTATTACAAGAAAAAACATTAAGTTTTATTAATATTCACAATCGAGCTTTGAATTCAATAGAGCTACCAATAAAAAAATATTTAAGTCGAATGAGCTTCCTCGATAGCAATCAACTGTTTTCATCTGAGGCTGCTAGCACACAAGCACAAGTGGCCCAAATTGATAATATATTTTCAAAAGGTGAAAAAAAGGTAACTATGCTCCATCGTTCTGATAGTAACGACTATTACCCTACTTACTCTAGAAAACAGCAAAACTCACATTATTTTATCTCTAGTAGAACAAATCAATATCAAATTTGGCAAGCTGATGACAGTACAGAAAAGCAAATTAGTAATTTTTCAACAGAAGAACAACAGGCTATTTACGTTTTAGTCTTATCAGACAATGAAGAGTACTTATTATTTAATCGTAATAATCAACTTGAATTTATTGATTTAAAAACAGGAGTATTACATAGCATACCTGAATTAGATCAAGCTAAAGTAAGTAGTTATGTATGGTCAAATAACGATAAAACTATTCTTTATTCCACAATAAAAGATAAAGTAAGTCAAATATGGCAATTTAATTTGCTCACAAGAGAAAATACACAGCTAACATTTGAAGGTGGTCAAAAATTACTTAAAAATGAGCGAGGAGAGGTTTTTTATATTAATGATAATACATTATTTAACTTAACGTATGAGCAAGATAAAAATACGCAGAATGCGTTTACCAAGAAAATAACGATTACACTAGCTCAGTGTTGGTGTTCAATTGCTTTGCGCGATGATTATTTTTATAGCCTTGGCGATCCTTTATCATTAGCAAGAATGCATATATTAACAGGTGAAGTAGAAGAAATAGCCTTGCCTCAAGATTCAATGGGCATAGTTCTAAAAGCTGCATCTAACAAGCTTTTAACCACACTAACTAATGAAAGAAGTACACAAGTACAACGCATTTCTTGGTCTGCTACACCGTTGCCCTAACCATAGCCAGTAGCGGCTCTGCGAGCGTATCACCATTCAGGTATAGTGTACCTTTGTGTAAACGATACCTGCGTTCAAGGAGCGCTTAAATTCAACTATCAGCACTATCTGGGTTCATTAAAGTATTCCATGCGAGTGCTCAACTCTGGTCACACAATACGATGTATCTGATAAGCTGATTTTTTGTGAACGGGCCTTTGCATAACAGTATCTACACTTCGCTAAGTAAGGCTCATTAAAATGTCAGCAAACTATTATGGATGGCCTGATAAACTTGTACCGCTGACATAAATAACATCGCTATTTTTTGAAACTTTCCATACAGAAGACTCTGCGCTAGCGGTATTAGCAAAAGTAATACTTGCACATAAGCTAGCTAGCACCGTCACTTTTTATGGTAAATATTACATAACATTCCCTTTATTTTACGATTTAAAATAGGCTTGCTGCCCTAATTATTGAATTTATTTACTTGAAGTTGGCAATAGCAACGTTGCTAGTGTTTGGCTTTGGCTTGTTGTTATATTCGTTTGATTTTCCGCTACAACATCCGCAATAATTTTAGGCATAGTCGATTCAATATCGACTTTTGCAGACTTAATTAGTTGATATTTTTGTTCATTTGTTATTTGAGCACCAATTGCCGATTGACAAAATGATGCTAATAAAATGGCAAAGCTAACCATTGCTAATTTGTTATGGATTGCTGAATTAATACTATTGATCATGATAAAGTCTTTCTCTATTTAGAGTAATTAAATGATAGAAATATAAGTAGCCATAGCAATTACTCACGAGCCTTTATTACCCAGAAGAGTTAAGTGCTGTTGACGAGTACAAGATTAAATAGATTACTAAAGAATGTCGCTTATCAAAGCCATAGCAATATATTCATGAGATCAATAAAATATAAACGACTGATATTAAACAATTTAAATAAAACCTTATCAAAACATTATTAGAGAAAAATAACTAATCAGTTGAATTACGCAGAAAAAGTAATATGAGGAGACTGTATAATTGAGCTGTTAACACCTCTATATCTGATAAATATACCCAAACCACTTGAATATGCCGTTTCAGAGCTAAGCTAGGAAATTAGCTCAAGGCGCAGTACGAAGACAATGGTTATTCCCTTATCAAAATCAATAACGCAGCATAAAGCGTTTCTAAACCAGCCCTTGCATAAGGTTGAGCAAATCATACTCTGCGTTACATTTCTTTTTCAGGGAACAACCCTTCATAAAAAAATGAGCCTTGATAATGAATCGCTCAGACATACTGAAACGAGCATCTTCAAGTGGAACGGGTATCCATGTGCTCAAGTGTTTTAAACTTTTGGTATCGCTCGCTTAACATAAACATCGAATCTGTTTTTCTTCATTTTGATTGAAGTACTTGGTTTAATATTGTTAAGTGGTGGCGCATAGCTAGGGCGTTTAACTACCACGCGATATTTAGCTAGGGCTAAGGCAGGTTCAAGTAGTGCATCTGCATCGAGGTCTTCACCTACTAATGATTGAAATACGCGCATTTCTTTTTTTACTGCCGCTGATTTTTCACGGTGTGGGTACATAGGATCAAGATAAACCACATCGACTTGCTGTGCTAAGTCCATGTTTTCAATCGATGAAGCATGCACAAGTGTCATGCGGTTAGCTATTTCACTTACTTCGCTGTTGAGTTTTGCGCGTTCTATGCCATCATCGAGTAAAGCTGCCACTATCGGCATACGCTCCATTAAGGTGACTTGGCAACCTAAGCCCGCTAGCACAAAAGCATCTCTGCCAAGGCCAGCAGTGGCATCTAACACATGTGGCGTAAAACCGTGTTTTAGTCCAACGGCTTTTGCAATATCTTGACCTCGGCCACCGCCAAACTTTCTGCGGTGAGCAGTAGCGCCTTCAACAAAATCGACTTTAACGCCACCTAGTTTCGGTTCGTCTAATTTTAACAGCTCTAAGGCTTGTTGATTAAGCTGTAATAGAAAATGTAACTGTGGTTGTTTATTGGCTGCTGCCGCATCGCCTATGTAGTTTAGGTTCCATTTCTTGGCAATACGTTTACATTGATCGCTGTTAACGGCATCACAATACGCTACAGCAACATTTGGGAGGAGTGAATTAGTCATTAAGCTTGTACAACATGAACGTAATTATCGCCACTAGCAAGCGCGATTAAACGGCTTAATTGAGTAAGACTGTAACCCGACTCTTGTTGTAGCTGATTAAAGTAAGTTTGAATGGCCGTTAAGCTTTTTTTACTTTGTAAGCCACCATCAATCACTTTTTGAGCTCTGAGATAAGCTTCAACGTCTGAACTAAGAATAAAAGTGTCTTTGCCTAGCAAGCGTAAAGCATAAGGGCCGGTATTCCCGCCAAGGCGTTTACCGTGTTTTTTCAAAAAAGTCCATAAACCAATGATATCGGTAGTTGGCCACTCGGCAATAAACTGAGCAAAGCTGGTATTATGTTCTGTTTGGTGTTCAAAAATCATTTGCGCATTGGCTTGAATAGTTTTTACTTTGTTGTAATTGCGAATTATTTTAGGATCGGCAGCCTTTTTCTCTAACATTTCTTCAGGCATCATTAACACTTTTTCAATGTTGAAATTGAAAAAGCTGTCTTCAAAGTCTGGCCATTTATTTTCTACCACACGCCAAACAAAACCTGATTTAAAAATTTGTTTGGTAAAAGCCGATAAAATACGGTCATCAGTTAAATTTGACACATTTTCTTGAGCAGCACTATCAGGCAATAATTTTTTGCCAACAATTTTTTGGCCAAGTAATACTTCCAACGCATGCGTGCCACCTTTTCTTTCTGCAGCACGCTGGTATAAATGGCTAAATTTTTCTGTGGTATTAATGTGTGTATCTATAGTCATTATTTTTGTTCAGCTTATATTTCAGTTTATGCTTTAATTTATGTTTTAATACCGCAGTGACGTAGCAAGGCTTCTATTTCTGGCGGTCTACCTCTGAACGCTTTAAATAATTCGCTTGGCTCTTTACTACCGCCTTTTTCAAGAATATTGGTTAAAAAGGCTTGTCCGGTATCTGTATTGAAAATGCCTTGCTCCTCAAATAAACCAAAAGCATCGGCAGATAATACTTCTGCCCATTTATAGCTGTAATAGCCTGCAGCATAACCACCTGCAAATATATGGCTGAAACCGTGTTGGAAACGATTAAATTCAGGTGCTTTAACTACAGCATATTGTTCGCGTACTTTATTTAACGCATCTTGAATGTAGGTGTTGTTATTTTCTGCATCAGGCTGGTAATTAGCATGCATAGTAAAATCAAAAATACTGAATTCTAATTGACGTAGCATTTGCATCGCCGACTGAAAGTTTTTCGCGGCTAACATTTTATCAAGCATTTCTTGTGGTAATGGCTCGCCTGTTTCAAAGTGCCCTGATATAAAAGCAAGTGCTTCTGGCTGCCAGCACCAGTTTTCTAAAAATTGACTTGGTAACTCAACTGCATCCCAAGGAACACCACTAATACCTGAGACACCACTTACATTAATTTGTGTCAGCATATGATGTAAACCGTGACCAAACTCATGGAAAAGAGTAACTACTTCATCATGAGTGAAAAGTGCAGGTGTATCACCAATAGGGCCATTAAAATTACAAGTGAGGTAAGCAACAGGATATTGAATATCGCCGTTAGCTAATTGCTGACGACCAACACATTCATCCATCCACGCACCACCACGCTTTTTAGCACGAGCATATAAGTCTAAGTAGAAGCTGCCGCGTAATTCACCGGCTTTATCGAAAACGTCATAAAAAGACACATCTTTATGCCAGGTATCTACATTTTCACGTACTTTAATTGTTAAACCAAATAGTTTATGAACAACGTCGAATAAGCCATTGACTACTTTGTCTTTCGGGAAATAAGGGCGTAGTTCTTCGTCAGAAATAGCATAACGACTATGTTTTAATTTTTCACTGTAATAAGCTAAATCCCAAGCCTGCAGCTCGGTTTGGTTATATTCACTTTGTGCAAAGTCTGTTAACTCTTGCATGTCTTGTTCGCCTTGATGCTGAGACTTTACTGCTAGTCCTTGCAAAAAGCTCATTACTTCATCGGTACTATTCGCCATTTTAGTGGCTAGAGATTTTTCACCGTAGTTAGAGAAACCAAGTAAGTTTGCCAGTTCATGACGTAGTGCTAACGTTTCATTCATGATGGCACTATTATCAAACTCTCCTGCATTAGGTCCTTGATCGGAAGCACGGGTAACAAAGGCGCTGTACATCTTTTCACGTAAATCACGATTATCGCAATAGGTCATAACTGGTAAATAGCTAGGAAAATCTAGCGTAAATGAATAACCTGTTTCGTCTTTGCTTTCTGCTAAGGCTTTAGCAGCAGCTAGCGCACTTTTAGGTAATCCAGACAAATCTTTTTCATCTGTAATATTTACAGTGAAGGCGTGAGTCGCATCTAAAACATTATTACTATAATTTGAGCTTAAGTCTGATAAGCGGCTCACAATTTCGCCGTAACGTTTTTTATCTTCATCATTAAGGGCGATGCCTGATAATTTAAAGTCACGTAGGGCATTAGTGATAACTTTTTGTTGAGCGGTATCTAAATTTTTAAATGATTCACCATCTTTTAAGCTTTGGTAGGCTTGGTATAATTTTTGGTTTTGACCAACAAAAGTACCGTATTCTGATAATAAAGGTAAGCAAGACTCGTAAGCTTCACGCAATTCATCACTGCTTAGTACGGAATTCATATGAGAAACGGGTGACCATAATTTAGATAAAACGTCATCTACCTCGTCTATTGGTAAAACTAAATTTTCCCATGTAAACAATGTGTTATTGCTTAATGTGTCACTAATGACTTTTTTACAATCAGCTATAGCTTGCTCTACCGCAGGCTTAATATGCGCTGGTTTTATTTGTGAGAAGGCAGGTAAATCAAGATTTTTTATAGCTTGCGGTAATAAAGGATTAGTCATAATAGTCAGTATAAATAGATGAACGATACTAAAGTATGTGATGACAAATATTCAATATTCAAGTGAAATTTACTTAGCGATGACAATTGTGCAGCCAATTCATCACAAATTTTTGATTAATTTGTTATTGTTGAGTGAGAAATTCAATTGAATAATTGTGTTTTATCCCCAGATATAACAACATAAGCAATATAAATTAACTTTTTTTGGAACATACAATGACACAACATTTTGATTACTTAGCAATAGGCGCGGGTAGTGGTGGAATCGCATCAGCGAATAGAGCCGCACGATTAGGTAAAAAGGCCGCGGTGATAGAAGCACAATATATAGGTGGCACTTGTGTAAATGTTGGCTGTGTTCCTAAAAAAGCGATGTGGTATGCAGGACAAATTAGTGATGCATTAAAATATGCTCACGATTATGGTTTTAATTTAGGTGATTTTAAAATAGAAAATAACGGCTTTGATTGGGGTCGTTTGGTTAAAAACCGAGAAGCTTACATTGAGCGTATTCATGCTGCTTATCAGCGTGGTTTTGATGCTAATGATGTTACTGTTATTCAAGGTTTTGCTAAATTTGTAGACAAAAATACGGTAGAGGTTGATGGTACTTTATATACTGCAGATCATATCACTATTGCTACTGGAGGCCGTCCGTCAATTCCAAACATTGAAGGTGCTGAATTTGGTCTTAATTCTGATGGATTTTTTGCGCTAACAGAGCAACCTAAATCAGTCGCGGTTATTGGTGCTGGTTATATTGCAGTTGAATTAGCGGGTGTTTTTCATGGTTTGGGTACAGAAACACATTTATTAGTTAGAAATGAGAAACCATTACGTACGTTTGATGAAATGCTAAGTGATACCTTAGTTGAGCAAATGGCAAAACATGGTCCAACGTTACATAATCACAGTACACCTGAACGTATTGAAAAATTAGCTGACGGACAATTGGTAGTACACCTTACCAATGGCAAGTCTATTGGCCCTGTAGAGCAAGTAGTGTGGGCTATTGGTAGAGAGCCAGCAACTGATAATATCAATTTAGACCTTGCAGGCGTAGAGCTTGATAAACGAGGCTTCATCGTAACTGATAAATATCAAAACACTAACGTACCAGGTATTTATGCCGTAGGCGATAATACGGGGCGTGCACAGCTGACTCCCGTTGCAGTGGCAGCAGGCCGACGTTTATGTGAACGTTTGTTTAACAACAAACCTGACCTACATTTAGACTATACAGGTATTGCTACCGTAGTATTCAGTCATCCCGTTATTGGTACGGTTGGTTTAACAGAAAAAGAAGCTATTGAAGAATATGGTGAAGCGAATGTCACTGTGTATAACTCACAGTTTACAGCACTTTACCAAGCAGTGACGGAAGATTATCGTGACCCTACTCGTATGAAACTTATTTGTGCTGGTGCTGAAGAAAAAGTGGTTGGTTTACATAGCATTGGTTTTGGCAGTGATGAGTTACTACAAGGCTTTGCAGTGGCAATGAAAATGGGCGCAACTAAAGCTGATTTTGATAACACCATTGCAATTCATCCTACGTCAGCAGAAGAGTTTGTTACCCTATAGGGTTTATGCTGAAAATAAGTGTTTAAAAAGGATAGTTCGGTTCTCTATTTGAGCTATCCTCAGCTTTTCCCATCATATTGAACCTCCTTTACTCTATACCCCTTTGTTATTCTGAGCCGCACTAGATCATCCTAAAGTCCCACACCGTCATCCTGAACTTGATTCTATCTCTTGATCACAAGTCGAAAGATAGGCTCATTTCATAACCCTCAACAAGCATATCCAATTTTTTCCACCCTTCCCATAATGCTTCCCAACCGACAATATTATTATTTTTACTATTTTGCCAGCCACCTAATTTACCTAATGAGAGGTAAGCCCACTCTACGCTTGGCGTGAAGTTTTTCGCTGCCTTCTTGCTTTCAGTCTTAGCCCATAATAGCCGCCATTGAAGGCTGTTAAATATGCCGGTACACTTTTCTTTTGCAAGCATTCTATCGCGACCAACTTCTCGTAGCTCAAGTCCATAATAGCAGTGCGTTGTTTACGTCCTCCGCGTTGCGCAACAACCACATCATAAGTCCCGCAAGGCGTTATATCTTCAGCATAATCATACAATCGAGCACCATTTTCTAAAGGTCTATTAAACGTGGCTCTAACAAGATATCGTTGATTATTATCAACTTTATATTGAAGGTATTCGATAATATCAGCCTCTCTATCACACAGTGAAATGGTTTTATTGATGGTGTCACCTAGTCGTTAAGACATATTTTCAGAGGCTGTTATCCACTTATAACTTTCTTTCTCTTCAAAGGGGCGGTTAGCTCGCGTTTTTCTACAGCCAAAAGTGTCCGTATCACGCACCCATCTATTTTGCTCAATAAGCCCTAACGTTTTATTTGAATCGGCATCAACCATCAAAATCGAATGGATAAGCATACCTTTCGCCTTTGCGTTTATTGAATTACCGATATTACTTGCCAACTTTGCACTTAATTAAACGCTTTGTTCTTCTAGGGTCACCAAGCTCGCTACGGCCAAATGTAAAATTAGCCCATTCATTAACATCTGAAATAAACATACGCATCACCTAAATATATTATTTTTAGATCAGATCAACAAAAAGCTATTTAGTTCCCTTCTTGTGTATAAGAGATAGAACTTGATTCAGGATCTCGAGTATTCATTAAACTGCCATAATTATTATCTATTCTGCAGAATATTAAGTAATATTTTATTAAGCGTAAATACAAGGTTCAGCTATGTTTATCTGTTTTCTTAAAAAATACAAATTTGTTCTTTTTTTAGTCGCTTCTTTTGTTTTAGCGGGCTGTAGTCGTCATGTTACCAACCCAATCAATGAAGTAAGCAACAATGTGGTGGATAAAGTTGTTGCTAAAGTAGGGGTAAGACCCTTATTTTTAATTAACGAAATGCAAGACAGTGAGTTAAAAACCAAATTAGAGCAGTGTAAAAACAATACCTTTTATCGTTCTGATTTTTCAATAGGGCATCGTGGCGCTCCGCTGTTATTTCCAGAGCATACTCGAGAGTCTTATCAAGCCGCGATAGACTCAGGGGCGGGCATAGTAGAGTGTGATGTTACTTTTACTTCAGACCAAGCCTTAGTCTGTCGTCATTCTCAATGCGACTTAGCAACCACAACAAATATATTGGCTATCCCTGAACTTGCCAAACAATGTTCACAGCCCTTTACTCCAGCCGATCCAATTAATGGTATTGTTGCCAGCGCTATGTGTTGTACTAGTGATATTACACTAGCGCAATTTAAAACACTTAAAGGAAAAATGGATGGTGCCAATACCCAAGCTACCACGGTAGAAGAATACTTGGCGGGTACACCAAATTGGCGAACAGATCTGTACTCGGGCAAAGGCACATTAATGACGCATGCTGAAAGTATCGATATGTTTAAAAAAGCAGGGGTTAAAATGTCACCTGAATTAAAATCTGCCAGTGTAAAAATGCCTTTTAACGGTTTTAGTCAAGCCGATTATGCACAAAAAATGTTAAACGAATATATAGCTGCGGGCGTTCCGGCTGATCAAGTGTACCCACAATCATTTAATCTGGCGGATGTAAAATATTGGATAACGCAGACACCGTTATTTGGTAAACAAGCTATATTTCTTGATGAAAGAAATATAGCGGCTGATTTTGATCCTGATAACCCAAAGACGTGGGTACCTAGTATGCAGGAATTAAAAAATCAAGGTGTTGAATATATAGCACCGCCTTTATGGATGTTAGTAACATTAGACTCTCAAGGGACAATCATTCCATCACCATATGCCAAGGCCGCTAAAGCTGCAGAACTTAAGATTATTACGTGGTCACTTGAACGGTCAGGTTTGCTTGCTAATGGTGGAGGTTGGTATTACCAAAGCATAACAGAGGCAATAAGTAGCGAAGCTGATGTACTGGTGTTGTTAGATGTTTTAGCAAAGCAGGTAGGTGTCGTCGGTGTATTTTCGGATTGGCCGGCAACGGTGACTTATTATGCAAATTGTATGGCGATGGATTAGTAGCAATTATAGGTTTGTAGGAATTAAGGTATCATTCCCATTTATTTTTAATGTTGCGATGGAATAACTGAATAAATGATTTCAAAAAAAGTAAGAGAGCTATTTTCCTCACTAATGGAAGCTGGCGATGGCTCACCTGTTTCTTATGATATTGAAACTGAGCAGTACACTGGTTATTTTAATGAATCGGTTGTTAACAAGTTTGTAGATGAAGGTGTGGTAGAGCTTGTACATAATGATGATGGGTTGGTTTGTTTGAGGCTTATTAATAGAGAAGACTTTTTAAGTGGTTTTGCATCAGGTGTTAACGAAGCGCGCTTAGGGCGAGATCAATATTATGCAGATTACAATGCAAGTCCCTTCGCTTTTTCGATAGGCTATGAACATTTTTTATATATGAATAAAAAGCCTAAGTTACTTATTGGTTATATTTGTCACGGATTTATCAATGAGACAACAGGTGAAGTACACAACCAATAGTCTCAAGCTGAAGATAGTTTGATGCTAGGTTAGGTTCGCAAA
The DNA here is from genome assembly GCF_030547795.1 of Colwellia sp. 5_MG-2023. Classification (NCBI taxonomy): domain Bacteria; kingdom Pseudomonadati; phylum Pseudomonadota; class Gammaproteobacteria; order Alteromonadales; family Colwelliaceae; genus Colwellia; species Colwellia sp. 5_MG-2023. The sequence continues at coordinate 208,179 of NZ_JAUOPW010000002.1, read as the reverse complement.
ATTGAATGCGTAAATTATCACGATAAATAAGTATTATGTATAAACAGATTTTATCATGCTGTTATGGGGAAAAATTGCGTGATAAAATATCCAGACTAAGTGGGAAAAATTTATATTCTCACCTATATCATCGTTAATTTTTGAAAATAAAAAATAATTTTTCATCGCTAAAATTTAATAGTTAGTTTGAAAGTCTTGTTACTAAAGGCTTATATTTTTTTGTTATTTTAATTGGTAATAAATCCTTAAAAAAAGTTTAACAATGTACTGGTAAAGCTGTGGAATTCTGATAATCTCTGTTGACGTTAGTTGCTTGGTTGCTGTTTATATAATCAAAAACGTCACGTAGATAAATTTATTTATCCACAAAAATAAAAATAAAAAATATTGTGCATTAAAAAGATCTCGTTCCTATCTTTTTTCAATAAAATCATTAACATGAATATAATCACCAGAATAGTGACAATCACTTTTCTGGCGCTTTTTTATGCTTATTAACAAAGTTATCCACATTCATCTTGTGACAAATGTCATAGTGTAGTAGAGCTATAGCGCGCTTTATGGCATCCTTACGCTATATTATTGTTTAGACAAATTTCTTATGACAACTTCGACAGAAAATTCACCATTATCACCTTTAATTCTAGTGGATGGTTCTTCGTATTTATTCCGCGCTTATCATGTTCCATATTTACAAGCTTTATCAACAGCGAGTGGTCAACCGACGGGAGCGATCACTGGTGTTTTGAATATGATCCGTAGTTTAAAAAAAGACTACCCAAACGGCAATGTAGTCGTAATTTTTGATGCGAAAGGGAAGACTTTTCGTAACGATCTATATCCTGAATATAAAGCAAATCGTCCACCAATGCCGGATGAATTACGTACGCAAATAGCTCCTTTACATAATATTATTAGTGCTATGGGGTTGCCGTTATTGGTTATTCCAGGAGTTGAGGCCGACGATGTTATTGGTACTTTAGCTAAACAAGCGAGTGAGCAAGGTATAGAAACCGTGATCTCAACGGGCGATAAAGACATGGCACAATTAGTCACGCCTCATGTACGTTTGATCAACACAATGACAGCGGTTGAATTAGATGAAGCAGGTGTAAGTGAAAAATTTGGTGTTCGACCGGATCAAATAATCGACTATCTTGCGTTGATGGGGGATAAAGTTGATAACATTCCCGGCGTAGTTAAGTGTGGCCCTAAAACAGCAGTAAAATGGTTAACTGAACATGGCACACTAGATGAAGTGATCGCTAATGCTGATAAGGTTAAAGGTAAAATAGGTGAAAACTTACGAGAGGCACTTGATCAACTGCCACTTTCATACCTGTTAGCGACAATCAAATGTGATGTGGAATTAGAGCAAAGTGTCGAGCAATTACAACCAACAGAACCAGACGTTGAAGCACTCACTTCACTTTATCAAGAGTTTGAGCTAAAGCGCTTGTTAGCTGATCTAGGTAAAGAAAGCGGTAATAGTAAAAGTGAGCAAGTAGTCAGTAGTTCCATTAATAAAGCTTCTAAAGATAGCGTAATAGATACACCAATTAGTAAAGCAGATCAGGTTGATGTTACTTCAACAGAAGTCTCCGATGCTAAATACGATATTATTTTAGATAAAATCAGCTTTAATGCGTGGTTAGAAAAACTTAAAGGTTGCACTGCTTTTGCTTTTGATACTGAAACGACCAGTGTTGATTATATGAAAGCAGAGTTGGTAGGTTTATCGTTTGCGATAGAATCAGGAATAGCAGCTTATGTACCATTGGCTCATGATTATATCGATGCACCTTACCAATTAGATTTAGATTGGGTGTTAGCACAATTAAAACCTCTACTAGAAAGTACTGAGATTAAAAAAATTGGTCAGAATTTAAAATACGATGCTAATGTTTTAAGCCATTATGATATTCAATTACAAGGTGCGGCATTCGATACTATGTTGGAGTCGTATTGTTATAATAGCGTCGCAACCCGACATAATATGGATGCATTATCACTTAAATATCTAGACTATAAAACGGTATCGTTTGAAGATGTTGCAGGCAAAGGTGCGAAGCAGTTAACCTTCAATCAAATAGATATTGAAAAAGCGGGTTATTACGCTGCAGAAGATGCTGATATTACTTTACGTTTGCATCAAGCTATTTTTCCTGCGCTTGAACAACTACCGGAACAATTAAGTGTTTATAATGAGATTGAAATGCCATTAATGCCTGTGTTGGCAAAAATGGAGCAAACGGGGGTTTTAATAGACTGTGACGTACTTGATCAACAAAGCCACAGTATTGGTCAACGCTTAAATGAGTTAGAGATTGAGGCGCATAACCTAGCAGGAAAAAGTTTTAACTTAGGGTCGCCTAAGCAATTACAACAAATATTATTTGAAGAATTAAAAATACCGGTTATTAAGAAAACGCCTAAAGGCGCGCCTTCTACTGCGGAAGAGGTATTGCAAGAGTTAGCGTTGGATTATCCTTTACCAAAAGTTATCTTAGAAAACCGCGGGTTAAGTAAATTAAAGTCTACTTATACCGATAAGCTACCTTTAATGGTGAGCACTAAAACAGGTCGCGTGCATACTTCGTATCATCAAGCTGTCACTGCAACTGGACGTTTATCGTCAACCGATCCTAATCTACAGAACATTCCTATTCGTAGCGAACAAGGCCGTAAAATTCGCCAAGCGTTTATCGCGCCAACAAACTATAAAATTGTTGCTATTGATTATTCTCAAATTGAATTACGTATTATGGCGCATTTATCTAACGACAAAGGCTTAGTGACTGCCTTTAGCGAAGGTAAAGATATTCATAAAGCAACAGCCGCTGAAATTTTTTCAGTTGAATTAGACGAGGTTACAACGGATCAACGTCGTAGCGCTAAGGCGATTAACTTTGGCTTAATTTATGGCATGTCGGCTTTTGGTTTAGCAAAACAGTTAGGCATAGGCCGTCAACAGGCACAAGAATATCAAGATAAATACTTCCAACGTTACCCTGGTGTTTTAACATATATGGAAGAGACTCGCGAGCAAGCTAGTGAGCAAGGCTATGTTGAAACTTTATATGGTCGCCGTTTATATTTACCTGAGATCAAATCAAAAAATGGTATGCGAAGAAAAGGAGCTGAACGTGCTGCTATTAACGCACCTATGCAAGGCACAGCAGCTGATATCATCAAAAAAGCCATGCTTGATGTTTCTGTGTGGTTGAATGAAAAAAATGATGACCGGGTAAAAATGACGATGCAAGTACACGATGAATTAATTTTTGAAATACATCAAGACATTGTGGAAGAGGTGACTGCTAAATTAGTCGATCTGATGAATAATGCGGTAACATTAAGCGTGCCATTAATTGCTGAAGCGGGGGTAGGTGATAACTGGGATGAAGCGCATTAGTCTTATTTATTCCACATCGCTTTAACTGCTATATTCGTATTCTATGAAAAATCGGCCGCTTGCGGTCGATCATTCTGTGCCGACTCTTAGTAAAAAAATCCTATCTATACTAATAACTAATGCCTATAAAAAATAATCGAAGGCTAAAGCAGGTTAAAAAATATTCAGATGTAAAAATTAGGTTGTTTTAGCAGCAAATTCCTTAGGTACTACGACTAATGATTGAGTTTTTTTGGCTATTGTTGTTAGCAATAATAACCATGTTGATATAGGATATCGGGCTTAAATGCATTAGCACTCTCTCTAGTTCGTGAACAAAGGAAAAACAATGGACCAAACGTCTAAATCCATACCCGATAAGAAAACACAACCCCCAATAAAAGCCGATGAACTGAATTACGAGCAACAACACAAATCTAGTTCGTCATTTAATACTCGAGAAGAATACTTAGAACACGAATTACAAATTATGTCACCTAAACGCTGGCGACCTAATTTGCCTTTTAGAGATTATCGATTTGAATTAGAAGATAGTATACCGGCAATGGCCGCTACTATTGGTAAAGTGGTTATGGTGGGTGCAATTGCTGCAACATTTGCTGCCCCTCTTGGACTTGGTGACGGTTTTGTCTTAGAAAACGTACGTTATGAGTTGTTAATTGCAGCTATTTTTATTGTTCTTTTCTCCGGTTTTTTACTGCCTACGGCTAACTTAGCTGGTACTCATGGCCCTCTTATTCCTCTTATTCCTATTGTGGTTGCTGCTGGTGGTCACCCGATGGCGTTTGGTTTGCTCATTGGTGTATTTGGTTTGATTTTGGCTATTAGTAAAGGCGGCAGTATGCTGGCAAACCTAACGAGTAAAGGGGTTTGTGGTGGTCTATTACTGTATCTTGGGTTTGTAGGCACAATTTCACAAGTGAAGAAAATGTTCGCTTGGGGTGAAGACATTGGTATGACGCACATTCCTTTTGTGGTCATTTTTAGTACTATTCTATTGTATGCATTACTTGAACATAAAGGAAAACGTTGGTTAGCAGTACCATTGAGCTGCATACTAGGTGGCACGCTTGCTTTTGCTTTAGGCGCACCTTTTGAATTTGTCACTAGCCCTGGTTTACCAAACATGAACCCAATGTATTGGTGGGGCGAGAATACCGGTTGGATGCTTGGTTTACCAACGGTAGAAAGCTTTATCGTTGTACTACCATTTGCTATTTTAGCGGTAGCTATGTGGTCTCCTGACTTCTTGGGTCACCAAGTATTCCAAAAAATTAGTTATCCAGAGCGTACTGAAAAAGTACAAATGAATATTGATGATACTATGGTAAGTGCCTCTATTCGCCAAACATTCGGTTCTATTTTAGGTGGCGCTAACTTTGCTTCATCATGGGGTACCTATATGGTACCTGCTGCTATCGCTAAACGCCCAATCCCTGCTGGTGCTTTACTAACCGCTTTGTTCTGTGTAATTGCGGGTGTTTGGGGGTATCCTATGGATTTAGCAATATGGCAACCGGTGCTGTGTGTTGCATTAATTGTAGGAGTATTCATCCCGTTGCTTGAAGCTGGCATGGAAATGACGCGTGAAGGTAAAACGACTCAATCAGCGGCAATCGTTGTATTCTCTTCTGCACTTGTTAACCCTGCTTTTGGTTGGGCACTTACTATATTACTTGATAACCTTGGCTTGATTGGGTGTAAAGAGCGTAGTTCGGAACTAAGTAAAATGAACCGTTGGATTATTCCAGGTGTGATGTTTGTTTTATTAACGACAGTAATGGCTTTGGTAGGCTTGCTACCGGGTATTCCTGCTTTAATTCCTAGTTTCCGCCACTAATTTATTTGAACATTGAAGCACAGCCAAATTTTTTGGCTGTGCTAAAAATTTTTAAATTAATTTGCAAGTTTTTATCATGTGATTATTTCTACTTGTTAAAATTACCAACTATATCGTTATTTATTGAATAATTAGAACAACTAGTTATTGAGAAAATGCCAATCTATTAATAGGTTGGCATTTTTTGTGTTTTAAAGCAACCTTTCTAAGCACTAAGTCTTAAGCTAACGTTGAAGTTAAGGTGAAGTCTTTTTCAATTATGTGTGGCGGGCTCTCTTAGCAGCACTTAGAGTGGGAAATAAATTGATTAAAATGGCGATAAGTAGGTATTTTTAGGCGTTTGAATAACGCTCTTTATTACCAAGCCAACGTTGGATAAGTGCTTGAGCACACTCAGGATTTTGGCGTGATAACAAGTAAGCTTTTTGTTTAATGTCAGGAATCAGGTAGCCATCACGTATTAAATCAGCAATTCTCAATTCAGCTAAGCCTGTTTGACGTGTACCAAGTAATTCTCCGGGCCCTCTAATTTCTAAATCTTTTTCAGCAATAACAAAACCATCATTACTCTCTCTTAGTACGGCTAAACGTTTGGTCGCTGTTTTAGAAAGAGGGGCTTTATAGAGTAATACACAGTGAGAAGCGACAGAGCCACGCCCTACACGCCCTCTTAGTTGGTGTAGTTGTGCTAAACCTAAACGTTCAGGGTTTTCTATCACCATTAAGCTAGCGTTTGGTACATCTACGCCAACTTCAATGACGGTTGTTGCGATAAGGAGGTGGCTTTTACCTGCTTTAAAGTCATCCATCACTGCTTGTTTTTCATCGGCTTTCATTCGGCCATGAACTAAGCCTACTTTTAATTCAGGTAATTGTTCTTGTAAATGAATAGCAGTATCTTCGGCTGCTTGGCATTGTAAAACTTCCGATTCTTCAATTAGTGTACATACCCAATAAGCTTGGCGATTATCGTTAACACAACCTTCGCGTATACGTTCAATTACATTATCTCGCCGTGTGTCGGGTAGAGCAACGGTATTGATAGGAGTACGACCAGGGGGTAATTCATCAATAACTGAGGTATCTAAATCAGCATAAGCAGTCATGGCTAAGGTTCTAGGAATAGGCGTGGCTGTCATGATAAGTTGATGAGGGTAGTTGTTATCAAATACGCCTTTTTCTCGTAAGGATAAGCGTTGATGCACGCCAAATTTGTGTTGTTCATCGATAATAATCAGTACTAGTTTATTAAAAATCACCTCGGCTTGAAAAAGGGCGTGGGTGCCAATCACCATTTGCATTTCACCACTGGCAATTTTTTCTAATGCTAAGCGTCTTGCTTTAGCTTTGGTTTTTCCTGCTAACCAACCGACAGAGACATCTAAGGGGTTAAACCAATTAGCAAAGTTAATGGCGTGTTGCTCGGCTAAAATCTCTGTAGGTGCCATTAAAGCAACCTGGTAGCCTTGTTTGATTGCATCGAGTGCAGCTAACGCTGCAACAAGCGTTTTGCCTGAGCCAACATCACCTTGTACTAACCGCATCATAGGCTGTGCTTTGGCTAAATCATTTTTTATTTCGTTTACTACCCGTGATTGGGCATTAGTCGGTGAAAAAGGCAGGGTTTTTAAGAATGCTTGCGCTATTTTTTTATTATCTTTAATAGCAATTGCTTGATGAACGTCACTGTTTTGTCTTAGCTTTAACATACTCAAATTATGAGCGAGTAATTCTTCTTTAATTAACCTAACCTGTGCCGGATGTTTACCGTTTTCAAGTTCGCTAGTAGAAGCTTCTGGCGGTGGACGATGAATAATGGCGAGTGCTTGTGCGAGAGAATACTTTTCGTCAAACAATGTTGTTGGTAATAACTCTTCTACTTGCCCACGTTGTAAGCGAATAAGTGCCTGATCGGTTAAATTACGAAGTGATATCTGTTTTAAACCGTCAGTTGTAGGGTAAACCGGTGTTAAGGTTTCCTCTGCTGGGGTTAGCGCTCTATCGTCATCAAGTGATTTGTATTCAGGATGTACTATTTGATAACCGCGTGGCCCTCGTTTTATTTCACCATAGCAGCGAATGGTTCGACCTATACTAAGGCTGTTTTTTAGACTGGCAGAAAAACTGAAAAAACAAAGTTGAATATCACTTGTGCCATCGTTTAAGGTTACCACTAACATACGACGTTTGCCGTGCGTGATTTGGCTATCAGTGATGTCACCAATAATGTTGGTATGTGTACCAGGTAAGCAATCTCGAATAGTGCTTATTCTTGTGCGATCTTCATAACGCAGTGGCAAATGAAATAATAGATCTTGCACTGACAGCAAACCGAGTTTTTCAAGTTTAGCTGCCATACTTGGCCCTACACCTTTAAGAGTAGATAGGGCTACTTGTGATAATTGAGTAAGTGCTTCCATTATAGTGACAGTTTCTAGTGTTTAGTCATCAATATGTTGCCAAGCTTTTTTGTTCATTTGCATTTTTTGCCACCAGTCGTCGTCAGCAATAATTTGTCCTTCAATATCTATTTCAGGATAAGGTAAGCCTTTGCGTTGACAAGCTTCAGCAAAAATTGGGTGCCCACCTTCAAACAATGTACGTTGACGTCTTTCATTACTCAACCGAGGTGTATCATACATGCCAGCCATTTGTCTTTGACGTTGGGCTTCATATAAGACAACTGAACAAGCAACAGAAACGTTTAAAGATTGCACCATGCCAACCATTGGAATGACAATATCCTGATCAGCTAAATCAAGCGCAGCTTGTGATGCGCCAAATTTTTCTTGCCCTAAAATAATTGCAGTTGGTTTAGTATAATCAACTTCACGGTAATCAACGGCAGTATCAGACAAATTAGTAACTAGCACTTGCATACCTTGTGCTTTTAAAGCGGCAATAGCTTCTGCGGTTTGATGATAATTATGGACATCAATCCAGTTTTGACTACCAGCGGCGCTACCACCACGGACTTCTGCTTCTTCACTTTTCCATACAGCATGTACATCGCTTACGCCAACGGCGTCACAAGTACGCACAACAGCTGCTAGATTATGGGTTTTATGCACACCTTCCATACAAACAGTAAGGTCTGGTTGGCGTTTATCTAGCATGGTATTAATACGTTGAAGTCTTTCTGGAGTCATAGTTTTTCAAATAATAAAGTGGTAATTCTAAACGGACGATATTTTGTCGGTTAGGCTAAATTTTGATTAATAAATAATATCTTAGCTTAAGCTAGGTAATTCCATAATCCCATCGATTTCAATCTCGACATCTTTTGGTAGTTTTGAAATTTGAATAGCCGCACGTGCTGGGTAAGGCTTTTGAAAATATGTTGCCATAATTTCATTAACCGTCGCAAAGTTACTTAGGTCGGTCATAAAAATATTTACTTTTACCATGTCATTAATAGAGCCGCCTGCTGCTTCGCATACTGCTGACAGGTTTTTAAATACTTGCTCGGTTTGTTCGCTAAAGCCACCTTCTATAACTTCCATGGTTTCAGGGATAAGTGGGATTTGTCCTGATAAATAAACGGTATTGTTGACTTTTACTGCTTGGCTGTAAGTACCAATAGCACTAGGTGCTTGAGTTGTTGAAATGATGCTTTTCATTATATTTCCTTTGCTTATATTTATTTATTTCGAATGACGCGTTGTACGTGCACCATTACTTTTATTTTACGAATAATATCGGCTAAATGGATTCTATCACGACAGGTGATTTCTAGATCCATTACATATAACCCAGCTTCTTTCTCACCTGAATTCAAGCTATTGATATTTGAGCCACATTTAGCAATAACCGTGGTTAGCATTGCTAATGAACCTTGGTGATTAATTATTTCAATTCTTAGTTTAGCGATAAACTCTTTGTCTATATCTTTATCCCACTTCACTGGAAATAAAGCACCTGGCTCGTGCCCTTTAATATTACGACAACCTTGTTGATGTACCATTAAACCTTTACCAGGGCTAAGGTAAGCGAGAATAACGTCGCCAGGAATTGGACGGCAACACTTACCATAGCTAACTAACATACCTTCGGTGCCTTTTATTGGCATTTTGGCTTTGTGTGTTACAGGAGGGAGTTCGCTGTCTTCAGTGAATTCATCTGTTAAGCGTCTAGCAATACCAATACTTAATGCATTACCTAAGCCTATATTAGTGAGTAACTCATCAAAGGATTTATTGCCACTTTGTTTAACAACTTCGGCAATTTTCTCTTTACTAATATCTTCAAGTTTCACTTTACCCAAGGCATGGCTTAATAAGCGGCTACCTAATGTTTTCGATTCAGTTTGTTCTCTGCTACGAAGGTAAGTTCTGATTTGTAATCTTGCTTTGGCAGTAACCACAAAATTGAGCCAGGTGGCATTTGGTCTTGCGGCGGCGGAAGTGATAACTTCAATTGTTTGGCCCGAATCTAAAGGTTGACTCATAGGGTAAGGTTTACGGTCGACTTTAACCCCGACACAAGAGTTACCTATATCAGTATGAACTGCGTAGGCAAAATCAACGGCTGTAGCACCCATTGGAAGTTCGATAATACGGCCTTCTGGGGTGAATACATAAATTTCTTCTGGGAAAAGATCTGATTTAACATTCTCAATAAATTCAAACGAGCTACCGGCGCTTTGCTGAAGTTCTAATAAACTCTGCATCCAACGACGAGCTTTCATTTGTGCAGTAGTGTCTGATTGATCGCTTCCTTCTTTGTATAACCAGTGTGCAGCTACCCCTTTGTCTGCCATTTGATCCATATCTTTGGTACGAATCTGCACTTCTACTGGAATACCATGTGGGCCTATCAGTGAGGTGTGCAGCGAACGATAACCATTTGTTTTAGGGATAGCGATATAATCTTTAAAACGGCCTTCTATCGGTTTGAATAAGTTATGCATAGCGCCTAAAGCGCGATAACAGTCGTCAATGCTGTCGTCTACAATAACGCGGAAAGCGTATATATCCATCACTTCATTGAACATTAGTTCCTTGTTCAACATTTTACGATAGATAGAATATAAGTGCTTTTCACGCCCTAAAATTTGTGCGGATATATTACTTTCTTTTAAGCGACCAGCAGCTTCTTCTTGTATATTATCAATAATTGCTTTTCGATTACCACGGGCACTTTTTACGGCCGATTTTAGTGCTCTTGAACGCATTGGATAAAGTGCTTGGAAGCCTAAAAGTTCTAACTCATTTTTTATATCGTGAATACCAAGGCGATTGGCTATTGGGGCATATATTTCAAGTGTTTCTCGGGCGATACGACGGCGTTTATCAGGTCTTAGTGAGCCTAATGTACGCATGTTGTGTGTTCGATCCGCTAATTTGATTAAGATAACGCGAATATCTTGCACCATGGCGAGTACCATTTTGCGAAAGTTTTCCGCTTGCATTTCTTCTTTATTATCAAATTTTAATTTGTCTAGTTTACTAACACCTTCAACTAGCTCTGCCACTGTGTGGCCAAATAGCTCGGCTAACTCATCTTTAGTAACGTTGGTATCTTCAATTACATCATGAAGTAGTGCTGCCATTAAGGTTTCATGATCTAAATGCATATGGGCTAAATTTAGCGCGACTGCAACTGGGTGAGTAATATAAGGATCACCGCTAGAGCGCATTTGCCCATCGTGTGCTTCTCTTGCCACTATGTAGGCATGTTTAAGCAGATCAACTTGTACTTTTGATAGATAGGTTGAGCTTAATTCTTTTAATGGTTCAAATAGATACACCTATCACTCCAAATTAATGTTAAAACAACTTGATTTATTAGAATACGTGGCTTTAAGGCAAATGCAAAGCAATAAAAAACGCGTAACTATTAAAGAATAGATTACGCGCTTTCAAGTGGATCAAAAATAAACTAAATAAGTTTTATTTTTAACCTAATTCTTGTGTTTGACTACCCACAATTGCAGCAACAGCATCTAACTCAGCAGTATCTTGCTGAATCTGTTGTTGGCGATCTGAGGAATCCATTACATCAGTGGTGATTAAACCCGCTTCGATTTCACGCAAAGCTAATACCGTTGGTTTGTCATTTTCAATATCAACCAAAGGTGTTTTACCGCCAGTTGCAATTTGACGAGCACGACGTGATGCAACTAACACCAAATCAAAACGATTACCGACTTTTTCTACGGCATCTTCAACAGTTACGCGAGCCATGTGGTCACTCCAACTTAAAATTCATAAAATAGCGCTGCATTTTACGCAGTACGAGGTCATTTAGCAAGCAAAAGCCGTGCTGAGATAGAAAATTTCCAGTTATTCACCTACTAATTCATCAAGTAGTGTTTTATGTTGAACCATTTGTTGGCTGCACTTGAGGCGTTGATTATTTACGATAGTGGTGAGATCAGCTAATGCTTGCTGAAAGTCATCATTAATTACAATGTAATCAAATTCTTGAAAATGTGAGCACTCTTGTTGAGCTTGAGCCATACGACTCGCTATTATCTCTTCACTATCTTGACCGCGGCCACGTAAGCGTTTTTCTAATTCTTGTCGAGATGGCGGGCTAATAAATATGGTGGTGACTGATGGCTTTTTCATTCGTACTTGTTGTGCACCTTGCCAGTCAATATCGAGAAATACATCAATACCTTGAGCAAGTTGAGCATCAATAGCGGCTTCTGAAGTGCCATAATAATTACCAAACACTTCTGCATATTCATAGAAAGCATTTTGTTTAATTTGAGTTTTAAAGTTTTCTACAGAAACAAAATGATAATGCTCACCATCGTTTTCACCAGGGCGAGGTGCCCGAGTTGTGTGGGAAACAGAAACTTGCATGGGTCTTGATGGTGTTTCTTTGCCTTGTTCAAGTAGTGCTTTAATTAAGCTCGATTTACCTGCACCACTTGGAGCTGAAAGAATGAATAAGTTACCAGAAGCCGTCACAATGTTTTCCTTTGTTTTATGAGATAGAAGTTAACTGAAAAGTTAAATGAAAAAGTACATTCAAGACTTAATATGCCTTAAATGAAAAAGGCTAAGCTCTATTTTACTCTATTAGAATAAAAAAAACCTAGCCTTGATGATAAATAATAATTTATCGGTTTACTTATAATACCTTAGCAATTGATTGTGCTAAGTAGTCAATATTACTTTTAGCAATACCTGCGATACTCATGCGGCTAGAGCCAACCATATAAATGCTGTATTCATCTTGTAATTGTTGAACTTGCGCTGGTGTTATTCCTAAGAAAGAAAACATACCAGCTTGTTTAGTAATAAAGCTAAAATCACGAGTCACGCCATTTTCAATGAGTTTATCAACAATAAGTTGGCGGTTACCATTTATGCGATTACGCATTTCTGCTAATTCAACATACCATTCATTGCGTAGTTCATCAGAAGTTAAAATAGTTTCAACCAATGCCGCACCGTGAGCTGGAGGCATAGAATAAATCACACGCACCACACTTAACACAACAGAGTAGGCAATGTCTGCTTGTACACTTGATTCACCGATAACAGTACAAGCGCCAATACGCTCACGATATAAACCAAAATTCTTTGAACAAGAGCTACAAACTACCATTTCGTTTACTGATGCTGCCATTAAACGCAAGCCGTAAGCGTCTTCGTCTAAGCCTTGCCCAAATCCTTGGTATGCCATATCGATAACGGGTGTAAAACCTACCGATTTTGCTACCTCAGCCACTTGTTGCCATTGTTCGTTGTTTAAGTCCATACCACTTGGATTATGACAACAGGCATGTAGTAACACGGCATCATCTGCTGAAACTTGCTTAAGGGCAGTTAACATACCATCAAAATCTAGTGTTTTATTGTCGTAATCGTAATAAGGGTAGGTTTTTACCGTTAAACCAGCCGCTTCAAATAACCCAGTATGGTTTGCCCATGTAGGATTACTTACCCAAATAGTCGCACCGGCTTTACATGACTTAATAAACTCAGCAGCGACACGCAATGCACCTGTTCCTCCGGGAGTAGAAACAGTGCGAGCACGGTGTTCATTTAATACTTTATGATCTTCGCCAAAAATAAGCTTACTCATTTCATCATTGAAAAGTGTTGAGCCTGTTGGGCCTAAGTAAACTTTACTGGTTTCGGTATCAGTACGATGTTGCTCTGCTTTTTTCACGCAATTAAGCACAGTGGTTTCACCGGCTTCATTTTTATAAACACCAACACCCAAATCAATTTTTTGAGGATTGGTGTCTTCGCGATATTTAGCTAATAGACCTAAAATAGGATCGGCAGGAGAAGTTTTTAAGCTAGCAAACATGACTGAAATTTACCTTATAAGTACGGGGCTGAATTTGATTATGCAAACCCCAGAAATAGAAAAAGCAGCATAGCTCAAAATCACAGCAAAATTAAGGGTTTTTGTTTAATGTTTAAGACTATTTTTTAACTTTAGATGATAGATCTTTTATAAGGCTTAAAAATTAGTAGTTAGTGCTGCAATTAAACCAATGATACCACCGAAAATACCACCCCAAACGACCAACCAGCCTAGGTGTTTTTTTATCATCGCTTGAATGATTTCTTTCACTAACTGAGGGGTTAATTCATTAAGACGTTTTTCAATTATATCGCTGACTTTAGCTTGTAGGTTTTCAATCATGTCAGGCTGTTCTAATTCTTCACGCAGTAACGTAGTAAATTGTTCACTTTGGCTAATTTCTTGAATTGATACTTTCATCTTCTCTATAAAAGGCGTTTTCATTGGTTGAAGTGCTTCGCTACCGCCAACCATGGCTAACATAGGCGCGAATGATGAATTTTCTATTACGGCAACTAAGTTGTTAAAAGCAGGAGTTAAGTCGATTTTTTCAATAACGTTTGTTAAGTCTATACTGGTAGCCGCTCCAGAGCCGTTTGATAAAAAACGGTCGATATTTTCCTTAGTGAAAAACTGCTCCATCATTAATTGGCGGATAGCGAGTTTAAAATCTTCGAAACGTGCGGGAATTACCCCAGAACCATACAATAATGGCACTTTTTCAAAAAGCATATGTATAGCAAGCCAGTTAGTTATGGCGCCAGATAGAGCAAATAATCCAACGGTATATAAAATATGATTACCGAGATATAAACCTAATAAAGTACTTATTAAGGCAATAAAATTGGTGATAATACTTTTATTCATTGAAGGCTCCATGATTAGGTGTTGGGTTTAGCGTGTTATTCTCACTATTATTTTAGCAAGGTAAATTCGATGCTATGATAGCATTGAATCCTCTTAGCTAGAATAATACCAATAGTAATAATTGAGATAAAATAATGTCTTATTCAATGATTGATAAATCGTTGTCAATGCTAGGTATCTGCTAAGTGCTAATGAGTAGCTGATAAGTAAATTACAAGGTTAGTCCAACGTGAAAACAAATTTAATTACCCGTGAAGGTTTTGAACTACTGCAAAAAGAATTAACACACCTTTGGAAGGTGGAGCGCCCTGAAACAACCAGAAAAGTTTCTTGGGCGGCGAGCTTAGGTGACCGATCAGAAAATGCGGACTATCAATATAATAAAAAGCGCCTAAGAGAGATTGATCGTCGAGTTCGATATTTAACCAAGCGACTCGAAGATATTAAAGTCATTGATTACAATGCACAGCAAGCAGGAAAAGTTTTTTTTGGTGCATGGGTTGAACTGGAAAATGAAGAGGGTGAGCAGCTTAAGTTTAAAATAGTTGGCCCTGATGAAATTTTTGGTCGTAATGATTATATTTCTATTGATTCACCAATGGCACGGGCTTTATTAAAAAAAGAAATAGATGATGAAGCGGTTGTGAGAACGCCTTCTGGGGAAAAATATTGGACGGTATTAAGCATTAATTATTAACATTTAAGCGTTGGTTAAAATCACATCGTTTTCTACTCCACTAAAGTACCATCCAGCTTTTAATCGTTGTTGAGCGTGATTTAGGTTACTTGGTTTTATATTACTTGAGAGTATAACCACACAATAATGTGATGAAGCATAGCAATTGCTTAGTAATTAGTAAGTCGTTCATTTTTGCTGTGTAATAGCTTTAATTGGCTTAGGTACAAGGTTGATTGGTTTGACAGGTTACTATTGTGATTAGCAAGGGAGTTCCGATAGTCCTTGCTAATCTTGGCATAGTCATATTGGTTAAGCTAAATGAGTTTAACGTCTCTGTCTTTAATCCAACTTATTTATATTTCCTGAACTAGTGTAAAACTTCAATTGTTTTACCCAAATGATCGGATTCAAAATTCAGAAACAAGTTTATCAACCATTGCTTCAAGGTAGTTCTCTTGGGCTTTATCAAAACCTAAATTTTTGACCCGAACATTGCCTTTTTTACCTATTAAATAACCTGTGGGCATAGCGAATATGTTATAGATTTGACCAATATTACTATTGTCGCCTTTTAAAACCGGGTATGAAACCGGAAATTGAGCTAAAAACTTTTTTGCATCCTCAGGGGTTTGCTCAAGGTTAATGGCTATAACTTCAAAACCTTTATCTGCATACTGTGCTTGCAATTTATTTAGAAAAGGAAATGATCGGCGGCATGGAATGCACCATGACGCCCAAAAATCAATATATACTACTCTGCCCTTATAGTCAGACAAGGTGACCTTTTCTTTACCTTCTAATAAGGGCAGGGTAAATGCAGGGGCAGCATCATTAACCGCTAATGATTCGGCTATACAAAATGACGATATTAAGTAAAGTAGCATACATATCAGTAGTTTCATCTGTTATTTACTCACTACAGGCGATAACTCTATGAGTAAATAGCCTTTAAATTTAGTCGTTAATGTAGCTGATGATGCGTCAACTGTTCCTAATACTACATTATTTATATAGTCTTTTATTTGATACTTACCAGGCGTTAAGCCACGTAATTCAAGTTCACCTTGCCAGTCATCATAATAGAATGCGTAATACATATTGGCTCCTTTTCTAATGGCATGGGTTTCAGGTATATCAAACCCAATATCATATAATTCACCTAGGTAAACACCCTTAGGTAGCATTTTCTCTTTGTATACCGTTATCCATTTTGTCCATGTTTTTTCTGTTTCGTCATCAAGTGCATATGCTGCACCAGCACCTTTTGAACCAGGCATAGTAAACTTAGTGCCAACAATTGCGCCTATACCAACAGAAGATGCAAAATCATTAGCATTATCACTTAGTTCAACATGATCACCATAGTATGGTGCAGAATCACCCATTAACCCTTTTAAAGTTTTACCTTTATGACGTACTTGCCAAGAAGTAAGAGGATCTGAACTAACTGTTTGGTTCATATAGGGTAAGTTATGGAAAGCATAGGAGGTACCACAAGGGCAAATTTCAATAACTGCTTCAGGGTTTATCTCTTTAGCTGTTTTAAATATTTCTTCCCAATATTCGCCTAACTTTTCTACTGATTCTTCTGGATATGCATGATTATGTGCAGGGTTATAGCAAGGAGCAACACCATTTAAATGCTGACCATCAATTTTTAAACCTTCGTAGCCCCATTCGCCTAACATTTTTCTAACAAGTTGTTTACTGTGTTCAATCGTTCCTTCATAAGCTGGACAAAGGTAAAAACTATTCCACCACGTAATGTCTTGTACAGCACCGTTTTTATCGAGTAGTAACATATCTGAATGTTCATGCAACAAATCTGTGCCTGGATCAACTGCTAAAGGCGCCCACCATAATTTAGCTTTAAGTCCAGCATCATTAATTTTCTTAACGAAGCTTTGCATGTCTTTATCGCCATTTGGGAATTTTTTACGGTCTAAGTACCAATCGCCTTCGGCTGTTTGCCACCCATCATCAAGTACAGCCCATTCTAATCCCATGTTTTTTGCTTTTTTTAAGGTACCGAGTACTTCATCAACATTAAAGTTACGTTCATACCCCCAAGCACACCAAACAGGATCATAAGCAGAGTCTGGTACATCAGCCATTTTTAAGCCTTTATCCGCCATAACCTTACGATAATTTTTAAGCGTTGCGTAATAATCTTTATTATGTATATTGACAAATGTTTGAATGGTCTTGAGCGTTTCGCCTATTTTTAATTCATTACCTTTTTCTAATTCTATATGAATAGTTGCTCCGCGCTTTTCTTGTTTATAACTAAGCGGTAAGGAAACTAATTTTGGTGATGTCTCAGCGTGACCGACTGCAATACCAATATCTTGTCGCCATAAATCTACAACAGCTGTACCTCCACCATAATCTGATGAATTCATGCCCATATAGTTTTGTTGGCTATACCCTGGGTTTATCGCGGTTATCCAATCGCGTCGATCTGCATAGGAAGCACCCTGATATGACCAAAAATCAGGCTGTGTTGTGCTTTTCGTTTTAGGGGCTAATAGTGAGTAATGGTTATTAACCCATTTGGTAATTTTAATGCTGTTTTCACTTGTATTTGTATAACTAACATCAAAAAATACCATGGTAGGGTAACGTTCATATATGCTCACAATTGTTTTCTTTATAAGCCCTTCACTTGATAAACCATTTAATGTTATTTGTGTTCCAGCGCCTAATTCATTGTTGACTTTTTGGACGCTTTTCTCAATAAAATTAAAATCAGAAATGATTTTATTCTCAAGAGTTACTACATATTCACTAGGCTGCATATCGCCTAATGACATCATGTTTCCTTTTATGTTTCCTGAAACTTTACTGTGTAACTGGTTATTAAATGAAATTGTAATATCTTTAGTTTTTACTGAGTATACAATATCTTCTTCTGTATTTGGGGTGCTAGACTGCTTTGCGCAGCTAACAAGAGAGCAAAGACTAATTGCAAAAATGAGTAAGCTGTAAGCATAATTTTTTTTCATTTTTAACCTCTAAAATATTATGTATGTTGAATGTTATTATGTTTTTGGAGCTAGATTGAAAAATCGAATAGCATTTTTAGCATATAAATTATCAATGACATTTTTCGGTAACGCTAAACTTATGATTTCACCGTCGACTTCTGGTACGGAAATAGTTTGGTTACTAGTTAAATATTGCCAATCTTCGAGCCATTTTTTATGTGCTTGTGATTTGAACTGGGCATCACTTACTGTTGGAGAATGGGTTAAATCTGTGGCATATAAAATACGGTTTTGATATTTAATAAAGAAATTACGTACTTTACTTCTATCCAGTGTAGATTGATATTGAATTTGTCCCATTCTTGCGGCTAAATCAACCACGGCATCGGGATAAGTATCTAAAAATATTGAGATTTGGTCGACACTCCACTCTAAACTAGCTAAATGAGCGCCCATAAATTGCAGTGTAGGATGATTGTTAAGCATATTGTTACGTGCTTGCATTTGGTCTTCATAGCTAGGCATCTCAGGGTGAAGATACATATGATATTGTGGATGAGCAGTAAAATATTGTTTATCATTATTTACCGTCATTTGACTAACAGGAAGCCAACAGTTTTTTGGTTCACCTTGATGACCAATAAGTGGTATATGAATATCTGTTAAATGTTTAAAAATAGGCGTAAAAAGAGGATCATCAATCATGATGAGGTTTTGTTTATTGTCTTTTTCTGCCATCCCAATATTTTTCCAAACCTTGACAGCAACCGCACCTTCTCCAATTTCGGCATCTATACGCTTAATAACATTATTTTTCCACTGTCCATTGTTAGACCCTTCCATAGAGAAAGTCGTTGCAAAGTAGAAATTATTTGGATGTTCTTTCGCAAATTGGTGGGCAATATCTGCTTGCTTATCAATATTCGGAAAATCTTGGTAGTCAACATTAATAGAAAGCAATTTCATATTGTCATTTTTTGCTTGCATAATAAATGCAGTAGATGAGTTATTTGCATGTACATGCGCATCAATTTTTTTTACTGCATAGTAATCAACCATGGTGTAATACTGATTATTTAAATTACTATTAGGGGTTGAACAGGCAGCAAGAGCCTGTGTGATAACGGAAATTGCTACTAAGTATTTTTTCATAATAATCTCTTGATATAAATTTAGTACTTTATTCGTTATTAGGTTTTATCTTTATGTTATATAGGCAATAAATGGGCTACAGCAACATGACTGAAAAAAGGTTTTTAGTATAAGAAGAGAATAAAGTCATATATTAGCTTAATGCATGGGATGTACTGCTAATATTGTTGGCTTTATTGTCGCTGTTACTAAAGAATAATATCATACTGAAGGATATTGAAAGCGCTGTCAACAAAAAGAAAGTTACTGAAGGTTTTTGTGCAGGTTGATATAAGATTAATATGAACTTTTATACTTGGATATCATCTATTGAAAGATAATGAAAGCCTAAAGTGATTTACTTTTAAATTTAGTTGTTTCATACTCCTGTTTATATTTCGAAAGCATCCATCTAAATATTTTATCGGGGGATTACTCCGTTACTTCACGAAAGACTAGTGCTTAATTCTTTAAATACAGTTCTTATCACTATATGAGTAGGTTATAGCCCATCATTTAGACATGAATTTTTCAGGATTAACGAATGTTAAATGAATGCAATATATGGTTGTTGTATTCAAGTTTATAATTTTTTGACATGTATTAAATGTCCCTACTATTTTATATCGTAGTAATGAGCATTTTTTAGTATGTAGATATTCATAAGTTTAAAAGATATGAATAATATAAGAGGAGATATATTGTGTATTACTTAGGGGTTGACGGTGGCGGAACCAAAACTGCATTTGTGTTATTGGATCAGCAGCGTAATGTAGTAGCGACCCATGAACTCGGAACCTGTTATCATGTTGAAGTCGGTTTGGAAGGTGCGCAATCGATTCTTCAGTCAGGTGTTTTAGCATTACTTGAACAAGTCTCAGGATCAATTGACGATATTATTTTTGCTTTTTTCGGTTTACCGGCATACGGCGAAGATAGCGAATTAATTAACCAAATAGATGCTTTGCCTTCAAGTTTTATGAGTGCAGAAAAGTATCAATGTGATAATGATATGGTCAATGGTTGGGCTGCAGCCTTTGACTGTGCTGACGGTATTAATATTGTCGCAGGTACTGGCTCTATCGCTTATGGTGTAAACCAAACGAAAACTGCTCGTTGTGGTGGCTGGGGGGAAGTTTTTAGCGATGAAGGCTCTGCTTATTGGGTGGGGCGTAAAGGTTTACAAGTATTTACAAAAATGAGTGATGGTCGGTTAAGTAAAGGTCCTTTGTATGATATTTTAAAATCTACTTTGGATTTTGATTATGATTTAGATATAACGGCGCTTGTTCTTTGTCATTGGAATTCTGAGCGTAGTAAAATAGCTGCTGTTTCGGCGTTAGTCTATCAAGCAGCCTCAGAAGGCGATCAGCATGCCATTGCAATTTTGGCAGAAGCCGCTAATGAATTAGCTGACATAGTAGAAGGCACAACAAAATCATTAGCATTTAAAGACGAAGATATTATCAAAGTGTCATACTCTGGCGGTATCTTTAATGCTGGGAAGTTTGTATTAGACCCTTTTGTTAAAGCTTTAGAGCGCTTGCCAAATCATTATAAAGTTTACGAGCCATTATGCAGTCCAGTTATTGGTGCGGCTCTATATGCAGAAAAGTTATCGACGTTATAAAGTTAAATGTTATTGGTTAACATAAATTAACCTAACGGATAATATCGAAAGTGCTACATAGTAAAATTGAAAATATGTAGCACTGTCTATACTAGTTTAAATCATACACTGGCCTAAATCTTTCGCTCGGTCATATAATATTCTATTAACCCTTGAGTTGAGCTATCATGATTTGTATTTACTTCACTCTTTTGTAGCTCAAGTTGTATTTTATTTGCTAAACCTTTTCCTAACTCAACACCCCATTGATCAAATGAACATATTTTAAGGATAATGCCCTGTACAAAAATCTTATGTTCATAGAGTGCAATTAAGCTACCGAGTGTTTTAGGTGATAATTGTTTCATTAAAATAGAATTAGTAGGGCGGTTACCTTGGTGCACTTTATGGGGTGCTACTTTATTAATATATTCTTGTGTTCTACCTTTCGCTTTCAGGTCTTCTCGTACTTGAGCTTCATCAACCCCTTTCATTAATGCTTGGGTTTGTGCAAAAAAGTTAGCCATTAATGTTTCATGGTGACCATCAACAGGTGTTACACTTTCGATAGAGCCTATAAAGTCAGCAGGCACAACATTATTACTTTGATGCAAGTATTGATAAAAAGCATGCTGTCCATTAATTCCTAGTTCACCCCAAATGGTTGGTACGGTAGGGTAGTCAATTTTATCACCATCCCAAGAAACTGATTTACCATTACTTTCCATTTCAGCTTGTTGCATATAAGCTGAAAACATATGTAGATTTTGATCGTAAGGTAAAATAGCTTGTGATTGAGCGCCTAAGAAAGTGCAGTTCCAAATACTTAATAAAGCGAGTAATACTGGTGCATTTTCTTTTAATGGCGCATGATAGAAGTGCTCATCTAGTTCATGAGCGCCAGCAAGTAACTCGGTGAACTTTTCAAAACCTAAATCAATAGCAATAGGTAATCCGATAGCAGACCATAAGGAAAATCTACCACCAACCCAATCCCACATATCAAAAATATTTTCTTCGAGAATACCAAATTCAATGGCATTTACCTTGTTAGAAGACACCGCTATAAAGTGTTTCTCTACAGCGCTAGAGTCAAACGATGATGCTACCAACCACTTCATCGCGGTTTGAGCATTAGTAATGGTTTCAGTTGTGGTAAAGGTTTTACTAGAAACAATAAAAAGTACTTGCTCAGGGTTTAACGGTTTTAAAATATTTGCGATTTGTGTACCGTCAACGTTAGAAACATAATGTGTATTAACACTGTTATCACTATAGCCCTTAAGAGCTTCTGTGACCATTTGTGGACCTAAATTTGAGCCACCAACACCAATGTTTACAACATCAGTGATGCGCTTTCCTGAATAACCTAACCATTCACCCTTGCGCACTTTATCACTAAATTTTTTTATTTTTTCGAGCGATTTTGTTACATTCGACGTAATGTTTTTTTCAAAGGTATCGGTATTTTTAGTTACCGAGCCACGTAATGCCGTATGCAATACCGCGCGCTCTTCTGTTTTGTTAATGGCAGTACCATTAAACATTTTCTCACGCCATTGTTGTACTTCACAATCATCAGCTAACAGTGTTAATAAAGACATAGTCTCTGTTGTTATGATGTTTTTAGAGTAGTCGAGTATAAAAGGGGTTAATTTTATAGAAAATTCATTGAAACGACTGGGATTTTTAGCAAACAAGTCATTCATATGTTGATCTTTCATGTCTTTTGCATGAGCAACCAATTTTTTCCAGCTTTCTAAATTTGTTCTGCTTTTCATTTTTTTACCTTTAAAAATTAGGTGATTATATTGTTGAGTTGATTCTTACATGATCTTTTATTACGCAAAGAAAGGTGGCTACATTGATATACAAGGTCAATTGAAATGTAGCAAAATAGTCACGTTATATAGAGCTTTTCATCGGTACTTCATGTGTATTTTATTTTGTGATGTGTACTTTATTAACTCTCTATAAGTTAGCGTCGAATTGAATAATTTGACCTGGAACTAAACGATCACTTTCAATGGTCAAAATAGGGTTATCACCGCCGATAGCAACATCAAAAACTTTGCTTTCGTTAGGTAATAATCCTTTAAGAGATGCACTTGAACGAACACCGTTTACAGTGGCATAAGCATCATAATATATAGGTGCTATACCTATATTTTTGATAACGACTTTGCTGGCTACACTAGACGAGGCGAATGCCTCAACTTTGAATTTATACCCTGTGGCCATTGCTGCATCTTTGATACGGCTAGGTGTTTGATACGAAGACTGGTTATTACCTATAATATAACTAATATGGTACAGGCTAGCGAAGTACTCGAAGCTTTTTCCATAAGAGCCTTGATTTGGATTTAACACGTTCATTTGGTCATAGTCAGAATAGTAGCTAAATTCTCCACCTGCAGGATTTGTTTTATATCTATTTTCGCCAAAGAATAACCAATTCGCACGGTTATATTCATCATCACTAGTAGAATGCATTTTATGCATAAATGAATCGTCAAATAGGCCAAAATTAAGTGCCTGTAAATCAGGGGCTGCAGCTATAGGCGTGTAATTATGGTCAGCAGCATCAATAGAAAATGACCAAAGCAGTTGCTTGAACTCTTGATGTAAATGCTTCAAAAAGTCAGTTTGAAATGCTTTTGAGGGAAAATTTTGACCTAGATTTACAGGACCATCATATAAATGATATTCAGCATAAGAGCCAAATCCTACTTGTAAGAAAGCAATTCTAGGATCGTTGTCGTATTGCTTAGCAAAGGCACTAAAAAAATCTAATGTAAACTCCTCTAGCCCTTTAAAGCTCCAATCAGGTAAGTATGTGTTGCGTCCTTCTACTAGTGCTATTGTTGAATTATAATCAGGTGTTGTTTCTATATATTTAGGTACTGAGCTTTGTGTTTTTCCAGGGTAAGTATAACGAAAGCGTAATATGGCTTGATGACCCCTTTGCTCTATATTTGTTAACAAACTATCAATGCTTGTCCAATCATACATACCTTTTTCATTAACAACATCGGCGTAAATAACATAAGCATATTCAAGCTGCACGTTATCTCCTAAGTCGTCTAATGTTGTTAAATTATCAGCCCAATACACGATCCCTGTCATCGGTTGTACTCGATCGATGGATGATTGTAATGGTATAGAGCGAAATGAAAGCTCTGTATTATCAATGTGAGTGTTTGCATCACCTGAAGAGGAGTCACCACAAGCATTAAGGAGTAGCAATAAATAAAAAATCGTAAAAAAATGAATTATATTAGTATATTTTTTTTTACTGTAATTTTTAGCTTTCATAAAACTCTCAAAGTAAATGAAATCAACAATATTTGGTGTTGTTACGCTTGGTTATTGTTAACTATAATTTTGCGGTATATATTTTTTATGGAAGAGGCTCAATTGTATTTAAACACTTGTACTATAATATTCATTGAAAGAACCATGCGATTTTTCGCATGGTTTAATCGTTAAATAATACTTATTTAGTTGGATAAATTCTCAACACTATGGCTTCGTGAGAAATAACTTCGTCAGTGTAACTTTCTGGAAAATTGCCCATATCTTTGTGTTTCCAAAGATCTCTAACATGGACTTCTTTCCAATCTAGACCAAGTTCTTGTTTCCAGTTAATAGAAATATTTTCTGTTTCACTGCCTCTGTTCAGCATAGCTATAGCCCAACTTCCATCTGCCATTGGTTTGGCTAATATATGAATTTTCCCTTCTTTTTTAACCGTTTTTGCTTGTTTACCCAATGGATCTTGATTTAAGGCTATTACTTCCCGGTTAGTCAGTGTTTTTAACGTATAAGTATCAAGATCACGTACATCGGTCCCAGTTAAAAGAGGGGTAGATAAGATTGACCATAAACTGAAGTGGGCACGATATTCAACGTTAGAGGCACCTGCGCCAACAAGCTCTTTACTTTCACCGTTAAGACCTACAATTAACATATCAAAATCATTCCATTGACCTGGCTTATTGTATCCTTCTAACCCTTGGCCTCTATCTAACATATCTAGCACATCAAAATAATAACCCTCTCTATTCTCTGGGTAGTCGAAGTCATCCGAAATGTCTTGGCCAATTCTCCAATGGTTTGCACCTATATCACCAGCCCATTGCCAAATATTTTGCCAACCACAATGACAAGCATGTAATACGATATCTTTAGGGTTTTCAATCAAGGGTTTAGACATTTTGTAAAAAGCTTCTTTTAGTTCTTCTTTACTTGCGTCTTTATGAGAGCAGCAGCTATCATATTTTAGGTGGTCTACACCCCATGATGCGAACATGTCGGCATCTTGTTTTTCATACCCTTCACTACCTGAGTAGCCTGCACATGTGGTTTGTCCAGGACCAGAATAAATTCCTAACTTCATTCCGTTTTCATGAGCGTAATCGGCTAAATATTTTATCCCTCTAGGGAATTTCTCTTTATCAAAATCTAAGGGTTTATTCTTACGGTTCCCCTTATCTTGTTGCCAACCATCATCTAAATTAACGTAAATATAGCCGGCGTCTTTCATACCATTGTTTACCATTGCATCGATAGTTTCGATAATCAATTGTTCATTTATCTCTACGCCAAATTGATTCCAGCTGCTCCACCCCATTGGAGGTGTTTTGGCGAGACCATTATTGAGTTTTTCAAAAATATGGTCACTACTATCCGCTTGAGCATTCACGGTTAGAGTAAATAATATAAAGACAGATATTATAAAAATACGAGATGTTGCCATAAGTTTCATATACTTTCCAAAAATGGTTGATATTAATTTATTTAAGATAAAATATACTAATCGAAAACAAATGAAAGGTAAAGGGCGGGAGTGGTAATATGAAAAATTTACCATTAATGTAAAACTTACAACTAATAAAAGTGACAAGGTTAATTGTATAACCACCTGTTATTATTATAAAAAATTATCTTTGATTTATTGTTTTTTAGCATGTCTTTAATTGTTACTGAAGGGTATTGAAGGCATATGTAAGAAGAAATACTTGATTTATATGGTTAAAATAGAAATTTTGATTAAAATAAGGTCTTCATTATCTTTCGTTGATGCGTTACTCGATTACTGTTAAAATACTAACTATTAAATAAAAAATATAGTAACTTAAATATGCTTAATACTATTGAAAGACGCCAGAAAATTATTGATAAAGTAAATGAGTTAAGCCGTGTCGACGTAGCACAATTGGCTAGTGAGTTTGATGTTTCGACTGTTACGATAAGAACTGACTTAAATGACCTCAGTAAAAGACGATTATTAATTAGATCTCGAGGCGGCGCTGTTGCAATTAGTAAGATAACTAAAGAATTATCAGTAAAAGAAAAGCATTGCAAAAACTCTCACATTAAAGAAAAGTTGGCCGAAGCCGCTGTACAGTTAATAAATAATGATGAGTTAATAATACTTGATTCCGGCACCACTACCGAAGAAATAGCCAAGTTATTGCAGAACCATGAAAATCTAGTTGTAATGACTAATGGTTTAAATATAGCCACTGAGCTTTCTCATTTACAAAACTCAGAAGTGCTAATGACTGGTGGAACGTTAAGACAAAAGTCATTATCGTTTTATGGACGTCAAGCAGAAGCGAGCCTTAATAATCTTCGCTTTGATAAAGTGATTTTAGGTGTGGATGGTGTGGAAATATCTTCAGGTTTCACGACACATTTTGAACATGAAGCAACATTAAATCGTTTAATGTGTAATATTTCAAAAGAAGTTATTGTTGTTACCGATTCTTCTAAGTTCGGGAGAAGTGGATTATATATCATCGATTCGCTTGATTCAATTGATATACTCATCACGGACAATAAGATTCCTTCTCAATATATAGACTATTTTCAATCAAAAAACGTTAAGCTAATTATTATTGATGTTGATTAACATTTTTATTTTAATAGTGTAAGAATATAAAGGAGCTAATATTTTCATATCAGCTCCTTTTTATTTTTTAGGTCTTAAAACTTATATCTAATGCCTACACTATAACTCCGGCCCCATTCAGAGTAGCCACCAGAGCCTGTTAAGCTTGTTGAGCCGTTGTATCCTTGCCAGCCATCATCTAAAAGATTATCAATTTGAACAAAAGTCTCTAAGCCTTCAGATATATAGAAGGTCGCAGAGGCTGATGCCCAAGTAGAAGCTGTTGCAATCGCTTTATACGTACTTTCAGTTATACCGTCAGCATTAGGAGCATTTAATGATGACCAATGAGAGGTTACAAAGCTTTCGGTGTGATCAGCGGATAAGCTTAAACTCATGTAGTCGTTATTATACATTAAGCTAAGTGAATACGCTGTGTCAGGAATTCCGGCTAATACGCCAATAACATAACCATCTACAATAGACTCTGTATCAATATAGGTATAATTGGCGACAACGCCAAAGCCAGACTCAAAAAAGTGTTGCATGGCAAATTCATAACCTAATACTTTAGCTTGGTCTAAATTTAGCGGTTGATTTACCCCAAATACGACATCTTCAAAACCTTGAGGATCCCATGGTCGAGGGTTATTTACACTGTAAACTGGCGCATCTTCTCTGTTGTTGACGTAAACATCTTGCCCTCCTTGAACGAAACCATCGATATCTTTGTAAAATAGTGCCGCTGATAGCGATGAGCCTTTTTGATAATACCATTCAATAGAGACATCGACTTGTTCAGCCGTAACAGGTGTTAAGTCAGGGTTACCAAGCTTGTTAATGGTGTATTCGCCCCAAGTGGAAGGGGATGTATCTATTTGTGTTGACAGTTTATCAATTTCTGCTCTTGCCATTACTTCTGCGTAAGAAAAACGCACAATTAATTCATCAGAAAATTCGAATTGCAAATTAACTGATGGTAATAATTCACTATAGTCATTACTAATTGAAATAGGTGTTCTCTCACCATGGACAACGATATGTGTCCATATATCGGCGGGTGATTGATCAATATAAGCAATTGGCCAATCCCAACCTGTTGAGGTAGTTTCAGTTTGAACGTAGCGAAGCCCAATATTACCTGAAACGTTTACTGAATCGAATTCATGACTAAAATCAGCTTCTAGGTAAAGAGCAATCGTTTCTTCTGCAACTGCACCAGACAAATCTGAATTCCATGTAGGAAAAAGTGCGTCTGAATAATCATCCACATAAGGTACGCCTGTGACAGGATCTATGATATTTGGATTGCCATCAGCGGCCCTAACGCCATTGAAAGCTTGTTCAACATCAAAAATAGCAAACTCTCGAGGGAAATCACCACCTACATTGTCTAAGAAGTTATCGAAAGGAAAAGCTTGAACAACATCAACACCCACATCTGACCATGAAAATGGAGCACCGCTATATAAAGACATAGAAGAAACGTTATCAAGTTGTGTACGTTCTTTTGTACGTTTATTATAAACAATACCGGTATGAATATTATTAACAATAGGCATATCTAAAAAGAGATCATATTTAAGTGAGGCACCAATCACTTCATCTTCTATGTCAACTCCTTCTAGTTTGGTGAAATGAGGACCAAATTGGCTATTCTCTACTAAATCACTAACTTCACTAATGCCTGCTGTATTATCAATGAAATTGAGATCAATACTGGGAAGCTCTCCTGGTGCTAATGTCACTCTGGATGTTGTTGAACCAGCAACGGATGCTAAAGGAACTGAAACAACAAATCTATCCTTACCACCTGCTTCACGTTTTGCATTTGATAAATATAAGTCACCGCTAAGTACTGAGTTTTTTGTTAAGTTATATTTAGCGTTGAGGCCTAAGTTTAAAGTGTCAACCACACGATGTTCTTCTAAAGTCACTAATTGTGGCACTAAGTTATCAACGGTTAACCCTGTAATTAAAATACCGTCAGGATTTAATTCAGTTGTTGGTCCTCCGTATTCTACATCTCTCCAATTTGAAGAGTCGGGAAAATAATAAGACTCTGTATAGCCTTTCACCGGTGTATCTAAGCGAGTGAACAGGGCGTCAACTACAATATCTAAGTCATCATTAGGGCGATATTGAAAAGCTGCTGAAATAGCTGTCCGTTCTTTATTTTCTTCGTATGCTGTGTAAGCGATAGTGCCGGGAAAAACTAATTCTCTATCTGCTGCATCATTCGTGTCGCCATCACCATTACGATCCCAGTTCCAGTTATCTGCTGATGCGGCATTAAAGTTATTATCTGATAATGAATCTGTTCGTGTAGGTGTTCTACTATAAAGGGCAGAGAATAAAATTCCCATGGTGTCGTCAGCAAAGGTGTGCGAGCCTACACCGGTCATTTTATAACCATATTTTTCAGCTTGATCGCCATACTGGCCTGTGAAAGAAGCCGATCCATGTGTGCCTAGATTGTCAAAAGGTCGTGCGGTAACAAGGTTGACTGCACCACCAATACTGCCTTCTAATTGTGAAGCTTTGCTCGACTTTAAAACCCAAGCCTCTGAAATAACTTCTGCTGGCAATACATCAAAAGCAAATTCACGACCACTTGAGTCAGTTGCCATAATGCGTTCATTAATCGTAACAATACTAAATTCGGGCCCTAAACCTCGAATATTAACGCCTTTACCCTCACCACCACTGGTTCTATCGATGGTAACACCGGTTATGTGCGATAATGAGTCAGCAACGTTAGCATCAGGGAATGCACCTAATTCACTTGCGGTAATTCCATCCATTATAGAATCAGCATCACGCTTATAATCTAATGCTTTTATTAAACCTGATTGAGAAGAAGTAACTGTAATTACTTCCATATCGCTTTCAGACTGTTTTTGATTTTCAGCTGAATAAGCGGTATTCGTACAAAAAAACAGGCCAATTGCTACTGTTAACGCATTCTTTACAAATATATCCTTCATGACTTCATGCCTTAATATTTATTTTAATTCAATGTTTTTTTTGTTTTATTTGTAACATTAAAACAGTAACAAAAGAGAATGTATCTTTCAAGTTCCTTCATAGTGTCTGTTTTTAGTTTTCTTTATTTACGTTTTTTTGGGGGGGGATCTCTTTATTACTTGAATAGCTGGGGTCATGTCAAAGTTATAATGAATACTTATCACTATAATATTTTTAATAGTGAAATAACATTTGCTGCTAGAAGCTTTATAAGAAGGAGAAGTAATACAGTATTGTCTCTAATTTATTCAAGCCTCGTTACCTTTCATTTTTTAACTAACAATAATATATGAAGCTTTCGTTTGTTGTCATAAGTCGTAGGGTGATGTAGTATGAAATAATCAGTAAATAATGAAGCGTATAACAAGGTATTTAAATGGCATTGGTTATCGAGTTAAGCCCACTAATGCATAACGATAATGCTTCAAGCCGTTATACATTAGGTTGGTTAAATAGAAAGTAAGTAAAATATAAGTTAAAAGAATGGGTTATCATTTTTGTTAAAAATAATTAACTTATTTTGAAAATTTTACATAATTCATAATAAGAGGTAAATAATGAGTACAACTGATGTTGATAAAGGAAAGCACGTAGGTGTATTAAAAACAAAAAATAGTAAGTATAGCTGGTTGACGTTTTCAATAATCACTATAACGCTATGGGGAACATGGGGAGCATTGATTTCTATTCCTGAGCAGAATAATTTTCCTGCAGAGCTTGGTTTTATAATGTGGGCTTTATCCATGATAGTACCAGCGTTTTTTGCATTAAAAAGTGTGGATTGGAAATTAAATACAGGAAAGTTTTCAATAATATTTGGCAGTATTATTGGCTTACTCGGCGGTGTAGGACAGCTCATTTTATATTCAGGTGCAATTGCCAATGGTCCTGCGTATTTAATCTTTCCAATAATTGCTTTAGCACCTGTTGTCACTATTATTATGTCGCTGATTTTTCTAAAAGAAAGAGCAGGAGTAAAAGGCTGGCTTGGTATTGCGCTAGCAATAATTGCTGTGCCATTCTTAAATTACTCTGAAGCAGGAGCGGGTGGAGAACATTCTGGTTGGTTGATCTTTGCATTATTAGTTTTTCTTGCTTGGGGGGTTCAAGGTTACTTTATAAAGTATGCTAATGAAAAAATAGAAGCCGAAAGCATTTTCTTTTATATGGCACTTACTAGTTTACTGCTTTGCCCGGTTGCGTGGTTAATGGTTGATACGCCAATGGCCGCTAATTGGCATTGGGATGGGGCTGGATTAGCTTTTACTATTGGTTTATTAAACTCTTTTGGAGCATTATTTTTAGTATTCGCTTTTCGATATGGAAAAGCGATTGTTGTTAGCCCTCTTGTGAATTGCTTGCCGCCTATTATTACCAGTATCCTTTCATTAATAATGCTTTCGGTATTACCAACACTTGTTGTGGGGATTGGTATGTTGATTGCGTTGATTTCAGCGTATTTCTTGGCTTTTGATGAGTCATAAAAATACCTAGGTTGTTGGTGAAATTATAGTTAAGCTAGTAACCATTAGCTTATATTAACCTAATGAATATATAGGGTATTTTTTGTTAAATAATGATTTATTTATATTTTAATATTGTTTATTGCAATAAAACTCAACATGCCTAGCTCAATAGGAAATTAGTTAAGTTTCTTGCGTGGTTAATAAAGTAAATGTAAATAAATAGATAAAAAAACAAAAGCATTTGAAAAGATGTGTAAACAATGTTAGATTTCACTTTTTAATAAATGATTATTGGATTTCTAGTTTACCTTAAGGCTTTTTATGAATGAAATAACACAGATAATGACAGACAACAAGAATGGTATTCCACGTGGTATTTATTCTGTATGTAGCGCTCATCCGACAGTAATAGAAGCAGCATTGCTTCAGGGCGTTGAAGATAATTCTCCTGTGCTTATAGAAGCGACAGCAAATCAGGTTAATCAATTTGGTGGCTACACCAATATGAAGCCTGCTGACTTTACCGTTTTTGTAAAAAAAATCGCTGAAAAGGTTAAATTTCCGATAGCTAACATCATTTTTGGTGGCGATCATTTAGGGCCAACTTGTTGGACTAGTGATACAGCAACTGATGCGATGGAAAAATCAAAGCAATTGATCGAAAGTTATGTTGCTGCTGGTTTTAAAAAAATTCATTTAGACACCAGCATGCAATGTGTGGATGACTTAGCACCTCTTTCAGATGAGACAGTTGCTAAGCGAGCTGCGATACTTTGTAAAGTAGCTGAAGAAACAGCGATACGTGAATTTGGTAAATCAGATATTTTATATATTGTGGGTACTGAAGTACCTCCACCAGGCGGTGCTAAAGAAGAAATCGATACCTTAGAAGTTACCCCTGTAAGTAATGTTAAAGAAACAATTAGTGTTCATGAAGCTGAGTTTTTAGCAAAAGGCTTAAATGACGCTTGGACACGAGTGATTGGGTTAGTTGTTCAACCCGGTGTAGAGTTTGATAACTTTACTGTCTTTAAATATGACGCAGAAAAAGCTAAACCATTAAAAAGTTTTGGGGCTAGCATGCCAAGGCTGGTATTTGAAGCACACTCTACAGATTATCAACCTCCTGAAGCATATAAAGCATTAGTGCAAGATCATTTTGCTATTTTAAAAGTGGGACCTCAACTTACTTTTGCTCTTCGAGAATCGCTTTTTGCATTAAGTTTTATTGAGCAAGAGTTAGTAGATAATGTTTCACTATCAAATCTACGTGAAGTTTGTGAAACCGTTATGTTAGAGAATCCAAATGGCTGGGATAAATTTTATCCACATGACCAAAACAATTTAGCAACTTATAGACGTTATAGTTTTAGTGATCGTATTCGCTATTATTGGAATAATGAAGTCATTGAGAAAGCAATAGATAAGTTATTTGAAAACCTTAAAGGCATTGAGATTCCATTGCCTTTATTGAGTCAATTTATGCCAAAGCAATATGATGCTGTAATAGCTGGCAAGCTTAATAATTCACCTAAAGCTTTAGTGTTAAATAATATTATGCAAGTGACTAAAATATATGCGGATGCATGTCACTTTCAAACAACATCAAGAGTAAAAAAATAATGAATGAGTACTTATCAATATCTACCGAGAGCTTAAAGAAAAACAATGCTTTTTGGACGGCAAAAGAAATAACACAACAACCTGAGTGTTGGTCAATTACCCGTGATTTAGTACGTAATAATGATGAATTAGCACCTTGGTTAGAAAGTGTTTTGGCAAAAGAAAATTTACGTATCATTCTAACGGGTGCCGGTACATCTGCCTATGTTGGTGAGGCATTAGCACCGCATTTAACGAAAGCATGTAACCGTTTAGTTGAGGCTGTAAGTACTACGGATATTGTATCAAGTCCTGATCAGTACCTCATTAGCAGTATTCCTACGTTACTAGTATCATATGGGCGTTCAGGTGATAGCCCTGAAAGTGTTGCTGCGATTAAACTAGCAGATCAAGTACTTGATGATTGTTACCATTTGGTCATCACGTGTAATGAAGATGGCAGTCTTGCTAGGTATGCCAATGAGTCTGAAAAAGCATTCAGTGTTTTAATGCCAAGCCAATCACTTGATCAAAGTTTTGCAATGACCAGTAGTTTTACTTCAATGTATGTTGCGACACTCGCTATTTTTGCTGCAGATGATAAGCAGTTAGCTTTTGCTATTGACGCAGCACAACATGTGATTGAAACATTGTGCCCAACAATACAAGACATTAGTCAGCTGAATAATACCAAACAAATTTTCTTAGGCTCTGCAGCACTTTCTGGAATGGCAAAAGAAGCATCGTTAAAATATTTAGAATTAACTGCCGGTAAAATAGGTTGTTTTTGTGAAAGTTCTTTGGGTTTTCGACACGGACCGAAATCGAACGTTGATGAGAAGAGTATCATCATAATGCTTGACTCAAATGATGAATATATTAGTCATTATGATAATGATATGGTCAATGAGTTAACTGCCAATGCTATTGCGATGAAAGTGGTTACATTAAAGGGCCTTTTACCAGAAGTGCCTGACGATCTTAGTGATGTATGGCTTGGGCTACCTTATATTGTTATTTGCCAAATACTGTCGTTCTATAAATCATTATCTTTAAATTTCACCCCAGACAATCCTTGCCCTACTGGTGAAGTGAATCGTGTTGTTCAAGGTGTAAATCTTTATCCTTTCGGATAAGTAGCATTCACATCAAAATGGTTTTAGCAAACAATGGTACGGCTTTGTTTAAAAGTCTGCCATTAAAATAAAAACATCAATCATCATGATTGGTGTTTTTTTGTATAAAGTCATAATGTAGTGAAGACTACTTTAATTCAAACTCTTGTTTGTTTTGTACTTCCTTTTGTTCTAAATTTAACAACCAAGCTTTTCTTTCTAAGCCTCCGGCATAACCGGTTAAGCTGCCATCTTTACCTATCACGCGATGGCAAGGAATAATAATAGAAATAGGGTTCGCACCATTGGCAGCACCAACGGCTCGCACTGCTTTAATATTATCCATTAATTCGGCTTGTTCACTGTAATAACGAGTTTCGCCATAGGGGATCTTTTGTAACGCCTGCCAGGCTTGTTGTCTAAATGACGTTCCTTGAGGGGCTAAAGGTAAGTTAAATGTACTTCTTTTACCGTCAAAATATTGAGAGAGCTGTTTTTTGGCTAATAGTGTTATTTCGTTTTCTTGATAAATATCGGTATTCATTAATTCAATATCTTTAACGCGATCGGTAAATTTAACCCGATAAATAGCATCATGATCGGAAAAAATGGCAAGGTCGCCTAATGGTGTCGGTAAAATACTCAAAAAGAAGTTATTAGTCATAACAATGATATGCCTTAGTAAAGTTGATCTAGTGGTTGTTGAGTATTTCTTTGGCCGCTCGAAAGGCTTCTTGTGCTGCAGGAGCACCGCAATATACGGCACTATGAAGAATTACTTCACGTATTTCTTCCATTGTCGCACCGTTATTTAGCGCGCCTCGAATATGACCTTTTAATTCTTGTGGTGTTCTTAAGGCGGCAAGCATGGCAATGGTAACTAAACTGCGGGTTTTAAGGTCTATACCGCTTCGTTGCCAAGTTGACCCCCAACCATGATCATTAATAAAATCTTGCATAGGTTGAGTGAACTCATCAGCATTATTTAAAGCCCGATCAACAAATTCCTCGCCCATTACTTGTCGACGTATTTTTTCACCTTTAGTTATTGTCATCTTCAATTCTCTTTACATTATTGTGCAGTCCAAGCACCATCCATCGGTAAAGATGAGCCTGTTATACTGCGAGCACTATTACTACATAAGAATAAAATAAATTCACCAATTTGGCGAGGATCCATCATTTCAGGTAATGGTTGCTTTGCCGTGACTAAATTATATTTAGCTTGTTCAAATTCAACATCTTGTTTCTGTGCTATTTCATTAATTTGGTTATTAATTAATGGGGTATCGACCCATCCTGGACAAATAGCATTGACAGTAATACCTTGTTCAGCGCACTCGAGTGCTACTGCTTTTGTTAAACCGACAATACCGTGCTTAGCTGCTACGTAAGCTGATTTATTCAATGATGCAACTAAACCATGAACTGAAGCAATATTAATTATACGGCCCCAGCCATTATTTTTCATGTTAGGTAATGACTGTTGAATAGTATGAAATGCAGCGGTTAAATTAATTGCGATAATAGCATTCCATTTATCTTCAGGAAAGGTAGCTATGCTTTCAGTATGCTGAATACCAGCATTGTTAATTAAAATATCAATTGAACCCATAACCTCTAAAGCATTATGTATAAAAGCTGAAATTTCATGAGAGTCCATGAGATTCGCCTTGTCAAACATAGTTTTTATATGATATTTTTTTGAGAATTTTTCTGCTAATTGTTCGCCTTCTGCTTGACTCATTAAACCATGAGTAAATATCACGAGTAAAAAATTGGTATGTCCATATACCGAAAACGAAGGAAACCAAGGTGATTCTTGTCATTTTAAAGTGTTTATTACTCAGCATATTAACTGGTATAGGTTATTTAATATTTAGCACCATAGTGCTACATACTCTTTTTGATACACTTATATTTTGTTCAAAAGTAGTTAAATGCATATTTAGTAGTTATTCGACAAAGCGACTTTCTGGTATGATTTGCCATTATTGGAAAATACTTATTTATTTAACGTTGGAACTGTAAATCAATGTCAGCTATTGCCGAGCAAATCAGTGAGCAAATTGCTCAAGAACTTAAAGTTAAAACCTCTCAAATTAATGCCGCTATTAACTTATTAGATGATGGGGCAACCGTACCTTTTATTGCTCGTTATAGAAAAGAGGCTACCGAAGGTTTAGATGATAATCACTTGCGTGAACTCGCAACTCGATTGGTTTACCTTCGTGATTTAGAAGCTCGACGCCAAGTTATTTTAACCAGCATAAAACAGCAGGATAAATTGACTGCAGAATTAGCTACACAGATTAACAGTGCTGATAATAAAACCCGATTAGAAGATTTATATTTACCTTACAAGCCTAAGCGTCGCACCAAAGGGCAAATTGCTATTGAAGCAGGCATTGAGCCATTAGCGACTAGTCTTTTTAATAATTGGCAGTTAGATCCTGAACAAGAAGCGCATGCTTACTTAGGTAAGGTCGCTATCAAGAATGCTGGTTTTGATGATGTTGAAGCGATTTTGGCGGGCGCTAGTGCTATTTTAGCCGAGCGTTTTAGTGAAGACGCTAACCTATTACAAAAACTACGTAGCCATATCCTTAAGCAAGCGCATTTAACAAGTAAAGTTGTGAAAGGTAAAGAAAAAGAAGGTACTAAGTTTAGAGATTATTTCGACCATAGTGAAAAATTAAAAACAGTCCCTTCACATCGTATGCTTGCAATGTTGCGTGGCCGTAATGAGGGTTTTTTGCAGTTAAAAATTGATGTTGATCCTAGTCAGGAAAAAAATGCAGTTTCCAGTGCTGAACAAGTTATTAATGATCATTTAACATTGCGTTTAACACAGCAAAAAGCGGCTAGCTTTTTAACCAGTACTGTGCGTTTAGCGTGGAAAAGTAAGTTGAGCGTTAGTTTAAGTAATGAAATTTTAACACAGTTACGTGAGCAAGCTGAGCAACAGGCAATTAAAGTGTTTGCCGAAAATTTATCAGACTTATTAATGGCAGCACCTGCAGGGGCGAAAGTAACACTAGGATTAGATCCCGGTTTACGTACAGGTTGTAAAATTGCCATTGTAGATGCCACGGGTAAATTACTACATACCACCACTATTTTTCCTCACGCTCCACAAAATCATTGGGATAAATCAGTACGTACTTTGGTTAATATATGTCGTCAACATAAGGTTGAATTAATTGCTATTGGTAATGGCACTGGATCCCGTGAGAGTGATAAATTAGTTAGTGATGTTATTGCGCAATTTGACTCTACTACGGGATTAGCGAAACCGAAAAAAATGATAGTAAGCGAAGCCGGGGCGTCGGTTTATTCTGCCTCTGAATTTGCCGCGAAAGAATTTCCAGACCTTGATGTTTCAATACGTGGCGCAGTGTCTATCGCAAGACGTTTACAAGATCCCTTAGCTGAACTAGTTAAGATTGACCCAAAAGCTATTGGTGTAGGTCAATATCAGCATGATGTGAGTCAAAGCCAGTTAAGTAAAAGTTTGGATGATGTTGTAGAAGATTGTGTAAATGCTGTTGGTGTTGATTTAAATTCAGCATCTGTGGCATTGTTAACTCGCGTTGCTGGCTTAAATAAAACGATGGCGAATAATATTGTACAGTTTCGTGATGAACAGGGCGCTTTTAGTAATAGAAAACAATTAAAGAAAGTCGCTCGTTTAGGGCCAAAAGCTTTTGAACAAGCGGCTGGATTTTTACGTATTAGTGGTGGTGACAATCCACTTGACCAGTGTGCTGTTCATCCAGAAACTTACCCTATTGTAGAAAGCATTATTAAGCAGCTTAATATTGATAGTGCCAATTTACTTAATAGCGCAGAGCAATTACAGAAAGTTAATATCAGTGAATTAGTAACTGAGCAATTTGGTGAAGTGACGATTAAAGAAATTATTAAAGAGTTAGTCAAGCCAAACAGAGATCCAAGACCTGAATTTAAAACAGCGACTTTTGTTGATGGTGTTAATAACATAACTGACTTAGAAGTTGGTATGGTGCTTGAAGGGGTTGTTTCCAACGTTGCTAATTTTGGTGCATTTGTTGACGTAGGTGTGCATCAAGATGGTTTAGTACATATTTCGGCAATTACTGATAAATTTATTAGTGATCCACGAGAAATCATCAAAGCTGGTGAAATAGTTAAAGTTAAAGTCGTGGAGGTTGATGCTGCTCGCAAGCGTATTAGCTTAACTATGCGTTTAGATGATAGTGTCAGTAAGAGCGATGGTAGTTCTCAGGCAAAGCATGAAAAGACAAGTAGTCAATATAAGCCTAAAAGTAACAAGTCTCAAGAAGCTGCGCCAAGAAAGCAACATAAGCCTAAAAGTCAAAAAGTAGAAAACGCTGTAATGGGTAATGCTTTTGCCGATGCTTTTGCCAAATTGAAAAAGTAAATTTGTCCTGAATTTAGTTATCTAATTAAGCCATTTAGAATAATCTTTAAGTGGCTTAATACCTTTTTGACGCTGTTAGCGTTGCAACTATTCCCCCAAAAATCGAGTAAAGATAACATTACTAAGAATGGATTATTGCCATTCAATATTTTCGCGCCTAAAAAAATTTAAAATAAATGAAAATAATAGTTGACAATGTAAATGCAAATCATTATCATTTCTATATTGGTTGAGGCAAATGAATGCTCTCTCAGGCGCTTTAACTAATGGAGTAAGGCAGTAGCTTGGTGGTTATGCTTCAGGACACATAATCATCAAGTTTCTTCTTTGCACCTTGATTCAACTTATTCCTTTGGGTCAGTCGATTAAAAATTTTTGATGGTTTTACCAGTACTTACAATTTGTAAGTACTGGTTTTTTTTATTTTACCGATTTATTATTTATCTTGTATCAATTAGAACTTAAATCGTCCAACTACCTCTGACATGCTATGGCTACTGGCTCTTAGCTCCGAACTAGCATCTAAAAGTGACTCTGATGTTGCTAGCGATTCATCTGTCATTCCGGCTAAATCATTAATACGTAAATTGACTTCATCAGCGGCTTGAGTTTGTTGCTCTGTTGCACGTGCTATTTGAGTATTCATTTCTGAAATAAGTTCCATTAGTTTATCTATTTCAGATAAAGCATCATTAGCTTTACTCGTTTGTTCTACAGTTTGGTTAGAAATGTCTTGGCTAACTTGTACTGCAGCTACTGCTTCTTG
The DNA here is from genome assembly GCF_030547795.1 of Colwellia sp. 5_MG-2023. Classification (NCBI taxonomy): domain Bacteria; kingdom Pseudomonadati; phylum Pseudomonadota; class Gammaproteobacteria; order Alteromonadales; family Colwelliaceae; genus Colwellia; species Colwellia sp. 5_MG-2023. The sequence continues at coordinate 169,082 of NZ_JAUOPW010000002.1, read as the reverse complement.
TGCACCTGCCTGCAACTTTTGAATCATTTGCTGAATTTCATTAGTACTTTGTTCTGTTCTATTCGCAAGTGTTCGTACTTCATCAGCAACGACAGCAAAGCCACGACCTTGTTCTCCGGCTCTAGCTGCTTCAATAGCAGCATTGAGTGCTAATAAATTGGTTTGCTCGGCAATACCGCGAATTACATCAAGTACCGAACCAATATTGTCACTTTCAGCCGCAAGGCTAGTTACCACTTGTGAAACACCATCAATATTAGTTGATAAAGACTGCATTTGGGTTATGGTGTTTGCAATGATTTCTTTCCCGTGATTTGTGTTATTTTGTGCGTCATTGGCGGCATTTTCAGCAGCAGATGCATTATTACTTACATCACGTATTTGTGACGTCATTTGCTCCATTGCCGTTGCGACTTGTGTAGTTATATCACTTTGGTTTTGTGTTAATAACTGTGCGCTTTCGCTGGCATCTGCAACTGACTGAGCACGGCTAAGTACAATATTAGCGTTGTTTGCTACATCGGCAAGGGAATCACGCATTTTAGTCGTAAACTCATTAAAATAGTGTGCTAAACGTGAAATCTCATCTTGTGCCTTTTCATCTAACGTGCGGGTTAAGTCGCCATCTCCTTCAGCAATATCTTTCATTAAGTCAGAGGCTTCGTGAGTAGGTGTGATAATACTTTTGCCGATAATATAACCAAGAAGGGTTATCAATAGTATTAAGATGAAGACATAAATCAGTAATGAATTTCGTTGAGTTTCAAATATAGTATCTACATCATCAATATAGGTACCTGAGCCAATAATCCATTGCCAAGGCGTGAATCCTTTAACAAATGATATTTTATTTACTGGCTGGTCGATACCAGGCTTCGGCCATTTGTAAGGGACAAAGCCTTCACCTTTGTCTCGCACAATATTAACCATATTAATAAATAGAAGAGTTCCATCAGGATCTTTTGTGGTACCAACATCTTTGCCATTAAGTGCAGGTGTTATCGGGTGCATAATTATGCGAGGTGTAAAATCATTTATCCAAAAATAATTACCGTCTTCATATCTCAAGCTATTAAGTACTTCCATTGCTTGCTTTTTAGCTTGTTCTTCATTTAATAAGCCATCGTTTTGTTGTTGATGAAAATGTTCTACTACACCATAGGCAGTTTCAACAACTTGCTGATTAGTATTATATTTTTGTTTTAATAATGATTGATATGCTTGAGATAAGCTAATTGAGCTTAGAATGATAAAACCAGATAAAACCAAGGCTATAAGTAATATTAAGCGCTGTTGGATAGTAAATTTACGTAAAAGTCGCATAGAAACCTCTTTTATAGAAAAGCTATTAAGTTTTAGTATAGACCTTTATAGATCTAATCTACATAGAAATAGCAGCGATATCAGTCATTTTCATGATAATTATAGTACTGATTAATAGAGTTGGAGAGATGATTTTGAAGATTGTTATTTTCTGAAAAAGAGGAAGCAAATGCTTCCTCAAAACAACCTCAACTCGAGGTTGATTAACGCAAGTTAATATAGTTATTAGTGGTTAAGCGCTATAAAACGTATTTAGCTGACAGTTGTAGGTATGTTGAATCTCTGTCAACTTCATCCATTTCAAAGTTACCAATTTCAGCACCAAATGAAAGCTGTTTAGTGATATCTTTAAATAAGTTAACAGCCACGTGATTGCGTTTAGTATCAGCTAAATCGGCATCTGTGCTGCCATAAAATACTGTTGAGCGCATATCGTCAGTCCAAAAATGACGGTAAGCCATCATAAATGAAGTGGTTTTTTCAGCTTTCTCGCCGACTAAATCTCTAGCAGCAACTACACCAACGTAACGACCAGTGTTACCACCATGTACTTGAAAACGGAAATCATCTTTACCAACAGTTTTAATGCGACCGGCAATACCGAAACCTAAAGCAGATTCTGTACTACCACCTACGGTATTTAATTGACGTGCCAAACCAGACACTGAAACGTTACCCCAATCACCTTTAAAAGTATATTTAGCAATGAAGTCAGGAATAGAATCTTGGCTGCTATCGCCTTTGTCAGAATGTGGATTTTCTAATGATAATTGTAAACCACCGTTGGTATAACGAATTTGACCTTGTCTGATGAAAGCAGAAGCATTGAGTGGTCCACCGAAATCAGCGGCTTCAGCTAAAGAGCTAGTGTTTTGGAACGTTGTCCAAGTTTGACCTACTAATATGTTTTTATATTGAATAAATGCATGGCGCAAACGCGGATTTGATGAGTTAGATACTATTTCATTACCACCACCTGAAACGGCGTCACCATAAAAGTCCATTTCAATAAAGCCGGTAACATCGCCATGTACATATTTAGTATTAAAGCGAGTTTCATTTACTGCAATACCAAAATTAGAGGTGCCACCTTCTGCGACTGAGCCACTACCGTACCAATAATCTGTTGGAGAAACATCACCATCGGTGTAGCGAGCATCAACTTTAATATAACCGCCAAAAGTCAATTTATCATTGTCAGAAAGATCGAAGGTGTAACCTGCATTTGCAGCGCCCGCCATCGTTAAAAGACCTATTGCTAACAAGGTTTTACTTTTTTGAATTTTAAACATTATGCTTCCCCATTTTATCTGCCTAAGGCAATATTATTTGTTGTATTAATTATTTTTATTATAAAAATAGATTTTTGTCTCTACTTTCCGATATGGCATGGATTAAGTGTTCATTCGAGTCTTAAGGTAAAATTAATATCTACTTAAAGAAATTAGACATAAGTCTAAAGAGAAGATTTTTAACCTTATACTTTAGTCTAGCGTATCAGTATTAAATAAATTATTGTTGCGGTAAAGATAATTATATTACAGCAGTATGTGTTTCTATTTTGATTGGGTTTGATAACTCAAGCATTAATGCTAAGCATGTTATGAGCTATCAATTAATATAGTTACTTACCGGTGGTAAAGTGCATTGGATAGAATAATAAATACCATTTATTATTTTGCTTTAAAACCGATTCTGAAGCCGCCCCAATGTTTGCCATTTATAAAAATAGGCGCGGATACATCATGCATGATTTCACCAGTGTCACGTTTGTAAGTTTGTAATAAAAACTTGTCGGTGTGTTGGCCACAACGTATGCCTGTTGGGTCGGTAAATAATCGTTTGGTTCTATTATTAACCATGTCAGTTTCAGGATTACCGGTTAGCGGCTTAGAGAAACATTTGTTATGCGTTGGAAAATAGCCATTAATATCAACGGCACCGGCATAAATCATATCACTGAATTCTTGCAACAAGGGCTCTTGAATTTGAGGTAGGTATTGATCTGTAAAGCTATCAAAACTTGTTGTGAATTTTTCAGGAACACTATTACCTAGAGGTTTATAATTAAAGTCAAAAAGTTGTTGCTGTGATATTTTATTAGCGGCAATACTTTGTTCAAAAAGTTCGCCGACTTTTTGAGCTGCTAATTCAGCCTGCTTACACATGTTATGGATTGGCGTGTCGTTATCAAATTCTGACAGATATACGAAAATAGATTCCGTACTATTAGACAGTGTTTGGGCTTGTGTTGAAATATGCTGAGTCTCACGGCTTTTATCAACGAGAAAGTCATGTAAACTCACAACAGAGGTGGATATTTCGGCAGCGGCTAAATCTTGTTCTTGGAGTGCATGACTAATTTGGTTACTAGCTGCGGATGAATCAGCCATTAAGTTATCTATATCAGTAAATGATTGTGACAAATCTTGTAAGGTAGTAACTACACTGTCTGTTTGACTCACAATTGTAGTCATAACCGTGGTAGTTTCATTCGTTTCTTGACTAATTTGTTTGAGCATTTCGCCTATTTGCTGAGTAGCATCAGCCGTTTTAGCAGCTAAAGCTCTAACTTCATCGGCTACAACAGCAAACCCTCGACCTTGATCTCCTGCTCTAGCGGCTTCAATTGCTGCATTTAATGCTAATAAATTTGTTTGAGAAGATATACCATCAATTACATCAGTAATACTTTGTATTTCAAGTGCTTTTTGTTCAAGTGATTGAATTTTACTTGAGGCGCTATTGACTGATTCGCTAAGTAAATTAACAACAGAAATATTATCATGTAATTGTTGTGAACTTGATGAACTGGCATTCATGGCTTGGCTTGCTTGTTGTGAAGCGAGCTCAGCATTATCATGTATTTGCTTGCTATTCATTGACATTTCTTCAGCTGCGGTGGCTAGACGGTCAACATCGTCACTGGATTTTTCTATAGCTTCACTTAATTTCGTAAGAAAGAAGCTAATCTCGGCAGAGTTGATTGCCAATTCACTAACTTGGCTTCCCATTTTTTCGCCAATATTTGTGAAGTGATTTGAGGTGTGTTGTGATGTGTCTGTTGAGGTGTTATCTAAAGCAGGTTGGCTTTTTTTGGTGATAATGAATAGTGATATAAAGCTGATACTTGCAATGGCTATTGTCGATAATAATAAGGAGGAAAATATATAGGCACTCAAATAGTGAATAGTTCCGATAGATAGAGATAGCAAAATTGCTAATAGCATGTCAGATATCAATTTATTATTCATTATTATTATCCTTAAGTAACTAAGAAGACTCTATTTCTTTTAGCATAGCAGAATATAATAGAAGAATAACTTTCAGCAATAGGACTTTAGTTGGAATAAATTTAATCAAATTGAGCTAAAGTCATATTGCTGGATTGCTTAGTAAAAATAGTGTGAATAAGTGCTAGTGAACACACTATTTTTACTTGATAGTTAATTGTATTTTATTTGTAAATAGTCAAACACAGCTCGAATACCAAAGGCTTCACCTCCTAGAGGACGACCCGAGAGGGGACGAACATTAAAGGCCATAACGTCAAAATGTACCCAATTAGTTTCTTTACTGATAAATTTTTGTAAATATAACGCAGCCGTAATAGCGCCACCAAAAGGACCTGAAGAGCAGTTGGTCATGTCAGCTATGCTACTTTTAAATAAATCATTATAAGGTTGGTACAAAGGCATACGCCATACAGGATCGCTGATTTTGCTGCCAGCGTTGGTTATACCCTCTGCAATCTCGTCGTTTGTTGAGAAAAATCCTGGTAATTCAGTACCCAAAGCAACACGCATTGCACCAGTTAAGGTAGCAAAATCAATAATTAAGTCAGGCTTATCATTTTCTGCTTCAGCTAAAGCATCACAAAGTACTAATCGCCCTTCAGCATCAGTATTGTCTATTTCAACCGTTAATCCTTTGCGAGTGGTAATAACATCGCCAGGGCGCATGGCATTACTAGAAACTGCATTTTCGACAGCAGGAATAAGGACACGTAAATAAATAGGAAGATCATGAGACATAATTAAGCGTGCTAAGCCTAAAACATGTGCGGCACCGCCCATATCTTTTTTCATATTACGCATACCAGCAGATGGTTTTAAATCTAGGCCACCACTATCAAAACAGACACCTTTACCTACTAGTGTAATTTGTGGGTGCTGCTTATTACCCCATGTGAAGTCAATTAAACGTGGTTGATTGGCGCTTGCTCGACCTACGGCATGTATCGTGGGATAATTTTGAGTCAGTAAATCATCGCCAATAATTTGTGATAGCTTTCCACCAAAGCTATCAACTAATGACTGCGCAGTATCGCCAAGGTTTTCAGGCATCATATCGGCAGCAGGAGTATTTACTAAATCTCTTACTAAGGCTGTGGCTTCAGCGTATTTAATCGCATTACTTACTAATGTTGGTTCTTCGACAGTAAGGCTAGGCAGTTTTTTTTCTTTATGATCTGTTTTATATGAGGAAAATTGATAAGCGCCGATTAACCAAGCAAAGCATATGGCTTGTTGGTGCTCTGGTGTAGCTTCTAGCTTGTATTGGCCTGATGGCAGCTGAGTGATTAAGTTACCACAAGAAAAATAATGGCTGGCATCATCAACGACAAAAATAGCTTGGGATAATGAACCTTCAGTACCAACAGAGAAACTTGGCAATAACGCAAGGCCTTCACCTTGATAGCTGGTTTTTTCTAACCAGTTTTGAGCACTCTGGTTTTGTGATTTTAGCCATTGTGCATAAGTGGATTTTTCTAGAATAGTGAGTGGAGTGCCAGTATTTCCAACGTTAAGTAATGAGTTCATGTGGGTCCTTTAGTGATATCCATCGAAGAGCATTTAAAATTCAAATGGAATTTTGCTGCGTAAGATAAATTGGGTGTATAAGATCAACTCAGCGGTAAGCCTAAGTTATCATCATTAATTGATTGTAACTTATACCGACCATGCTGACTAAGTGATTTTTATCAATGGCTTAAATATCGCATAAAATCGTTAGCGTCAATCTAAATGTTGGTGAAATATCGGTCAATCTTTGAGTAGTTTACACCGCTTTTATTACAAAACTATAAGAGGATGTCTTTTAGCTGTACTGTTGCATTTTTACTGTTGTCATTAATCTGTGCAAGTAACAATTCAGCCGTAGCGATAGCATCATTAAGCGCATTGTGCCCGTGGTGATCAGGCAATTGATATTTTTGACGCAAGTTTGATAAGCGTAGCTCTGATGGGTCATACGATACATCACGTTTATCTAATTTACGTTTAGCTATCACTAAGGTATCTATGATGGGGAAGTCAGGTGCTAACCCATAAAGTTCAAGGCAGGCTTGTTGTAAAAATTGTCGCTCTATTCGAGCGAAATGTACTAACATTACTTTACCTGTTAATGCTGTTAATAGCTTTTTAACGACAAGCTCCAAAGGCTGACCTTGCTCTTTCTGGTCATCGGTAATTTGATGAATAATAACATTACTTTCTTTTAATCTTGTTGTTGTGTTTATGATTTGGTGATAACAGGAGTTCAGTTTTATTTGCTCTTGCTCCATTGCAACGAATCCAATACTAAGCAGTTTATCTTTTTTCGCGTCTAGCCCCGTAGTCTCGAAGTCTACAGCTAAAATCCCTAACTCATGGATAGGTGTCTCTAATGACGGAAAAGGGGTTGATAAAAAGTCTTTTAACGGCCCTTCAGGCGCTTTTGTTAATAACCGTTTCCGTTTTGCTTCATAGCCTGAAATATAGTTGATTAACGCACCTATTGGCATTAGAAGTTTGCCTGTCTTGAATCTTGTAGTGTTTTAATAACTTTAAAAGCGTCTTTTAGGTGCTCACGTTCTAATTTGGATAACTCTTTCGGTGAAAGGTAATTATCAGGTTCAATATCTTTTGTTAATTGATTTGCTTGATGTTTTACACGTAATATTCCTAAAAATTCGTATGCATCTATTAGGTTGTCTGCCGATGATCGAGTTATAGCTGCTGAGCCTGCAGCTTGTTTTATACGCTCAATGGTATTAACAGCACTAATACCCTGAGATAGAGCATAAATACGAGCAAGATCGACAATAGGAGCAATGCCATTATGTTTAAGATCTAACGTGGCTTTGTGCTTGCCATTTTGTTTTAGAACAAAATCTCTAAAAAAGCCAAGAGGAGGACGTAAAGCTAATGCATTTTTAGATAAATGGGCAATAAACAAACTGCTATTTTGTGTTTTTTTAAGCAAATTAGTGCGAACATTGTCAAGTAAGCTTGTATCACCGCAAATTGTTTCTAAGTCAAAAAAGACACTTGAATTCAATAAGGCTTCTGGACTGGGAGTGTCAATCCAACCATCAAAGTATTTTTGCCAATTTTTTACCGGTTGTCGCCATTTGTCATTGGTTGCCATAATATAACCCGGACAGTAAATAAAGCCACAGTCGGCTAAACCATCACAAACAAAATGAGCCAAACTTTCAAACCAAGCGTCATCGCTTGGCTTCATAGAGTCGCAAATAATGATGGCGTTGTCTTGATCTGAATGGGCGAGTTGTTCTTGTCGTGCTTGTGAGCCAGCAGCCAACCATGCATAGGGAACTGGTGGTGGTCCAAGCTTTGCTTCGGCCATTTCAATAAGGCGTTTGGTAAAGGACATAGTAATAGCGCTAATACTTTTGCCAACATGATCAGCACTGGCCCCTAATTTTGCTAAGCGTATTTGTAATTTAGGTAGTAAAGCACTCACTTCTATTAACTGTTCTAAACTTTTAGCTTTATGAATAATGCTAGAGAAATTAACCGTATTATGACCTTCATTATTCATTAAATCTGTCACCGTTACCATGCCCACGACTTCACCTTGGTTGGTAACTGGTAAGTGTTGTATATGTTTCGCTGTCATGGTCATTAATGCATCGTAAGCATTGTTTTTTATATCAATAGTACTCATTTCTCGAGTCATTATTTCAGCGATACTTGTTGTAATGGGTAAACCTTCTGCAACACAGCGCCGACGTATGTCTTTATCGGTCACTATCCCCACGCAGCTTTTGTTATCTAGTACCACTAAGCAAGTATAACCTTGCTCTGTCATTTGTATGGCGGCTTGTTGGATGCTTTGACTAGCGTCGATACCTGCAACAGGAGAGTGATAGAAGTTGCTTACAGGCATATTCATTAAGGTAGAGGAGATAATGGCTTCTTCATTGATTTTAGACATTTTCTTCTTTAATCGTTCAGCAGAATTGTGGTTAAAATAGTCACTAATACTTGGATATTTTTCACCTATGTCTCTCAATATTTGAGCATCTAAACTATAAACTAAGCTATCTTCATCGGTTTTTACACGCTGCTCTGTTAAGAGCGGAGTATTATTTTCGTTTCCACTAATTTCATCTGTGTTGCTTATCGGTTGCAATTTCTGTTTGCAAAATTCGGTGCATAAATCGCCTTCACCTAAGCGTGAAATTAATTCGTTACTACTGGAAAGGCAGCTTAAGGCACCTTTACGAACAATATACAGACGTGCTTCATTCACGCCTTTTGGAGGAAGGAACTCATCTTTTCGTACATAATTAATAGCTAGTTCTCTAATTAAACGCGCTAAAGCAGGTTGTGGCAAACTGTCAAACGGCGGAATACTTTGGATGAAGCTATAAATTTCAGAAAGTTCAGTGTCCATATTGATTACCTGTATACGCTCTTGTTGGATAGGATTAAGCATTGATATAGCCAAGCAAATTGTAAAAGCGTTTGTCTAATTCGCAAGGTAACCATGATAATTTAGAGTGGTGCTGGTAGCTAGTCAACCATTGAAGTGACAATGTAGACTAAAGTTGCACTTGTACTATTATTCGCTCTTGAAGCCCCTAAAATACTGACCAACGTATGTTGTTGATATACCAATTCATTAGCTAAATTATTGATTTAGACTAAAGTTTAATACCCGAAAAAATGAAAGCTTGCTAGATTTGATGATAGTTGAAGTTGAATATGGATTTTTGTCTTTATTAATAATAATGACTACTGACTAAAATCTATATCCATACTTTTACTGAAATTATTACAATAAAAGCCTTATAAAAATACACATTAACGTGAAATAAGGGCTACAACATCGCTAGGAGACTATTGTGGAGAATAAAGAAACTTATTGGTCGGAAAATCTTCGCCTAATCTTTATATGTCTTGCAATCTGGTTTGCAGTTTCATTTGGGTTAGGTTTATTACTGGTAGAGCCGCTTAATGAAATTCGTCTAGGTGGGTACAAACTTGGTTTTTGGTTTGCACAGCAAGGTTCTATTTACTCATTTCTTGCCTTAATTTTTTGGTATGGCGTGAAAATGAATAAGCTTGATAAAAAATATCAGGCGGAGGGTTAGGCATGGAAGAGTTAAAACTATATACATATATTGCTGTATTTGGCACATTTGCCTTATATTTCGGCATCGCTTGGTGGGCACGTGCAGGCTCAACGAGTGACTTCTACGTAGCAGGTGGCGGTATCAGCCCGATGCAAAATGGTATGGCAATTGGTGCCGATTGGATGAGTGCAGCGTCATTTATTTCAATGGCAGGTATGATTGCTTTCATGGGGTATGGTGGTTCAGTTTTCTTAATGGGTTGGACAGGTGGCTATGTACTACTAGCCATGTTACTTGCTCCTTACATGCGTAAGCATGGAAAATTCACAGTACCGGAATTCATCTTCGATCGATATTATTCTAAAACTGCACGTATTGTTGCGGTGGTTTGTTTAATTATTGCTTCGTTGACTTACATTATTGGTCAAATGAAGGGTGTTGGTGTAGCTTTCTCTCGCTTCTTAGAAGTAGATTACGGCTTAGGCTTAGGCATCGGTATGGCTGTTGTTTGGGTATATGCAGTACTTGGTGGTATGAAAGGTATTACTTATACACAAATTGCACAATATGTAGTAATGATTTTTGCTTATACGATTCCTGCTGTATTTATTTCATTACAACTAACAGGTAATCCTATTCCACAATTAGGTTTAGGTAGTACATTAGCTGATGGTAGCGGTGTTTACTTATTAGATAAGCTAGACATGGTGGTAACTGATTTAGGCTTTAAAGAATATACAACAAGTAGTTTAGGCGGTACATTAAATATGTTCGCTTACACTATGTCACTTATGATTGGTACTGCGGGTCTTCCTCATGTAATTATGCGCTTCTTTACTGTTCCTTCAGTTAAAGCGGCACGTTCTTCTGCAGGTTACGCACTAATATTTATTGGTTTACTTTATACTGTAGCTCCAGCAGTTGGCGCAATGGCTCGTTTGAACTTAATGAATACTATTGAACCTACAGCAGGTGAAAACCTTGTTTATGATGAACGCCCACAATGGTTTAAAGATTGGGAGCAAACAGGTTTATTGAAATTTGAAGATAAGAATGGCGATGGTAAAATTCAATATTCTGCCGATAAAGTAACAAATGAAATGGTTACTGTTGATAACGATATTATGGTACTAGCTAATCCAGCAATCGCTAATTTACCAAACTGGGTAATTGCTTTGGTAGCCGCAGGTGGTTTAGCTGCTGCACTGTCAACCGCAGCCGGTTTATTACTTGCGATATCATCCTCAATCTCTCATGATTTAATGAAGGGTGTTTTAACTCCTGATTTATCAGAGAAAAATGAGTTATTGGCCGGGCGTATTGTAATGACTATTGCGATACTGGTTTCAGGCTACCTTGGTTTACATCCACCTGGATTTGCCGCGGGTACTGTTGCCTTAGCCTTTGGTTTAGCAGCATCAAGTATTTTCCCAGCATTAATGATGGGTATATTCTCTAAGAAAATGAGTGGTACTGCAGCTGTTTCGGGTATGATTGCAGGTATTGGTGTAACTATGCTGTATGTATTCCAACATAAAGGTATTATGTTTATTCCAGGCACTTCATTCTTAGGTGATATGGGTCCTAATTGGTTCTTTGGTATCTCGCCTAATGCTTTTGGTGCGGTTGGTGCTTTAGTTAACTTTGCAGTGGCTTTTGTTTTACTTAAAGTGACTGGACCAGCGCCAGATCATATTCAAGATATGGTAGAAAACATGCGTATACCAGGCGATGTTAGTGCAGCACACGTTCACTAAAATTAATAACTCGAAATTTAATTATTGAATTTCGAGTTAAGTCTGAATAAATAAAAGGCTAGACGACAATTTTGTACAGAGTCGTCTAGCCTTTTCTGTTAAATTAACCTCCTTGTGAAATTAGAAGAATTAATTAAGAAGAAATAAATATGAATAGACACCTTAAAGTTGCTTTTATGGTCGCCCCTTTTCTTTCTATACTAGGTTATATTGGCGCTGACTATTACAATGAAAGTAAAGCAGCCGTTAATAAAATAATTCAGTTAGTACCGGAAGGTCATTGTGATGTTATTAATCACAGTTGCGTATTAAAGTCAGGCGAATTCAAGGTTAATATTTCGGATAAAGACGGAATAACTGAAGTTAATTCTACTTTCCCTCTAGATAGCGCAACACTTTTTTTAGTGGATGATGCCGAGCAAATCACCCCTTATCTTTTAGGCATGAAAGAGAGCCCTTATTATTGGAAAAATGAAACAGCGTTAAGAAGCTTCACTGCTAATAAAGGAGATAGTTATAAATTGCGTTTAATTGCTAAAATAAAAGGTGGGCAGTATATTGCAGAGTTTTACACGCAAACAGTAAAGTAGGCCATACCTGCTTATAACTATTTTAATCGTAACTTATTTTTGAGTTGGAATGCTTACATTTGCCATTGTTTTTATAAGTAGCTCAACAATGCGATTAAAGTCTCTTTCGTTATAATTCTATTGTATTAAAATTAATCCGAGTATCGCTGGTGTATTTAGCAAAGAGACACTCTACTATAGGTTATTAACCTGTAATATTAATTTAGGTGCCACACAGGCATAAATAATAAGCCAGTTTATGTAAATTAGTTAAACTGGCTGTTTATCTTTTCTTTTAAATAACTTTTAAATAACTTTTAAATATGACTTTATGATTTCAGCGCCATTGTCTGCTTGAATTGGCTTAAAAATAAAACCAGAAACACCATGTTGTTCACACTGCTTAACTAACGTTTGGTCAGTGACAGATGACAGCATGACTACTGGTACGTTATAGCCCTTTTCTCGAATGATTTTTAATGCTTCATCACCATTCATTTCGCCCATAACAACATCCATAAACATAAAGTCGGGCGATTCATTTTCTACCATGGTTAATGCACTAGTACCATCGTCAGCTTCAATGACATTCTCATATCCTAGGCTATTTAGAAAACGTTTTAATGCTTTTCGAATCATAGCACTATCGTCAACTAGTAATATTTTATTGTTTGTTGGTAATGGGGTAGTGTGCGGGTTAGCAATACCTGTACTTTCTTCACGTTTGGTTGTGTTAGTTTGGAAACTTACATCGCGAATGAGCAGGTTGAAATAATATCGGCCAACACCTTCAACAGTTATAGGTACAGTGACAATTTCTTTAACGCCGTCTAAATACTTCTCCATTTCATCAAAGTTATGCAGAAAGTAAGGGCTTGAAAAATTAAACTCTAAATTATGACGACTGAGTAAATCAGTAGAGCGACCAACAATAGTGTTACCCCATTCAGCTAGAGCATTGCTAAGTTCTTCATTTATTTCGCTATAATCATATTTTTCATTAAACATAGTTTCGCATACTGAGTTGCCTATTGCGATGGCAGTCTCTGGGTAATGATGCATCATAATCACGCCATTAATACAGCCACTCACCTCAGAGCAAACGGCATAGCCTTTGAACCTAAAGTCTTCTACCTTATCCATGAAAGCATCTGCAGAAGAGCCTGACAGATGAGCCATTGCCTTTAAGCTTGCAATAGATTCATTGATAAAAGGATGTAAAGCCACCTTGTAAATAGTTTCTACGGACATAAATGAGATCCAATTGTTTGTGTGAAATAGATATAGGGTTACAGTTAAACTACTCGAACTATTGTAGCTTTGCAATGTGTTCATCACATGAGCTTGATGAAGGATTAAATGTTAAAGAAGAGGTTTTGCTGAAAAGGAAGGTGTTGCCATTGTTGTTTGGCTAGGTGAACAAACTGTTGAAGATTAGACTTATTGTATGCTTGCGCATACCAAAGACCATTAATAAAGTAACAAAATTGCAGATAGTCTTTTACTCGTGTTTGATTAATATCACCATGAATATGCTTTTGGTATAGTTTAATAACTAGGGATAATTTATCTTCATTGAGGTTATTTACTGCAACTAGCATGGCTAGATCATATTCAGCTGGCGCTAAGCACACACATTCATAATCAACTAAATATGCGGTTTGATCTAATGACAGAACTATATTACTAAAATTAATATCGCCATGGCAACAAACGAGGTTTGTGTGACCCTTACTAGTTGTATCGGCTGTGGCGTTAAGTGAGGTAATTATGTCTTTACTGCAGCGCAGAAGGGCGTTCTGTTGTTGAGTTGAAAATTGTTGCGCTAAAAATGCTTGTTCATTCATGAAAGAACCAATAACATTTTCTGGTACTTGCTTGTTTACATTAACTTTTAATTGATGGCATTGTGCCATTAATTTAGTCGCAAGCATTATTTTTTTATCAAGGGTTTCTTGCGCTAAAGATAAGTTATCTCCAGCGATAAACTCTGTAATGAGCCAATGATTATCGTGATAAATTACGCTTGGGCTGATATTTTTTGACGCAGCATATATATTGACAAGTGGTTCGTCAGTAGTAGTGACCTGTTTAGCAAAAAAACATTTATTATCCGCAAATACTTGGTAGCATTGGCTACTTAACCCTGCTGTGATTGGCACAATAGCATCGACAGTCTTAAAACAGGCTAATGTACTTAGTGGTGGCAGCATAATAATTTAACTATTTACTCTGTGTTTTATTGCTATGCGATTGCCCAAATATAGACTGCGCCATTTGAAATAACCCCAGGTGGCAATAAATGTATAAAGGATAAATAAAACAGCGGTTGGCGTTAAATCTTTTTCAATATACAAATAAATTGATGCAGCATCTATTGCTATCCAGTAAAGCCAATTCTCGAGTACTTTTTGAGCGACCAAATAGGTAGCAAATACAGCAAATACTGTCGTAAAGGTATCAAGATAGGGGAAATCTGCAGGGGTATAGTTCGCCATGATATACCCTAATGCTAAGGCAATAAAGGTTAATACTAAGCAAGCTTTCACGTGAAAACTAAATTGCCAAGAAACAATGTCTAAAGGGGGCGAACTCTGTTCATTTTTTGTTGGTGTACGTTGTTGCCAAGCCCAATACCCATAAACAGCCATCACTAAATAATAAATACTTAAAGCGCTATCCATCAATAGTAATACGTCATAGAACACATAAGTATAGATTGCGGTGCTGATTAACGCAGCAGGCCAACACCATATTGAACCTGCTGCAGCTAATAAAACATAAGCAAGTGCTAGTAGCATTGCTACTAGCTCAAGCCAAGGTAAACTTTCAGCATAAGTAATAAAACTGATGAGTAAGTCAGACATTAACTTTCAGCTTCCGGCTGTGCATGATGACCACTGATAAATTTACACACAAAAACAGCTGCGCCAGTAGTGCTATGAACTCGTTTGATTTCAGCCATTACTTTATTCATTGCTAAATCATAGTCACCAAATACTTGAGTACTCATGCCATTAGTAACAACCTCTAAACCCTCTGTATCACGAAGACGTCTAATAAAAGCCCAAATTTCGCTTTTATATTGGTCTTCGGCCAATGGATATAAACTTAATTCGATAGAGATATTCATAAAAATCCTATAATTATAAATGGTCGTTCATATGTAATCTGAACGCGGTGTATTTACCCTGTTATCGTTAGTTATTAGAATTGGTAATCGAACGTTATACCAAAAACTAAAGGTTCAGATAGTTGTGTATATGCTTTATCTTTATATCCATCTCGTGGATCATTACCAAAATAGAAACCACGATTAGTATAGTTTTCATCAGCTAAATTACGTGCCCAAATTTTAACTTGGTAGTCATCCTGTAAATAAGTGATAGAAGCATTGATTAACTCAACAGATTTAGATCTTTCATTATGGCTATCAGAGTAATAAAACCCATCTTTACCATCAAGAGAAATATTAACTAACCAGTATTCACTAGGATAAAGGTTCACACCAAGGTTAAATTGATAATTTGGCGCATGTGCTTGTTGACGACCATCTAAAGATACACCGTCGGCATTGATGAAATCATTAAATTCGGTATCAAGTAAACCTAGCGCACCATAAAGCTCAAACTGTTCGTTAATTTGCCAGTTTGCTTCAATTTCAACACCTATATTTGATCCTGTAGCGGCATTGCCAAGATATGAAATAAACTCAGAGCTGGCATCTTCACGAACTATGGTTTGTGAACTTTTAACTTGAACATCGGTTCTGTCCATATAAAAAACAGCAGTACGAATAAACGCTGAATTATCGAGTAAGGAAAGCTTGTAACCTAATTCATAATTGATTAAATATTCCGGCTCAAAGGTTCGTAAGTCATCAGGCAAGCTACCATCGGTATTTGCACCACCTGCTTTATACCCTCTGTTGATTGAACCATACCAAAAAGCATCATCATTTTGTTGGTAACTAAGGACTACCTTACCTCCAACTATGGTATCGTCAGGACTGTCATTAAAACCATCTGAGTTAAAGTAATCAGCAGTACGCTGTTCAATTCTAATACCTGACGTTAGTTGCCATTGTTCGTTTAATTGAGTATCAAGTTGACCATAAATAGCAATAGATTGGCTGTCAAATGTTGATGTGTAGTCATTTGATAAGTATGTATATTGACGCTTTAAATCTGCATCATCTTGCTTGAAATAGAGACCAGTAACCCAAGATGTTGTACCATTGAATAATGCACTTTCTTTATTTGATAATGCTCGTAATTCAATCGTTTGGGTCGACTTATCACGAAAGTAATAATCGGTAAAAGAATATTCATAATAAGCATAATCTTGATTTTCAATATTTTCAGGTGCGGAAATACCAACATAAGCCCAGTCTTCATCAAAGCCATAGGTTAAATCAGAGTCTGCATGGCTTAATAAGGTAACCAAGGTAAAATTGTCAAAACCTTCATAGGTAAATTTTGCGGCTAAAGCGCTTGTTTCTTGCTGATCAACACCAGGTTGATCAGATAATGTTTGACGATTATTATCTAATGAAAAAGCATCAAAGCCATTGTCAAAGTCAAAATGAAAGGCCGATAAGTCAATGGTTAAGTCATCACTTGCTTGTATTGATAATTTGCCTCTCAGGCTTAATTCATCTCTGTTATTGGTGTCACTTTTGTTTAAATAAGTATTGTCAATAAAGCCATCACTTTGGTATTTATTTACCGATAAACGATAATTAACTGCATCTGAAGCTGGACCCGAAAGCGCCACGCCTAAACCATAGCTATGATAATTGCCAGCATCTAGTTTTATGTTACCTTCAAATTCATCTGTCGGTGCCTTGGTGGTAATATTAAACATGCCCGCGAGCGCATTTGCACCAAAGCGAGTGCCTTGAGGGCCGCGAAATACTTCGACCTGTTGAACATCAAAAAGGGTTGCAATACTACCAATACCAGTAAAGTCTATGCCGTCAATAATCATGCCCACAGATGGGTTAATAGGTTCATTGTATTGGCTACGTTCACCAATGCCACGAATTTGATAATAACGTGCACGTTGAGAGCCACTAGCGAAATTAACGTTGGGAATAATAGCGGCTAATTCTTCAAGATTTTGAGCATTACGTTGCTGTATTTCTAGATCAGTTAACACTGATAATGCGCTAGGAGTATTTAATAAGTTTTGCTGCCTGAAATCACTAGTAACGGTAATCGTTTCTAAGGCTGTTTTTTCTTCTTGAGCATGAACGTGCAAACTCATTAAGGGAGTTGAAAGTACTAAAGAAGCAATTGCTAAAGTAAGCGTGGATTTGGTAAAATTCATAAAGATCTCATAAGTATTAAATCAAGTTATACTATGGGATCCGGCACTGGGAGGTTGTCTAAGGTAGACTGTGATGCGATCACTAACCATTCCTACGCCGGTTATATTAATCGCTAAAGTTATTTTAGTGACTAATTCCCGTCCAGGTTCAAAGGGTTTGTTGAAATCATCAACATCTCAGCAGCTATTTATTTTATTACTATCGAAAGTAAGGAAATAAAACCGCACTCCTTGGTTCGAGGCGCAGTCTAGCAAGATTTTAATAATAATGCTTAGCTATTTAGTAAAAGAGTGCGATAACTTTTTAATTATTTAGCTAAAGGTCGTATTTATTCAGCTGTTACTTTGTCGGTATATTGATAAAGTATCGTATTCAAATCGGATAGAACTATTTCTATCCATTAATATCAGAGAAGCGTAATGTTCCCCAATTGGCAATTAGTTAGTATTAGTTTAATTTACATTTGCTTACTCTTCATCATTGCTTTTTTAGGTGATAAGTACCGTAACCAACTGGCCAAAAAAGGGCAAAGTGCTATTTATGCGCTGACACTCGGTGTTTATTGTACGTCATGGAGCTTTTTAGGTACGGCAGGGCAAGCATCAACAAATTTTTTATCACATATACCGATTTACCTTGGCCCTACCTTGCTTTTTGTTTTTGCTTGGCCGTTTATTCAACGTATTATTCGTATTAGTTTAAAGCTAAACCTCACCTCTATTGCAGATTTGCTCGCTTCTCGATTCGGTAAATCACACAACCTCGCTATTATTGTCACGATTGTTTCCTTCGTTGGAACCATGCCATATATTGCGCTTCAGTTAAAAGCTATGGTGTATACCTTCCAGCAATTACAGGTCGATCAAAGTTTAAGTAGTTGGCATATTGGTTTGGTGATCAGTATTGTCTTGTCTATATTTACTATTTTATTTGGCATCCGAAATATTGATGTAACTGAGCGGCATCCTGGAGTGATGTTGGCGATTGCTTTTGAGTCATTGGTGAAAATTATTGCCTTTTTAGCCGTAAGTTTATTTGTATGCTTTTCATTATTTGATTCGCCACTTGATATTTGGCAGCAGTCTAATGCAACAGTGAAAATGGAGCAGCAAATAAATGTAGGTAATATTAGCTCAATGTTGGCAATGTTGGTGATTGTGATGGCGGCATTTCTTTCGTTACCAAGGCAGTTTCAAGTAATGGTAGTAGAGCTAAGATCTAACAAAGATACTTGGCTAGGCCGACGTGTATTTCCACTATACTTATTAATTTTTGCTTTTTTTGCTGCCCCTCTAGGGCTTGCTGGACAGTTACTATTAGGCGATACAGTTTCTTCTGATATGTATGTATTGTTTTTACCTAGTATTGGTGATCAAACTTGGCTAACACTTTTTACTTTTCTGGGTGCAGTTTCAGCAGCTAGTTCTATGGTGATTATTTCAGCGATTGCTTTGAGTACCATGCTCAGTAATGAAATTATTTTTCCTTTACTTTATCGCAGACAAAAAGTTGCTCAAACTAATTACGATAATTTTAGAAGACGGTTATTAAATATACGTAAATTGCTGATATTATTTGTAATAATGTCTGGATATGGGGTGTTTAGTCTGGCATCGACTGACACATTATCTTCATCAGGTGAAGTGGCTTTTGGGGCGTTCGCACAATTAACACCAGCTCTAGTTGTTGCTTTTTATTGGCGAAGAGCGAGTTTAGTTGGGGTATATGCAGGGATTTTAGTTGGCTTTATATTGTGGTTAACTTTAAACTTTTTGCCTCAGTTTGGTTTATATTCAACTCCTTTTGCTGAAGGACTTTTATCTTCTAAATCAACGGCGACACTTTTTAGTTTATCGGCAAATATTATTGTGATGTGGGCATTGTCACAAATCAGCCGTCAAAGTGTTCAAGAACGCGTTCAGGCCTCATTATTTCTAGAATGGCAATCACCTACATTATTGAAAGTAGAAAAGAAGCGACAATTAGATGTGAGCGAATTAGAATTACTTGCCTCGCGTTTCGTGGGTGAAAGTAAAGCGAAATCAAGTTTTAGTTTGTTCCAATCGTCACACAATAAAAAACAATTAGGTAATGCTAAATATAATCAATTATTACTACAGCAAACTGAAAATACATTAGCGTTGGTGATGGGAGCATCTTCCGCACGCTTAGTATTATCTTCAGCACTTGATGGTCGGGATATTGCTTTAGATGAAATAGCGGTATTGGTAGAAGATGCTTCGAGTCAAAAACAAGAGTTTTCTCAGAATTTACTGCAAAGCGCGATAGAAAATGCCAGTGAAGGTATTTCTATTGTTGATGAAGAGCTAAAACTTGTGGCATGGAACAAAAAGTATTTAGATTTATTCGATTACCCTCCTGAACTTGTCAAAATAGGTAGTCCTATTGAAGCGTTAATTCGTCATAATGTTAAACGTGGTTTGTGTGGCGCGGGAGATATTGATAATCAGGTTTTTAGACGATTAGAGTATTTACGAAAAGGTAGTCCACATAGCTCAGAAAGACAGCACGCTAATGGTCAAACTATTCTTATTGAAGGTAATCCATTACCAGGTGGTGGTTTTGTTATGCTATTTTCTGATATCACAGCGTATCGTCAAGCTGAACAAGTATTAAAAGAAGCTAACTTAGATCTTGAAACACGAGTTTATGAGCGTACATTAACCCTAGCAAAAACCAATGAAGCACTTGCTAAAGCCCATGAAAAAGCTGAACAGGCACATATTAAAAAGAGCCAATATTTAAAAGCATGCAGTCATGATCTTATGCAACCCCTAGAGGCAGCTCGCTTATTTACTTCGGCCTTAACGGAGCAAAAAGACTTAACCTTTGAGCAACAAAGACAAGTGGACAATATTGATAAGTCGCTTAGGGCTGCAAACGATTTATTAGCTGATTTAGCCGAAATTGCTCGTTTAGAAAGTGGCAATATTAAGCCGCATATTGAGGTATTTTCTTTAAATGAATTGTTTGATGACTTAGAGCAAGAATTTGCTGCGTTAGCTATTGAACAAAATGTTGAATTTAGATTGGTGGCAACTAAAACTTGGGTCAAGTCTGATAAGCACTTACTTCGACGTATTATTCAAAACCTTGTCGGTAATGCCTTTAGATATGCGAGCCCAGGTAAGGTGTTGTTAGGGGCGAGAATATCAAATAATGATGTGGTTATTCAAGTGCTTGATAATGGACCTGGTATTCCATTGGAAAAACAAGTCTTAGTATTTGAGCAATTTACTCAATTAGATACACCAACAAGCCAGTCATCTCGAGGCTTGGGGTTAGGATTAAATATTACGCAATCTTTGGTGCAACTACTAGGTCATTCTCTAAGTTTGCAATCAAGGGAGATGCAAGGCTGTAAATTTTCTATTTCGGTTGAAAGATCGAGCCAAGTAATAGCGCAACCGCAGTTAGCTACCCCAATAAAGAATATGGGTTTAAAAGGTATTACCGTATTATGTATAGATAATGATCCCGACGTGTTAAGCGGTATGGTTGAGTTATTGTCTGCGTGGCAATGTAATATACTTGCTGCTGATTCTCGAGAAACAGCATTAATAGAGTTTGCTAATCATCAAAGTGATATTGATATTTTGTTGGTTGATTATCAACTAGGTTACCATGAAGGTTTACCTGTAGGAGAGCAAGCGGATGGCCTAACATTAATTGCTGATATGCGACGTGATTGTAATCACTATATACCAGCAATATTAATTACAGCCACAACAGAGATTGGTATTGAAAATAAAGCAAAAAATGCTGATGTAGGCTTTATGCGAAAACTAGTAAAACCGGCTGCGCTGAGAGCGTTAATGAGTGCCAAACTGGCGCAGAAGTTACAAGTAGATTACGGCGATTAACTTGTTGCTGAAACAACTAATGTTTACTTATTTTGCACGGCTGGTTAATGGTCAATCGGGTATTCGTTATGATTGATCAAAACCTGTTTCAGCTAAATTTAGTTGAGAGATAGCGATAACTGCTTGTGTTCTATTACGCACATCGAGCTTACGAAATATGGCTGTAGCATGCGCTTTGATCGTTGCTTCAGAAACATTAAGATCATAGGCAATTTGTTTATTTAGTAAACCTTGAGCAAACATCATTAAAATACGGTATTGTTGCTGAGTTAAGCTGGCAACGCGTTCCGCTATATCTGTTGTGTCGGTGTTTGCTGAAGTCGCTTGAAATGAAGCAGGTAACCAAATATCACCAGATAAAACGGTCATAATCGCGGTAAAAATATCATCAACGGGTGTTGATTTTGGAATAAAGCCCGCTGCGCCATAACCCATTGCTTTACCAATAGTATTTTGATCTTCATGAGCGGAAACGACAACAACAGGAATTTGCGGAAAATGATTTCTAACGTGAATTAAGGTACTAAAACCGTGAGCACCAGGAATATTTAAATCTAATAGCAACAAGTCACTTTCGTTATTATTTTGTAACTGTTGTTCAAGCTCTGCTATGGTTTCCGCTTCAAGCCAAATTGTTTGACTTAACTTATTCCGTAAGGTTCCCAATAAAGCCTGTCTAAATAAAGGGTGATCATCAGCAATTATTATTTTTTGTGGCTGAATCATAGAAAAGTCCTATTTTAATTGTTCTCCTATTCTAACGGAAAATTGGCTAATGACCAATGTTACTTTTAAGTTAATATGGATAGGGAGAAATCCCACCTATATTAATACCAATCTCACCAACCATGTGATCATTTCTACTTGCTAAAATCACCAACTGAAACGTTATTTATTTAATAATTAGAACAACTAGTTATCGAAATAAATGCCTTATATTTGGCAATTTTTTTTAGGTATAAAATTGTTCACTTAATTAATGAAACTGGTATAACTTAATATTGAAGCCCCAAAGTTAGATCTTTTTTGGGGCGAGTGAATTGCTAAGGTTGATTATTTTTTTGGGGCTTTTGCTAACACAGCGGTTAATAGTTGCCAATATTGTTCAACTGTAGCAATTTCAATTTTCTCATCAGGTGAATGAGGAAATTTAATGGTTGGCCCTATTGATACCATATCCCAATGTGGATAAGGCTTTTTAAATAATCCACACTCTAAACCTGCATGAATTACCATGACAGCTGGCACTTTATTAAATAGCTCTTCATATGTCTCACTGACTGTTTTCATAATGGCTGAATCTGGGTTTGGTTTCCAGCCTGGATATGCACCACTAAATTTAATACTCGCATCAGCTAGCTCAAATACGGATTGCACCGTACGTTGTGTTTCTAAACGACCATCATCATGTAAACTTCGAATAAGTACTAGGGCAGTAAAGTTTTTACCTCGTGTACGTACAACACCTAAATTTAATGACGTTTCAACGATACCTTCAATATCATCACTCATTCGAATAACACCATTAGGGCATGCATTTAACGCACGTAGTATTTGATGTTGTGTTGTGCTACTCCAACATTGTTCAAATTCTTCTGGTGAAATAAGCAGCATATCAATATCCGTTTCAATGACGCTTAAATTGTGTTGAATTGTTGTTAAATATTGAGCTAGTTGCTC
Source organism: Colwellia sp. 5_MG-2023 (assembly GCF_030547795.1). NCBI lineage: Bacteria > Pseudomonadati > Pseudomonadota > Gammaproteobacteria > Alteromonadales > Colwelliaceae > Colwellia > Colwellia sp. 5_MG-2023. The sequence continues at coordinate 146,172 of NZ_JAUOPW010000002.1, read as the reverse complement.
TTTTAATGCTGGTACGTCTGTTGTAGGTATAACAAAGCTTGCATTTGCTTCACGCGGAATAGCGTTACGTAAACTGCCACCATTTAGCTCAGTTAAACGTAGCTCGAATCTATTACTTGCTTCAAGTAAAAAGCGTACTAAGAGTTTATTTGCATTTGCTCTGCCGGTATCGATATCAACGCCGGAATGCCCGCCCTTTAAACCAGAGATCGATAAGTTAAATGCTTGATAATTTGCGGGTACGTCATCAAAATCTAATTTAAAAGTTGCTGTACCATCAATACCACCAGCACAGCCCATATAAACTTCGCCCTCTTGCTCAGAATCAGTATTAATTAAAATATCGCCATCTAACCAACCAGACTCAAGACCAAAAGCACCAGACATACCCGCTTCTTCATCAATAGTGACTAAAACTTCAAGTGGGCCATGAGCAATATCATCGCTAGCTAAAATAGCTAAAGCTGATGCTAAGCCAACGCCATTGTCAGCACCTAAAGTAGTGCCTTCAGCTGTAACCCAATCACCACTTTCAATAACATAAGGTTTAATCGGATCGGTTAAAAAATCATGTACGGTATCATTATTTTTTTGTGGCACCATATCCATGTGAGCTTGTAGAATGATGCCTTGGCGATCTTCCATACCTTTTGTAGCTGGTTTTTTAATAAAAAGATTTCCCACGGCATCTTCTTTAATGGATAAATTAAGCTCTGCTGCCCAACTTTGAATCCAAGCCGAAATTTTTTGCTCATGTTTTGATGGGTGAGGGATGCTGCAAATTTTTTCGAATAATTGCCATAAACCTTCAGGTTTAAGATGTGATAATGTAGACATGTTTTTCCTTATTTGCTCGCCATTAAAAATTGCCATTGCTCATTGAAGTTACTGCTAGGTTTTTTGTCAAAGCCAGATCGTACATATTGGCTGATCTTTCCTTCAGCAAAAGCCACTAAAATGTTAGCAAGCGCTTGTTCGTTAATGGTGAATGTTTTACCTTCGCGTAATTTTCGTTCACGCAATATTTGTTTAAATTGTGATTCAAGTTTTTCAAAAAATTGGTGAACTCGAACGCGTAAACGTTCATTTTCACCCATGAGAGCATCACCTGATAAAATGCGGCACATGCCTGGATTTCGCTCAGCAAAAACCAATAACACATGAAGTACATGATGACAGCGCACTAGTGTTTCTTTGTGATCGGTTAAAATTAAGTTAATTCTAGAAAAAACAGATTCTTCAATAAAATCGATTAACCCTTCAAACATACGTGCTTTAGATGGAAAGTGTCGATACAAAGCCGCTTCTGATACGCCTACTTCCGCTGCAAGTTTTGCGGTTGTAATACGTTGACCAGGGCTTGACTGTAACATCAGCGCTAAACACTCTAATATTTGTTGTTTCCGACTAATCTTTTGTGGGCTTTTGGGGCTAGCTGGCATAGTAAGAAGATTCTCTATTATTTATTGTTTTTGTTAGGTATTGTTACTTATTTTTGTTTTGCTAAATAATGCTGATTAATTAAAGAGACTAATTTTTGAGCCACTATTTGTTTGTTGGCTAACGGAATATCTGTTTTATCAATAGTACTATATAGGGTTAACGCATTATCATTACTGTTAAAGCCTTGACCTGATTTTGCTACATCATTAGCAGCTATTAAGTCTAAATTTTTACGTATTAGTTTACCACGAGCGTACTGCTCCACATTTTGTGTTTCAGCTGCGAAACCTACCATAAATGGTTTGTTATCTAAATGCGCTACATCAGCAACAATATCGTGATTTTTCACTAATTCAAGTTGCATAGCATCATTATTTTTTTTGATTTTTTGTGTCGCTATGTGTGCAACTCGGTAATCAGCAACGGCAGCACAAGCAACAAAAGTTGTACATTGGGGAGCAAATTTTAATGCTTGTTCATGCATTTCATCAGCACTGTTTACGTTAATCAACTGGCTTCCAACAGGCGCTTTAATGTTAACGGGTCCTGAAATTAAGGTGACAGTAGCACCTGCACGTAAGGCAGCTTGAGCAATGGCATAACCCATTTTACCTGAACTGTGATTAGAGATATAACGCACAGGATCTATCGCTTCACGTGTTGGACCTGCAGTAATCACCCAATGCTGTCCTTGTAAATATTTATCCGTACAAAAATCACTCGCTAAAGTGACTAATTCATCCACATCGAGCATACGACCTAAGCCGACATCACCACAGGCTTGCTCACCACTACCTGGTCCCCAAATTTGTACATCACGCTCGCTCAAGGTTTTTATATTGGCTTGTGTTGCTAATGCGTGCCACATTTGTTGATTCATCGCCGGGGCAATCGCGATAGGTGCGCTAGTGGCTAAACAAATAGTTGTAAGTAAGTCATTTGCTATACCTGCAGTCATACGTGCAATAATATCTGCAGTTGCAGGGGCTATGATAATTAAGTCAGCCCATTTGGCTAGCTCTATGTGTCCCATGGCTAGTTCGGCTGCTGTATCTAGTAAACTATCTGCAACGGCATTGCCCGAAACAGCTTGTAACGTTAGTGGCGTGATAAATGCTTTTGCACCTTCGGTCATAACAACCCGAATATCAGCACCTTGTTCTTTTAATCGACGGACTAATTCTGGGATTTTATAAGCGGCAATCCCTCCGCTGATACCTAGAACAATTTTTTTGTCCTGTAGAATTTGCATAATCTGCTAATCTTAAACTGATGAATAATATTATTAATACGATAGCATTTATTCGCACTATTTGAAAAATAATCATTAACAAAAACAGCAAGGAAGCCGACTATGTGTAAATTAGATAAAGCATCGTCCCATGACGCAAATGATCGAACACTAAAACATTGGCCAAGTTCAGAGCGGCCTAGAGAAAAACTACTGGCACTTGGTGCAGCGAGTTTAAGTGATGCTGAGTTGCTTGCTATTTTTTTAAGAACAGGTGTTAAAGGGTGTAACGTTGTTGATTTGTCTAGAAACCTGTTAGTCAATTTTGGGAGTTTAGGGAATGTTTTTCGGGCGAATCAAAAAGAATTTTGTCATCACCATGGCTTAGGCAGTGCTAAATACGTACAGCTGCAAGCTTGTTTAGAAATGTCAAAACGATATTTAGCAGAAAAACTAGTACAGCAGGGCAATGCTATAACATCGTCACAAGCAACGAAAGATTATTTAGCAAGTGAACTGAGGAATGAAACAAGGGAAGTTTTTGCTGTTCTTTTTTTGGATAACCAGCACCAGGTCTTGAAATTTGAACGATTATTCTTGGGGACGCTAAATGCCGCAGCAGTTTATCCTAGAGTTGTTGTTGAGCAAGCCTTAGCTCATCATGCCGCAGCGGTTATTTTATGCCATAATCACCCGTCAGGCATTGCTGAGGCGAGTGTTGCCGATAAACAGATAACACAAAAACTTGAACAGGCACTGCAACTAATTGATGTGAAAGTGTTAGATCATATGATTGTTGCAGGAAATCAATGTTATTCATTTGCAGAGCATGGTGAAATTGTTTAATTTTTAGCGATGAAACTTGTATTAATTGGACAATTATTTACTAAAAAATAGCAAGCTAAAAGTAAATTTTAGGTAAATCAGGTGCTAATTAACATCATTTATTTTATAAAAACTATCATTAAAAAGCGTTTATTTTATATTTTTGCATATAAATAGCGCATATTTCGATAGTTGTGTGTATTCTAGCCTATTGATTAATAAGAATTTAAAATATCAAATGCGCTTTTTTATAGCTTTTTATTTTTAGTACTAGTATTAATTATTCAGTTTCTCTATAATATGCCACCTTTTTCAGGATCCCGAGGCGACGGTCTTGGGGAAAATATAGCTCGAGCTGAAATTAATTTTGGAGTGACTCAAATGTCTAAAGTTTGCCAAGTAACAGGCAAGAAACCAGTCGTAGGGAACAACCGTTCTCACGCAAGAAACGCGACTCGTCGTCGTTTTTTACCAAACCTTCAATCTCACCGTTTTTGGGTAGAGAGTGAAAATCGTTTCGTTAAATTACGTTTAACTCCGAAAGGAATGCGTATTATCGATAAGAAAGGTATTGATGCAGTATTAACTGATATCCGTGCCCGTGGCGAAAAAGTTTAAAAACTTTTCTAGGAGAATATTATGCGTGATAAGATTCGTTTAGTTTCTAGTGCCGGTACAGGTCATTTTTATACTACTGATAAGAATAAAAAGACTATGCCAGAGAAAATGGAAATCAAAAAATTTGATCCAAAAGCTCGTAAGCACGTAATCTATAAAGAAGCTAAAATTAAGTAATTAATTTTTACTTTGTTAAAATAAAAAACCCAGTTTAACTGGGTTTTTTTATGCCCGTAATTAATGAAATAGTCATTAAGGTTAGCCTCAATAGTAGCCCTGTTTAATTTATCCTCCGCATATAAAAATAGTCCTAATGTTCTTTTATGGTTATTATTTCAGTATGATGTCAGTCATCTTTATTTTACCAATGTATGAGTAATGAAACTTTCTAAAACGGCATGGAATAATGTCATTATATTTTCAGTAATGATTATTATTTTAATCATTAACACCACCAATAATCGACTATTCCCAGAGACAGACACTAATGATGAATTAATATTACCTGAGCATAGCGTGATATTAACGTTGTCTATTGCCTTTCCCAATAATACATCAGTAGTATTTGAGCGTGTTGCTAGAGCTTGGAAAACAAATAGCCAAGGGGTTTTAGTCGATTTAACTAATCAGCAAATAGACCAAATGATGTTTGCATGGCAGCAAGGTAGCGGCTTAATGCAAGCGTCAGATATTGTTATTGAGGGGCAAGAAAGTATTGAAATAAGCATTGGTATCGCAGGAGTTGAGCAGGAGCAGTTATTCAGGTTGTATCCTTTAGTAGAGCAGCTGTTAGTGTATAATCAACAGAAGAAAATATGGTTAGCTTTACCTGCTACCATGAAGCATCAACTTATACCTCTGTTTTGAGGTAGCCTAAGTATCATGAGAGTATATGCCTGAATTACCTGAAGTAGAAGTGTGCCGTTTAGGGATTAGTCCGCACATTATAAATAATGAAGTGTCTAAGGTGGTTGTTCGTAATGCGAAGTTACGATGGCCTATTCCTGATGATTTACAAAAACTTATAGGATTAAATGTTAAAAGTGTTGACCGACGTGCTAAGTATTTATTACTGCGTTTTGACACGGGAAGTCTACTTTTACATTTGGGTATGTCAGGTACACTTCGTGTGATTGATAAAGAGGTACCTGTTGCTAAGCACGATCACTTCGATCTGGTGTTTGCCAATGGGGTCGTATTACGCTTAAATGATCCTCGGCGTTTTGGCGCCGTTTTGTGGTTTGATGAGCATTATGATTCTCAGGGGCTATTAAGTAAGCTAGGGCCAGAGCCACTCACCGATGATTTTGGTCACGATTATTTATTTAATAAAGCTAAAAAGAGAAAAGTACCCATTAAAACTTTTTTAATGAATAATCATGTAGTGGTGGGCGTTGGTAATATTTATGCTAATGAAGCGTTATTTTTAGCGGGTATTTTACCTACAGCGCTAGCAGGAAGTATTAGCCGACAGCGTTATAATCGGTTAACCGATATTATAAAGCAAGTGCTTGCTGCTGCGATTGAGCAAGGGGGTACTACCTTAAAAGATTTTACTCAAGCTGATGGCCGACCTGGATATTTTGCTCAATCATTATTTGTTTATGGCCGAGCAGGAGAAGCTTGTTTAACTTGTAAAGAAACATTGTTAGAAGTTAGGCAGTCAAATAGAAGCTCGGTATATTGTCCTAATTGTCAGCAAGACTAGACTGTAGTTGATTAGTACATCTTACGGCTTTATGAGTTAGTCTTGAACGGTTAATGGCGGATCGTTTTAGCATAACCAAGTTTATAATAATTTGTTTATTGCAAGGTCTTTGAAAACAGAACTTATTAAGAGATTTCTTAAAAAGTTAGTTATACTGACGACAATTAAGCGCGTCATAATAAGGTATGTGATTGTAAGAATGAGTAAATCAATTCTTTTTCATCGTATTATTCCACATAAAACCAGTAAAATATGGGTTGTTTTTGTCCATGGTGCCGGCGGAAGTTCGGCAATTTGGTTTCGTCAACTTAGAGTTTATCAGAAAGACTATAATGTTCTTTTACTCGATCTTCGTGGCCATGGAAAATCTACCCATTTAGTACAAACTTTTGTCGACAGTAATTACTCTTTTAATAAAGTATCTGAAGATATTATTGATGTATTAGATCATAACAATATCGTTTGTGCACATTTTGTTGGTATCTCATTAGGTACCATTATTATTCGTAATATTGCAGAAATCGCACCTGAATATGTATCAAGTATGGTGTTAGGAGGGGCTATTACTCGCTTTAATACCCGCAGCAATACACTAGTTTACTTAGGAAATATCTTTAAACATTGTTTGCCGTATATGTGGTTGTATCGTTTGTTTGCGTTTATTATGATGCCAAAAAAGCGTCATAAAGAATCTCGTCTGTTATTTGTGCGTGAAGCTAAATTATTGTGTCAAAAAGAATTTATTAGATGGTTTAAACTGGCTATGGATGTAAACCCTTTGATGCGTTACTTTAAGGAAAAAGAGATCGATATACCTATTCTTTATATTATGGGCAAAGAGGATCATATGTTTTTAGGGCCTGTCAAAGAGATGGTAAAGCGCCATAAAAATAGTTTGCTACATACTATCCAACAATGTGGACATGTTTGTAATGTGGAGCAGCCAGATAGCTTTAATCAACATTCATTAGCCTTTATTGCAAAACAAGGTTGTTAGTAAAGCAACATTGTTAGAAACTAGGCAGTCAAATAGAATCTCAGTATATTGCCCTAATTATCAGCCAAACATACCTAAGAGCATAATAGTGTGAAAAGTCAGATCAGTTTAAGATGGCTTTTTTTAATGCATCTTGAACAATAGGGTGAACAAATTGGCTGACATCCCCTTTATGTAAAACGACTTCTTTTACTAATGTTGATGAAATAAAAGAGTTACCTTCTGAAGGTGTTAAAAAGACACTTTCTAAATCAGGTGATAAACGGCGATTCATATTTGCTAATTGGAATTCATATTCAAAATCTGATACTGCACGTAAGCCACGAATTAAAACTTTTGCTTGATGGTGCTTAGCAAAGTCGACCAATAAACCACTAAAGCCAACAACGGTAACATTGTCTAAGTCTTTAGTTATTTGTTGTATCATTTCAACACGTTGTTCAAGTGTAAAGCGTGGCTTTTTACTTGGGCTTGAAGCAACACCAATAATCACCTCACCAAATAACAGGCTAGCACGTAAAATCAAGTCTGAATGCCCATTTGTAACGGGATCGAATGTGCCAGGGTAAATTGCTTTTATGCTCATGTTTTAAGTTTCATTTATTGGTGAATACTAGGCATTGTAATGGTTTAGTTAAGTTTCTTACAAGCATTAACCGTTTAAATATTATAAAACTAATCAATAGTCGTTATGGGGTTTGATATAGGCGCTGTATGCAAGTAGGGTATTAGAGAATATTCTACAGAACAATACTCTCTCCATTAATGCGTCGTCTCTTAAGTTCTTTAACTATTTACATAGATCAAGTTGTTACTTAATACGTAATCTGAACCTTGATTTAGATCGTCTATAAGTTAAAGTATTTACTCAAAAAGGTTTCAAGTTCAATGTATTTTGATAGTATGATAGATATGTAAAACTATTTAAATTACCTTAAATTAGAAGGAAGAAGTAGCCTCTATGAAAACCCGCGATAAGATAATTCAGGCAAGCATTATATTATTTAATAAGCACGGAGAGCGAAATGTCACCACAAATCATATTGCAGCACATTTAGGTATTAGCCCTGGTAATTTGTATTATCATTTTCGGAATAAAGAAGACATTATTTTGTCTATTTATGAGGAATATGCAAGTAATTTACTGCTTGATACTATTCCCAAAGTGAGTAATGAGGTAAAACCACTTGATGCCATCATTCTTTATATGGATGCGGTATTTCAAATGATGATGAAGTTTAGATTCTTCTATAGCAATTTACCCGTATTGTTAGATAAAAATCCAAGTTTACGAGAAAAATATGTTGAGGTTCAACATTCAATCGCTGAACGGGTAAGTCAGTTACTAATGTCTTTAAAAGATGCTGGTATTGTTGATTTTAATGATGATGATTTAACCGACATAGTCAGTATTTTACGTATTATTAATACATTTTGGTTAAGCTTTTATCAAACACAAAATATGGTTAATGAAATAAATGACTCGGTATTCTATCAAGGCGTGCTTAAAATATTAGTTATTTTAAAACCTTATACTACAGAAGCAGCAATGCCTGAGTTAATAAAAGCGAGAGATATGTATCAACAGCGTTGCAAAGATGCCTTGGTTACATTATAAAGACAGTATGTTAGATTTATAATGCTAACGACTAGAATAGGATATTCAAATGTCTTTGGAAACAGTAATTTCAATCAGTATCTTAGGGCTATTATCTTATTTTATTTGGCGCTTAAATAATCCTCGTCGCACTCCTAAAAATAGAGGGAGTGTGACCAAAAATAATATTAACCGTAAACCTTTGTTACCTTCTAGGCAAGATGATCAAGAGCATAGCCTAGAGGGAATAACTAACGTTGCAACAAAGCTTGAATTTGAACTACCAGAGGAGTTTCTAGAATTCGAATTATTGTTTGCTGAAGAACTTACGGCCGAGCAACAGCATACAGCTAAAAATATTACGGAATCATTTCGGAAGCCACACCCATTATTATTGCCATTGATTCAAGGTGGATTTGAGCCAAGTGAACTGTTTGACTTAATAAAAACCGATGCCGAAATGACTGCTAAAATTTTGAATGCTGTTAATTCACCATTATTTTCTTTGCGTCAACCTATTACTAATATTAATCACGCTATTATTTTTTTAGGTATTACACAAGTTAAAAATATCGCAACACAACTCGCTGTGCAGCAAGATTCGCATTTAACTGATAAAGCGCAGAATGCCGCGTATAAAAAACTATGGACTGCAAGCTATTTGGCTAGTGCCTTTGGTTTGATTCTAGCAACAGAAATGAATGTGGAAAATTCAGCAGAGCTATCAACACATTGTTTACTCTCTTATTTAGGTGACCTCGCCATTTTGTCTTATCGCCCAGCGATGGCTGATGTTTACTTAAAGAATTATGGTTTATTTGAGCGTACTAAGGTTTTTCAGCATGTTATTGGTGTTAATAGCGCGGTATTAGGTAAACGTTTAGCTCAACAATGGCAATTACCGCAATCTATTGAAAAAGGTATAGCTTATAGCTTATTACCTTTAGCTAATAATACCGCTGATATAGCTATATCTAGTGAAGAATTACAGCAGGTTTCTTTGTGTTATATTGCCTGTCGTTTAGCTGATTTAGTGGCATTTGGTGGGTTAAGAAATATATCAGAATATAAAGAATTAAGCTTTGAGGTGATGGGGAAAGTAGAATTTTATTACACCCAAGATATCATTAAAATGGCTCGACTTGATAAAATTAATACCCTGATTACGGATATTAATTTTAGAAAAAAAATCAATAAAGTTATAGAGCAGGCTTATTGATTATAACCTGCTAATAATGCATCCCAATGACTTTCTTGCCAGTAAAAATTAGAAAGTTTTTTTTGCTCTTTGCGGAAAGAGCGCAGTAACCGCTGCATATTATTCTGTTGCCAACGGGTGCTAACTGCTTTTAGCTCACCTTGATCAAAATCGATTAACCAAGCTTTATTATTATTATCAATTAAAATATTGTGCGCATTTAAGTCGTGGTGATAAATACCTTGTGAGTGAAAACGACGAATCGTTTCGCCAATATTAAACCATAAATCATCACTTATTACTTTTTGGGTTAAAATGGCCACCAAATCTTGGGCGTTTTCAATGCGACTGCTCAGTAAATCTGCGCGATAAAGTAAACCTTGGCGTATCACCCGGTAAGCAATCGGTTTGGGTGCAGGCAATGCTAATGTTTGCATATGAGCTAATAAAGAAAACTCTCGATCTGCACGGGTATGTTTTAGAGCGGTGAAGAAGTAACTATCATTAACTATTTTACCAATTAAGCCACCACGATAATAATGACGCAAAACCCATTGCTTGTCTTGTATGCTGGATTGATATTGAATAAACCAAGTTGTGCCTCGACCTTGCGCTGATCCGGTAATGGCATTGTTTTCTTGCCAATATTCAGCGGTAAGCATTTCTGGAGTGAAATCTTCAATTTCATTTCGATTAAAAAGACAGTACGTATTTCCGTCTTTAAAAGGTGCTAATTGTATCATGTTACTCATATTACTAATTCCTTCACTTGAGCTAACGTTCGTGTACTCGCTCCTTGATTATTAAGTACTACCTTATGTGCTTGTGATCCGAGTAGTTGAGCTGCTTGTGTATTATTTAGTAGATGTATGACGGCTTGCGCTAATGCTTGTTGATTTTTATTTTCTAGAATAGGTAATTGTATAATTCCGTTATTTTTTTGTAATTGTAGTAAAATATCAGTGAAATTTTTCATGTCGTTACCCACAATAATGGGTTTTTTGAATAACGCTGGCTCTAATGGGTTATGTCCTCCAATATCACTAAAACTGCCACCCATAGTAACAATATCTGCAAGAGCATAAGCAGCCATTAACTCCCCCAAGGTATCGAGTAGCCATATATTATGATTTGTCACTTGTTCATTTTCACTGCGTTTAGCGAGTGAGTAACCTTGATTAATGCAAAGTTTGGCGACTGAACTAAAGCGTTCTGGATGCCTTGGTACAAGTACCAATAGAAGTTGAGGAAATTTTTCTTGGATTACGTTATATGCGGCCAATGCTATTTCTTCATCACCTTGATGTGTACTTGCCACTAACCAAATGGGTCTATGTGGCGGTAGAAATTGTGCTAGGGTTCTTTGTTTATCTTCAGTTGTTGCATTAAGGCTAATATCAAATTTGAGATTGCCAGATACTTGGCATCGGTCACTCTCTGCTCCTAATTGCAGGAAGTTATCTAAATTGTCATGGCTTTGGCACAATATTTTATCAAAATGGTTTAACGTTGGGGTGATCAGCGTACTAATTTTTTGATAACTTTTCATTGAGTTGGCAGATAATCGCCCATTAATTAGCAAGAGTTTTATTCTTTTGTTGGCGCATTGACTGATTAAATTAGGCCATAATTCTGTTTCCATAAAAATCATTAATTGTGGTTGTAAGCGATTTAAAAATAATGAGGTGCAAGGCAAAATATCAAGCGGTAGAAAAGTATGTTGCACGCGTGAGCCAAAATGTTTTTTTACTTGTGCAGAGCCGGTAGGGGTAAAAGTAGTGATGGTAATAGGGTACGTTGGATATTGCTGTAATAATAGCTCTACAAAAGGAGTTATCGCGATTACTTCTCCAACGCTAGCTGCATGAACGACAATCCCTTTAGTGTTTTGTTTGTTCAATAATATAGCGCTAGAGGTGAAACCGAAACGCTCACTTAAACGTTGGCGATATTGTGAGTTACTAAAGGAGCGAATTAAGAGAGCCAATAATATAATAGGCGTTAGTAATAGTAGTAAGATTCGATAGATTAGTAACGCAAACATAAATTGTTCTACATAAATTGAACGGCAGTAAATTTATGTTTTATTATACCTAAGTTTACTTAAATAAGTTCACTTAAATACTGATGAATATGAAAAGTGTAAGTTTACAAAACAAAAAAAATTATTTTGTATTTACCGGTTTAAATTTAATGTTAGCGGATAGTACGTCGTAATTATAATTTTACATTGCCTCTCTTTTTTACAAAATATTGTTCAGTGGGTGACTCTGTATAAGTTAGCGTAAGTGCGTACAATTAACACATTCATAATTTATCTATCAATGTAGGGTTTTTCGTATGTCTAAAGATAATTCGACAACTTTTTGTAACCATATTCAAGAACAAATTACACAAGTTAAAGCGGAAGGTTTGTACAAAGCAGAGCGTATAATTACTACTGCACAACAGGCTCAAATAGCTGTTAATACCGGTGAAGAGGTTATTAATTTCTGTGCCAATAATTATTTAGGTTTGGCGAACAATGCTAACCTTATTGCGGCTGCAAAAGCAGGGTTAGATGAACACGGTTTTGGTATGGCCTCAGTACGTTTTATTTGTGGTACACAAGATATTCATAAAACATTAGAGCAGGGTATTAGCGAATTTTTAGGCATGGAAGATACTATTCTATATTCTTCTTGTTTTGATGCTAATGCTGGGTTGTTTGAAACATTATTAGGTTCAGAAGATGCCATTATTAGTGATGCGCTTAATCATGCCTCAATTATTGATGGTGTGCGTTTATGTAAAGCAAAACGTTTTCGTTATGCCAATAATGATATGGCGGCATTAGAGCAAAGTTTAATTGAAGCTGATGCGGCTGGCGCACGTTTTAAATTAATTGCTACAGACGGTGTTTTTTCTATGGATGGTGTTATCGCTAACCTTAAGGGTATTTGTGATTTAGCAGACAAATACAATGCTATGGTGATGGTTGATGATTCACATGCTGTTGGTTTTGTTGGTGAAAATGGTCGAGGTAGTCATGAGTATTGTGAGGTAATGGGTCGTGTTGATATTATCACCGGTACATTAGGTAAAGCGATGGGCGGTGCTTCAGGCGGCTATACTTCAGCGAAAAAAGAAGTGATTGAATGGCTACGTCAACGTTCACGTCCCTACTTATTTTCAAACTCTTTGGCTCCTGCCATTGTTAATGCGTCTATACAGGTCTTGCAATTATTGGCACAAGGTGGTGAGTTGCGCAAAACGCTAAAAGAAAATACGGCATATTTTCGCAGCAATATGGAAGCTGCGGGCTTTACTTGTGCAGGTGCCGATCATGCTATTGTCCCGGTAATGTTAGGTGATGCAGCGGTAGCTAGTGAAATGGCAAATAGACTACTCGCAGAGGGTATATATGTGATTGGTTTTTCTTTCCCTGTTGTGCCAAAAGGCCAAGCACGTATTCGTACGCAAATTTCAGCGGCGCACACTAAAGCGCAACTAGATCAAGCTATTTCAGCCTTTACTCGTATTGGTAAAGAAATGAATGTGATTAGTTAAGGAATAAAAATTATGAAATCATTATCAAAATCCAAAGCAGAGCAAGGAATTTGGCTAACAGACACAGATAAGCCTGAAATGGGGCATAATGATCTGTTAATTAAAATTAAAAAAACTGCTATTTGTGGTACCGACATTCATATCTATAATTGGGATGAGTGGGCGCAAGGCACTATTCCTGTACCTATGGTTGTTGGTCATGAATATGCGGGTGAGGTCGTTGGCATTGGGCAAGAAGTAAAAGGTTTTGCGTTAGGTGATCGTGTTTCAGGAGAGGGGCATATTACTTGTGGCCATTGTCGAAACTGCCGAGGTGGACGCACACACTTATGTCGTAATACTGTGGGTGTTGGTGTTAATCGTGCAGGCTCTTTTGCGGAATATTTAGTGATTCCTGCTTATAACGCCTTTAAATTACCAGATGAAATTTCTGACGATTTAGCTGCTATTTTTGACCCTTTCGGTAACGCTGTACATACCGCCTTATCATTTGATTTAGTTGGTGAAGATGTCTTAATTACCGGCGCTGGCCCTATTGGTATCATGGCTGCGGCTGTTGCTAAGCATGTTGGTGCGCGTCATGTCGTTATTACTGATATTAATGAATATCGTTTAGAACTGGCTGAAAAAATGGGCGTTACACGTGCTGTTAATGTATCTAAAGAAAACTTAAAAGATGTGATGAATGACTTAGGTATGACAGAAGGTTTTGATGTTGGATTAGAAATGTCAGGTGTACCATCAGCATTTACAAGTATGTTAGACAATATGAATAATGGTGGTAAAATCGCCATGCTAGGCATTCCAGGCAAAGACATGGCGATTGATTGGAGCCAAATAATTTTTAAAGGTTTAACGATTAAAGGAATTTATGGTCGTGAAATGTTTGAAACTTGGTATAAAATGGCTAGTCTTATACAATCTGGTTTAGACTTATCGCCTATTATTACCCATCATTATGCGATTGATGATTTTCAAAAAGGGTTTGATGTGATGCGTTCTGGTAAATCAGGTAAAGTTATTTTAAATTGGGAGTTCTAGTGACAGATAATCAATCAAGTTTTAAACATATGCAAGTTGATGAATTACATGCGGTATTAGAGAGTAAAAGCCATGTTGTGGTAGATATACGAGACGAAACATCATTTTCAAATGGTCGGATAACAGATGCACTTCATTTAACGAATGAAAATTTAGCTGATTTTGTCCGAGATGCTGATCTTGATGCACCTGTTGTTGTATGTTGTTATCACGGACATTCTAGTCAACAAGCTGCACAATTTTTGTTGAGCCAAGATTTTACCGATGTATATTCTCTTGATGGTGGCTTTACGCAGTGGCAATTACAATATCCCGATAATATCGCTCGCTAAGGGTTAATCAATGCTTGAAGATCAAAGCTTAAAGGCTTTAGTTCAGTTAGAACAACATAATGTTGCTTTACTGTTTGCTAATTATTTAGTCACATTAGGCATTGATGCTAAAGTGGTTGCCGAAACGGTTATTACGGATACTGGTGAGAGTAAGCAAGGCTATACCGTATATTGTCAGCAAGATAAAAAAGAGCAAGCGCACATTGAATTTGAGAACTTTATTAAAAAGCCTTTTGATCAAAAATATCAGCAGGCTGCTTGGCATCATGGTGAAACTGTTAGTGTAAAAAGTGGTGATTTGACCCTGCTAAAGAGCTTTCGAGAAAGTTTTCTTGCGCATGCCGGCGTTGTGACCTTAGTAGTATTCATTCTTTGTTGGTTTGTTTATTTAGGGAGCAATTTAGGCTGGGCGCGCGATCTTTTTACCCTACTGCAGTTTTACCCTAAATTATCATTAGATGCTTTTATTACAGAGCCTTGGCGTATTATTGGCCCAGCATTTTTCCACTTTTCATTATTGCACATAGTGTTCAATACTATGTGGTGGTGGCAACTGGGTGGTAGTATTGAAAAAGAATTAGGCAAAGGAACGTTAATTAATTTGTTATTAGTTTCTGCTATTTTTTCTAATTTAGGACAATTTGTTGTTTCAGGTGCCAATTTTGGTGGTTTGTCTGGTGTTGTTTATGCGTTAGTAGGTTTTGTGTGGTGGTATGGTTATTTAGCACCAGAGAGAGGACTGTCGTTATCTAAACCTATTATTGGTTTCTTATTGTTTTGGCTAGTTTTAGGCTTTCTTGACATATTACCAGTGAATGTCGCTAATACAGCGCATTTATTAGGGCTTATTTCAGGGTGTTTGCTAGCGGTTTACAGTGTTAAATTTGTTAAGAATTAGTGTGCATTCCTTAAAAAAACTGTTAAAATGCGCCGAATTATTATACACGCTACATTTAACATGGAAATTAAATTATGAATAAGTTACAAGGCTTAAAAGCAGTACTTCTCTCTTCTCCTCTTCTTCTAACAAATGCATTTGCAGCAGATAAAACTCCACTAGCGGAAGATCTTGTTGGTAAGTTTTATGGTGGTGCGCATTTACTTTATATTGATACTGATGATGGCCGTAAACTTTCTGATCCATTAAAAGCGTCAGACCCGTATGCGACTAAAGGTCACGGTGCTGGTTTTGGTGCTGAGATTGGTTACCGTTTTACTGAGTCTGTAGAAGCTCGATTATCTTTTAGCCAAATTAATATTGATAAAGATAATAGTTTTTATGATAAGCCTTATGTAGCTGATATTTCTGCTTTGTACTTCCCAGAAAAAGAAAGCTTTTATGTTGTAGGCGGATTAGGCTATTTAGATATCGGTCAAGCAAAAGAATCTGTAAATTTAGGTGTTGGTTACCGTCACTACCTTAGTGAAAATACAGCGGTTTATCTTGAAGGTAAAGGCCATTATGAATTTTCAGATCACCATCAAGAAGGTAGTGCTCGTTTAGGTGTTATTTATTTCTTTGGTAGTGATAATAAATCAACACCTGTAAGAAATAAAAAGGCATCAACGACTGCAGCTGTTGCTCCAATTGTTGCTTCAGACACAGACAATGATGGCGTGACAGATAACAATGATCGTTGTCCAAGCACTCCTACTACTGATAAAGTAGATCAATACGGTTGTACTATCTTTACTGAAG
The DNA here is from genome assembly GCF_030547795.1 of Colwellia sp. 5_MG-2023. Classification (NCBI taxonomy): domain Bacteria; kingdom Pseudomonadati; phylum Pseudomonadota; class Gammaproteobacteria; order Alteromonadales; family Colwelliaceae; genus Colwellia; species Colwellia sp. 5_MG-2023. Next base: position 129,934 of record NZ_JAUOPW010000002.1, on the reverse strand, counting down.
AAACAAGCAGAATGAGCTTATTAGTTAATTTTGACAATAATAAGTCTACTGTTAAAGCAGAGTATTTATCAGAAATTAAAAAAATGTCTGATTTCCTAACGACTTACCCTGAAGTTTCTTTAGTAATTGAAGGCCACACTTCAAAAGTAGGTAGTGCTGCGTATAACAAAAAAATCTCACAGCAACGTGCTGATGCAATTGTTGACGTATTAGTTAATCAATTTAATATTGATAGTGATCGTTTATCTGCTGTAGGTTACGGTGAAGAAAACTTGCTTGATTCAGGTGATGATAAAGCAGCACATGCGAAAAACCGTCGCATAGAAGCGAAAGTTTCAGCAACTAAACAAGTTCCTGTTAGTCGCTAAAAACAGGTTGTTTTATTAGGTATTATTATCTAAACAGACAAAAGCCAAAGTGTGAACTTTGGCTTTTTTGTTTGTAGAACTAAGGGTATTTATTAAATTGGGTTAGCTTAACTCGCCTAATTATCTAACCATTGCGTGAATAAAAGCTTTTTAATTAACGGTTGACCTGTTTCTTGTGTTAATAACTCTTTTACTTTTTCTTCGCATTTCAGCAGTATCTCAGCACGGCCTTTAATCGATTTTATTTTTTCTTCAGGCTGTTTGCCGATAATATCAATAATGGCATCGCGTAATAATGCAGAATGATGCTCAACAATTTCTATATTTTGGCTAGGTACCATTAACTCAACAGTTAGGCGTACGTAACCCATTTTTTTCTTTAGAGGGATATAATTGGTGACTATGTCTGGTTCAAAGCCGAAATAGGCATAATCCACTGCCTTAGTGCTTAAAGGCATTAACAAACAAGTTCCAATCAACAAATATTTAAGCATAATGTTTACTTCTTAGAGTACATCAGTAGAAAATTAGAGACATTACTTATCATAACCTGAAATTAAATTTTTTCCTGAAAAAAGTCATTTTTTTTTAATCTTTTACTTTCAAGGTAAAATGAGTTCGGGCAAAAACAATGGTATTATCAATCGGGCTTTCACTTTTAGATTAATTTAGTTTAATTTGGTTTTTAGTTTATGAATTTTAAATCGTTTTTTCCTGTTACCTTGTCGAGTTTTTGGCATGATGCTAATGATAGCTTCATTGATGAAAATTTAAAAAGTTGGTTGCTTGATCCTGCTTCACTCACTTTACGTCTCAAGTCCCATTGTCATCAGTTTAGAGTGGAGCTTCTAGGTCAGAAAGTTGAAAAGTGCCAAGAAAGTGAAGCGGTCGACCTTATTCTTGCTGGAGAAGAAGTGTTAGTGCGAGAAGTTTTACTTTATTGTGATGATAAACCTCAAGTTTTTGCGCGAAGTTTACTACCATTGTCGAGTTTAACGGGGGCGGAACAGGCCTTAGCTAACTTAGGAACAAAGTCATTAGGACAAGTTATGTTTAATAACCCTTCTCTGAAAAGGAAAACCATTGAAGTTGCAGAGTTTGATGCCACTAGTACCGTTAGTCAGTTAGCTAATAAGTTACCAGGAGCGAGACAACCTTTAATATCGGCAAACAATCTTTGGGGGCGACGTTCAATATTTATTTTAGAAAATAAACCTTTGATGGTATCAGAGGTATTTTTACCTGGCGCATTCGCTTACCAACAAATAGACAAGCCAGGAGATAACTATGTTTAGTAGATCAAAACAAAAGTGGCAAGCAATCAAATTAATTACCCGTATGGATAAGCCTATTGGTACTTATTTATTACTATGGCCAACTTATTGGGCGTTATGGATTGCTAGTGATGGTTGGCCTAACTTCTATTTGTTACTTGTTTTTAGTCTTGGTGTATTTGTTATGCGTAGTGCCGGTTGCGTCATTAATGATATTGCTGATATGAAAATTGATGGTAAGGTTGAACGAACTAAAAATAGACCTTTAATTACAGGGTTAATTAGCAAAGAAGAAGCGATAAGTTTGTTTGGCCTGCTTATTGGTATTGCTTTAGGCTTAGTATTAACTTTAAGTTTACCAACAATTTATTTATCAATAGTGGCGTTGTTGTTAGCTTCTTCATATCCATTTATGAAGCGATATACCCAGTTACCACAAGTTGTTTTAGGTGCTGCTTTTAGTTGGGGAATGATTATGGCTTTTTCCGAGGCGCAAGGAGAGGTTCCGTTAGTTGCATGGCTACTTTTTAGTGCTAATGTTTTATGGACGGTTGCATACGATACTATGTATGCCATGGTAGACAAGGATGATGACTTAAAGATTGGCGTAAAGTCGACTGCTATTTTATTTGGTGAACATGACAAACGTATTATCGCTTTTTTGCAATTACTGGTTTTAGGGCTTTTGTTTACCGTTGGTGAGTTATTAGCATTTGGTTGGCCTTATCAATTAAGTCTGATTATTGCCGCAGGTTTATTTAGCTATCAACAGATGTTAATTAATGATCGTAAGCGTGAGCGATGCTTCCAAGCTTTTCTACATAATCATTGGGTTGGCATGGCGATTTTTATTGGTATTTGTATTGAATATTTATAGGTTTTTTATAATTAAAGACTAAAGTCTTGTTTACTTTTTGAACTCGAGTTGCTATTAAATAGATTCAATAATAAAAAAATGATTCTAATTAATTCGGGGAAGGGAATGAAAAAATCAATATTGTTAACACTACTGCTTGTATTGTCGTTAGGGGTTTCAGGAATAGTAAATGCTGCAGACGGTAAGGTTTATCGTTGGAAATTAGCTGAAACTTGGGGGCCAAACTTTCCTGTTTTTGGTGATACCACTAAAAACTTAGCTAAGATAGTAAAGGAAATGTCAGATGGTCGTTTGATTATCCGTGTTGACTCAGCTAACAAACATAAATCACCATTAGGTGTTTTTGACTTTGTTAAAAGTGGTCAATATCAAATGGCGCATTCTGGCTCTTACTATTGGAAAGGAAAAAACTTCAACACATTATTTTTCACTACAATACCTTTTGGTATGACAGCACCAGAACAATATGCTTGGTTCTATCATGGTGGTGGCATGGAGTTAATGAAAAAAGTTTACGACCAGTATGGTATTCTATCTTTTCCAGGCGGTAATACTGGTAACCAAATGGGGGGCTGGTTTAAAAAAGAAATAAATACTGTTGAAGATCTTAAGGGATTAAAAATGCGTATTCCTGGTTTTGCCGGTGAGGTTTTAGCAAAATTAGGCGCCAAACCAACCAATATTCCTCCAGGTGAGCTTTATACTGCACTTGAGCGTAACACCATTGATGCTCTTGAATGGGTAGGTCCTTCGTTAGACTTACGTATGGGGTTCCATAAAATAGCTCCATATTACTATACCGGTTGGCATGAGCCTGCAACTGAACTGCAGTTTATGGTAAATGAGAAAGCTTATAATTCATTACCAAAAGATTTACAAAAAATCTTAACAATAGCAATGAAGACTGCTGCTTATGATATGTATATTCAGTCATATCACGAGAGTGCAATTAATTTAGCATCACTTAAAAAAGATTACCCTAATGTAAAAATGCGCTCTTTTCCTAAAGATGTCATGAATGCGATTCAGGAAGCAAATAATGAGTTGCTAAATGAATTTGCTGCGAAAGATCCTATGACAGCAGAAATTTTAAAATCTCTAACGGAGTATGAAGATAAAGCAAGGGCATGGACTAATTTGTCTGATCGCGCTTATCTTGACAACTTCGACGCTAAGTAAGTCGTAAATAGTTAAAAATATATTGCAGATGTCTTTACTTAGTATAGTCATCTGCTTTTTTTGTTGGGGTTTACCAACATTAGTTTGTAAATTTGTATGAGTATTAATCATGAGAATTATTAGATGAATTTCACGTTAAAAGTCATAGGTAAAATTATTGATGCACTTGGTAATTTTTGTAGCATATTAATGTTACTCATGATTATGAATGTTTTTTATGATGTGGTTAAACGTTACTTTTTCAATGACGTTAGCATTGGTATGCAAGAATTAGAGTGGCACTTGTTTGCTGCCATGTTTATGTTTGGTATCGCTTACACTTTAAAAGAAGATGCACACGTGCGAGTCGATATTTTTTATGATCGAATGTCTGCGCGTAAGCAAGCAATTATTAATCTTTTTGGCAGTTTATGCCTTGCCTTACCAATCACCATAGTTATTCTCTATTACAGCATAGATTATACGCTAGGCGCCTATCAGATGAATGAAGGTAGTGCTGATCCTGGTGGACTGCCTTATCGATGGATTGTACGTTCTGTTATTCCAATTTCATCAGTTTTTCTTATTATGTCTATTATTTACATGGCATTGAATAGCGTTCGCACCTTAATTACACCTGTGCTAGTCACCTATAAAGAAGGAGATGACTCATGACGGGTTTAGTTCTTTTTGGTATCGCACTAATTTGTTTATTTTTAGGTTACTCGGTTGCTTTTACGTTTGCAGGTGTTTCTCTAATTGTTGGTGTTTATGTTTTAGGGTTTGAGTTATTTGAATTTATGCCGTATCGCATAATGAGCATTATGGAAAACACCATTTTAATGGCCGTCCCTATGTTTATTTTTATGGGTATAGTGCTACAAAAAACTGGCTTAGCTGAACGCTTATTGGAATCAGCTGCGAAATTGTTTGGTGGTATTCCTGGTGGTGTTGCTGTTTCAACTATTGTTGTTGGTGCTTTACTGGCCGCTTCAACTGGTGTTGTTGGTGCAAGTGTAGTTGCTATGGGCGTTATTTCCTTGCCTGTTATGTTGAAGAACAATTACCATCAACCAACTGCTGCTGGTGTTATTTGTGCGTCTGGTACGTTAGGGCAAATCATTCCTCCTTCTATTATTTTAATTATTCTAGGTGATGTAATGGGGGTGCCGGTAGGCGACTTATTCCGCGCTGCAATAATACCTGGCATGTTATTAGTGGTTTTTTATACTGTATATATTTTAGTTTTAGGTCAGTTTAAGCCTGATTTTATGCCACCTATAGAGGTAAATGAAAGCAAACGCGAATTATTGATGCAAGCATTAAAAGATATTGTGCCACCTATGATACTTATTTTGATTGTGTTGGGTTCAATCTTTGCTGGTATAGCGACACCTACTGAATCGGCTGCTATCGGTGCTGTTGGAGCAATAATATTATCGATATTGTATAGAAGCTTTTCTTTTTCTAAGTTACATGAAGTGTCAAAAGAAACGGTTAAGGTAACCTCAATGGTCTTTGCTGTTTTAATTGGTGCAACTGCATTTTCGATGGTATTTAGTTATTCAGGCAGTGAGTATCTTATTGAAGATTTCTTTTTAGAATTGCCTGGTGGAACATGGACTTTTATCGCTTTTGCGATGATTGCCATTTTAATCCTAGGCTTTTTTATTGATTTTATCGAAATTGCTTTTTTAGTGGTGCCAATTTTATTACCAGTGGCTATCGCGTTAGACATTAACTTAGTGTGGTTTGCGATTTTAATATCGATGAATTTACAAACATCCTTCCTAACACCGCCTTTTGGTTTTAGTTTATTCTATTTGAAAGGAGTCGCGCCTAAATGGATGAAAACCACGACTATTTATAAAGGTGTTATTCCTTTTATTCTTATGCAAATTTTAGTGTTGTTATTAGTATTAATCTTTCCTGAGCATTTGATTTTTTCTTAGTGAAGGTAACGATAATAGTGCTAGCAATAAAAAGGTGCCAAAAAATAATTTTTTGGCACCTTTTTATAGATATTTTGGATATGTAAAACATCAGTTTGAATTAATACCGTTATTTAATCGCCGTAACTAAATCGCGCTATTATTGCTTTTGCAGCAGTTTCGTCGCGTTTTCTGTCATACCAATAACACCAGTTAAAATAGTTGGTTTTGCATCAGGTGCAAACTTGCCAGAATGAAGAGAAGGTAAAGCATTATTATTTTTCTTGGCCTCTTTATATTGAGTAGGGTTTACCGTACCTAACCATAATAATGTACTTGGTATTTTTTCTTTAGTACGTCCATAACGAGAAAAATCTTCTCCAGCCATAACAGGAGGAACTACAACAATGTTGTCTTTACCTAATACCTGTTCAAGGTTATTGACCACTTGTTGGGTGAATTCTGGTTGATTATAAACGGCAGGAGTATATTCTTCTTTTACAATCACCTTAGGCAGAAGTTCATCTGGTATTCCCGCTGTTTTTGCAATGCCATGGCTTATCTGTTCAATACGTTTAAGTAAAAAGTTACGAGATTCATCGGAATAAGATCGCACTGTTAATTGCAGTTTAACTTCGTTACCAATAATGTTGTGTTTTGTACCGCCATGAATAGACCCAACAGTTATTACGGCAGATTCAAGAGGTGATATTTCACGGCTGACAATGGTTTGAAGTTTAATGACTATTTCTGAAGCCATCACCACAGGATCTATTGTGTTATGAGGATATGCGCCATGGCCACCAATACCTTTAATTAATATATCGACGGAATCAACATTTGCCATCGCATATCCTTTGATGTAACCGATTTTTCCTGCAGGTAAATCAGCGGAAACATGCATAGCGATATTATAATCAGGCAATGGAAACTTTTTATATAAACCTTCAGCCAACATTTGTTTAGCGCCATAGCCTATTTCTTCTCCAGGCTGCGCTATTAGCATTAAAGTACCTTGCCATTGATCTTTATGTTGTACCATTTGTTTTGCGGTACCTAGCAATACCGTCATATGCATGTCATGTCCACAAGCGTGCATTACAGGAATAGATAGACCTGCTGTATCATTAAAAGTAGCGACACTTGCATAAGGGAGCCCTGTTTCTTCTAACACAGGTAGTCCATCAGTATCTGCTCTAAGCATTATTGTTGGCCCCGTGCCATTTTTTAAAATGGCGACTAAACCTGTTCCAGCAATGCCTTCAGTAACGTCATAACCATACTTTTTTAATTCTTTTGCTAAAAAAGTAGCTGTATTTACTTCATGTTTTGAGAGTTCAGGTGTTTGATGTAAATGATGATAAATCTTTTCTAAATTCGGCAATTCATTTTGAATTGATTTGTTTAGAACGTCAGCATTAGCGAAAAATGTTAACTGTGATACGATAAAAATAAAAGTGAACGTATGTTTTTTCAAAATACTGTACCTGCTTTGTTGACTTGGTATAAAGCCTCAATTATGTATTGAGACAATGAATTTAAAGTCTATCAGAAAAGCAATTATTTTTCTGAATGCTCTTTGGGAAGGTATTTATAGCCAGTAACCATGGCAGATACGAGCGCTGTTTTCTCTCTTCTTTCAGCAATGATTACACCTAAGATATGTAAAGGAATCAGAAATAGTAGGCCGTAAAATGCATAAACATGGGCTGTAATAAAAGGGCTGCGTATAGCCCGCATTTCTGTGTAGGCTTTTTCATCAATATTCACTTTTGAATAAGGTTGTATTGCTTCAATGTTTTGTTTATCAATAGCGATACTTTGGGCAAAATACTTGCCAAATGGAGGGTAGTAAATATCTGTTCCTGCAATAACTAAACCTGAAACCATTTGAACAAACATCAATGATAGCAAGGCGAATACCATCAATTTTCCTGCGGGATTATGTCCTTTATAAACAGCTTGTTTATGTTGCTTGAAATCAATTAACTCTTTTGAAAAACCTTTGTTAAAAGGTAATACTTTGCTCCATCGCTCATGTGCTTTACCGATAAAACCAATAATTAATCTAAAAATAAGGTTGATAGCAAAAACATAACCAAGATAAACATGAATTGTTTTTAGTAATATTTTTCCATCAGTAGATACGCCTAACGATTTAGCATTAAAAATGATTAAACCTACAGCGATGAGTAGAGTTATGGAGATCACATTGACCCAATGAAAAAGGCGAACATTTCGACTCCACACAAAAACTGGTTCACGTTTACTATTCATATTAACCTCTCAATATATTGTTTATAATATCCAAAATGATTTTATGCTTTAAGTATCTCTTTTATCCGATTATAAATCATTGGGCATTCGTTAGTTTTTTCTTTTTATAACGCTATAGTACATTTGTCTATTGTATTTTTAGCTATCTGATATTTAGGCTTTTTATGAGAAATATACTCATCACTATAATGTTAATTACTATTATGGTTTTAAATTTTTTTGATGTCCTCTTTGATATTTCCATGGGGGCGCCTAGTTGGCATATTATTTCAGAAAGCTTGATTGTAATAGTGTCAGGCATTGGCGCAATCCTGTTAATTAAAGATATTAATGAAAAAATATCTAATATATCGACATTAAAAAAAGCATTAATGGTTTCCGACGATAAGCTGAAAAACATTTCAGATGAAATGAAAAATGCTCGTTATGAGTACGGTGTTGTTATTCATAATCAATTCAACGAGTGGTCACTCACTCCCAGTGAAAAAGAAGTCGGTATGTTATTACTGAAGGGCTTGAGTTTTAAAGAGATTAGCGCAGTTAGAAATACCAAAGAAAAAACAGTTCGACAACAAGCTTCTATTCTTTATAGTAAAGCTAATGTTGAAGGAAGGCATGAATTTTCAGCATGGTTTTTAGAAGATTTTATTTAATAAAAATATGTTATTTGAGTTATGGCGATTATAGAGTTTTACTAAGCACCACATTAAGTGGTGCATTGATACTTAGCCAACAGTGCTCTCTATAATGATGAGAATAGTTAAATACATCATTTGGTTAATATTGTCGTTATATAAAAATTCCAGTTAGTTATTATACTCGTCACCTTCAAAAACCTTTGGTATTGTGGTGAATGGCTTAATACCAAACTCAGGGTAAACTTCACTAGGAAAATAAATAGCACCATCTTTTGAAACCATGGATACTGTTTTTATCGCGCGTAAGTCAGCAAGAGGATTGCCTGGCACTAAGAAAAAATCGGCTAACTTTCCTACTTCAATGCTACCAAGTTGATCGCCATAGCCTAAATAATTAGCCATATCATACGAGCCTCGGCGTAAAACTTCAGCGTTAGACATACCTATTTTTTTAAAAAGTTCTAGCTCTCTATGCAGCTCAAAAGCACCACCTAAATCGGTGCCAGGTACTAGGAAAATTCCTTTTTTGTGCATTAAGGTCAGTGTTTCAATAATTTTTTCAAAAGCCAGTTGGTAAGCAATATCTTCTGCTTTATCTGCAACATTTAATAGTGCTATTTTGGCATTTCTTTGAACGCCGACAGGCATATTATCGATATAATCTTGAGTGCCAATGCGAGTTTCACCATTTCTCGCTGTTAGGCCAAACTCATGAATGACGATAGTAGGATCAACGGCAATATTTTTTTCGACCATAGTATTTAAGGTTTTTTGTACTTTTTTGCTATTGAGATCTAAGTCGACAAAGCGTTTCATGCCAGTAATGCGATAAAGTGTTCGAGTATCTTCATCCCGCTCTAGTACCCAGCTGAGCATGCCTTGATTGATATGGGTAATTTCATCGTAACCTGCGGCAATCATATCATCAACAGTTGAGAATGCTGGAATATGCCCAGTAACACGCATACCATGATTTTTAGCGGCTTTTGCCATGGCGGGCACCCATTCACCGTTAATTGAACTGTATACTTTTATTTGAAAGTATCCGCCTTTTTCACCATACATGTTTACAAGATCAACCGCTTCTTGTTCAGTTGATGCTATTTCGCCCGTAGCTGCTGAAAATTCGCTTTTACCTTCAATAAAGCCACTTTTAGTAATACGTGGACCAATGATTGTATTGTTTTCAATTTTATTAATTAACGGGTCGAGTATTTCTATTTCGTTCCCCATGTCTCTTACTGATGTTACACCAGCCATAACATTAAGTAGGGCATCGTTATCGCTCATGTGACCATGCATTTCATATAAACCAGGAATTAATGTGCCGCCATTACCATCAATTAATACTTCGCCATCTTTAGCTGCATTAATTGATGACTCAATAGCTATAATTTTGTTATTTTGAATTAACACTGATTGAGAGGATGTGAGTTGCAAGTTAATAGGGTTAAAAATTTTAACATTATTAATACGAACGGGTTTTTTATATTGGTGTGTTGTTTTTTTAGCTATTTTTTCAAATCGATTTGCGTTTAAGCTAGTGGCTAAATCACTTAATACTTTATTTTGTTTTTCAAACCCTTCACGAATAACTACAAAACGCGGAGATAAATAAGCAAGCATATGTTGGTTTTCATCAAGGGCAATATAACTAGGATCGAGTTCAATACCATTGATGGCATAAATCACAGTATTGGCTATGTTGTTATTAATATCGCCAAGTTTAACAGTGTCGACTGGAGTGATGGTTAATTTGCCAGAAGGAAGTGCGGGTAATGATTTACTTGTTTGATTTAGTAATGCTTTAGCATATATGAAAAGTGAATATGGGCTTGAGTTTTGTGCAATATATATTGCAGCATCGTTAAACTCGGTACTACCTTTTTCAGCGGAACTCAGCCAATTTGCCATATTACCTTGTAAGTTAAACTGTTCATTCACTTCATTACCAAAAACCGTTTTTCCTGTAATGCGCCAGTCAGTCGGTAATCCCATATCTGTTAAGGTTAGTGTTTCTTTACTGCTAGCACCACGACCATTATTGCTAAATGAAAAGTCGATATTGATATTTTTTTTATCTCGGTTTACTAATAGTTTGCCAACATCTGTTCCTCCAAATATGACACTAAACTTTTCTTGCTTAGGCAGTGAGTTTGGTACTGTATTTTCTGATTTATATGGTTGAGCGCATCCAGCGATTGTTATCAGCATAATACTACCGATAAATGCTTGGATAGATTTCATTGATATTTGAATATACATAAGAATGTCTATTGTTATGAGGTTCAGAATATTAAGAATAAGCGCTATGAATGCTCTAAGCAACTTAATGTTACAAATGAGCTTGTTACTGTGTTTGTACATAATGACGAGTAAACACTCAATTGGTGTGCAAATTAAGCATTAAAACGTCGTATTAGTTGAAGGAGATCAAACTTAAGCGCTCATTATCTTGCTAGAGTTAATGGCTTAATGCGCTAGTTGATTTTCTATTTTGGTTTACATTGTAATTTTTTGTTTTTGTACAATACTGAATATGTAAGCTAAACAATAAATTGCTTCCTATTAAGACAATACTTGGATATAGCGCTTAATTGAAAGTTAAATTTGCAAAGCTCCTTATAACTGAAATGTATTGCAACTTAAAAAATGGTTAGGTTTCTTATAGTGAAGTATTTGTTACTGATATTTACGTCCTTAATAATGGTCGACTTGTCAGCTATGTTATTTAGGTCATGAATATGAAACAACGACAGATTATGGTAAACCAGACACAACAAAATAAAAGTAGACTAGATCTAGTTTTAGAGCAAAGTGGCATTGGGCGTTGGGAACTTATTCTTAGTGACTTATCTTCTTATCGTTCGTTAAGGCATGACATAATATTTGGTTATAGTTCATTACTGCCAAAGTGGACCTATGGAATGTTTCTTGAGCACATTATTCCGGAAGAAAGGGATTATGTTGATAAAAAATTTCAAGAAGCAAGGGAAAATAAAACAGATTGGTATCTTGAATGCCAAATTATGCGAAAAGATGGTGAAATTCGTAGTATTTTGGTTTCCGGAGGCTATACATTTGATATCAATGGGCAAACCAAAGCGATGTCAGGGATAGTTCAAGATATTACCGAATTAAAACAAGTTGGTATTAATCTATTACGCCAGAGTGCTGAACTAGAAAGTTTATTTAATGCGCTGCCTGACACTTATTTTCGTATGATGTCTGATGGCACTATTCTAGACTGCCGTACACAAAATAAAGATAAATTATATAAAAACCCTCAAAGTTTTATTGGCCAACGAATGCAAGATGTTTTACCTAAAAAAATAGGCAAGATATTTCAAGAAAAAATTGAAAAGCTCTCACAAGTAAACAAATTCACTGCTTTTAAATATGAATTAATGCTCAACAGTCAGGTTATGCATTTTGATGCTCGTATCAATATCATTCCTCATAATGGCCAGCTTATTTGTGTTATTCGTGATGTAACTGAAGAAGTTAAGTCGAAAGAGTCGTTAGCAGATAGTGAACAATTATTTCGTAGTATTTTTGAACAAGCTGCTATTGGAGTCGCTCTGATAAGTGCCAAAGAAGGTAAGTTCATCCGTATTAATCAACGGTTTTGCGACATGCTCGGCTATAGTGTTGATGAGATGGTAAATGAAAAGCACTTTACCGAACTTACCCATCCAGATGACTTACTAAATAGTATTGGTAGTCGGGAAAAAATACTGAATGGTTCACAACGTGAAGTGACGATAGAAAAACGTTATATTCACAAAAATGGTCATATTATTTGGGTGAAGTTGACAATCTCCCCCACTTGGCAAGTTGGGGAACAACCTCATAGTCATATTGTTGTTGTTCAAGATATTACTAAACGTAAGAAAAATGAAGAGAAACTCCAGTTGTTAGCGAGAGTTTTTAGCGATACCCATGAAGGCATTATGATTACCGACGCCAATCAGGTGATTGTTGATGTGAATCCGGCATTCATTAAAATAACTGGCTATAGCCATGAAGATGTTATTGGTAAGTCACCAAGAATTTTAAGCTCGGGAAAGCAAAGTTCGCAGTTTTATGCACAGATGTGGCAGTCAATCATAGAGCATGGACATTGGAAAGGTGAAGTATGGAATAGAAACAAACAGGGGGTGCTATATTCTGAGTTGCTCAATATCTCATCACTAACCAATGATGATGACGAAGTTACGCATTATGTTGCTGTTTTTTCTGATATTACCAGTATTAAACATCAGCAAGATAAACTTAACTTAATGGCGCATTATGATGTACTCACCAATTTACCCAATAGAGCTTTATTTGTTGACCGTTTTCATCAATCGATTGCACATAGCAAAAGAACTGGGCATCAATTGGCTGTTTGTTTTCTTGATCTAGATGACTTTAAGCCTGTAAATGATAATTATGGTCATGAAGCGGGCGATCATTTATTAATTGAGGTTGCAAAGCGCATCACTAGTTGTATTAGGGAAGAGGATACTGTGTCTCGTCAAGGAGGGGATGAATTTGCTATTCTCTTAAATGACATTAAATCAGCGTCACAATATGAATCAACTATGCAGCGTATTCATCAAGCTTTAGCTTTACCTTATTTTATTGATGGTATTCAACATAATATTACTGCTTCGAGTGGGATTACCTTATATCCTTTAGATGATGGTGATATTGATACTTTATTACGACATGCTGATCACGCTATGTATCAATCTAAACTATCGGGTAAGCATCGCTCTGTATTGTACAGCCCAGATTCAGATCAACGTATAATTGAAAAGAACCTACAATTAGAAGAAATAGAGCAGGCTTTAGCTAATGGTGAGTTTCAATTGTACTATCAGCCTAAAGTGAATATGCTAACAGGTGATGTGTTCGGTGTTGAAGCTTTAATACGCTGGTTTCACCCAGAAAAAGGATTAATTCCACCGCTAGACTTTTTACCTGATATTGATGGTACCTCGTTAGAATGCGTTCTTGGCGATTGGGTTATAAATGAGGCACTGCAGCAGCTTGCTAAATGGCAATTACAAGGCATTGAACTTGAAGTAAGTGTTAATATATCATCAAACCATCTGCACTCACCTTCATTTTTTAGTGTGCTTGAAGCATCCTTAGCGGCGTATCCTTCTATAAATGCACAATTTTTGCAATTAGAAATATTAGAGAGTTCAGCGTTAGGTGATTTAAATACGATTACAAATATTATTGAGAAGTGCCAAAAAAGATTAGGTGTTGGTGCGTCTTTAGATGATTTTGGTACAGGTTATTCTTCGTTAACTCACCTAAGGAGCCTACCGATTAATACTATTAAAATTGATCAGAGTTTTGTTCGAGATATGCTTGATGATCCAAGTGACTATTCAATTATTGATGGTGTTATTTCCCTAACGAAATCATTTAATCGCCAAGTTATCGCTGAAGGTGTTGAAACAACTAATCATGGCTTAATGTTACTATTAATGGGATGTGAGCAAGCACAAGGTTATGGAATAGCTAAACCTATGCCTGCTGAAGATTTATGTTCGTGGCTTAAAGATTATGTTCCAAATCAGCGTTGGTTGCTTTGTGGAAATAAACAACTTAATAGTAAAGAAAGCAGTATCGAGATATTTACGCTAATTACCTCGCAGTGGCGAAATCGATTTAGAAATAAAATATTATCACCACCTGAAGACGATAAACCTTGGCCAAACCTTAATCTTAAAGAGTGTCACTGTGGGAATTGGATTCGCTTGAAAATTCAAGAACAGTTATTTGATAAGAGGTCATTATTGCAACTTGAGCAAGCTCATGATGATGCTCATGTGATTGCTCAAGAAATACAGCATAAATATCAATCAGGAGATATAAAGTCGGCACGTGCTAATTTAATAGCTTTTGAATTAGCTTTTAATGTGATGGGGGATATTACAAGTATATTAAATACTTAAGTGAAGTTATGATACTGGTTTATATAAATAACCATATACTGTCAATCTCAACCCTGTAACAATCTCTGCCGAAAGTACTCAAAAAGAACAAATATTCATAGTTGTCTTTTATATTAAGCGTTATAAAATCGAACTTAAATCCAACCCTTTTGTTTGGCTATTCTTGCAGCATCAATACGATTCACTGCATTAAGTTTAGATATGGCTTCGGATAAATAGTTTCGAACTGTACCTTCAGATAAAAATAAAGCCTGGGCAATTTCTGCGGTTTTAAGGCCATCTCCGGCTAATTTAATGGCTTTACGCTCTTTATTTGATAGTGGATCGTTGTCGTCTAACGCCATTAATGCTAATTCTGGATCGATGACTCGTTGTCCATTTTGTACTTGTTTGATTGCGTTTACTAAATACTCAGTGGGCGATTCTTTTAGAATGAAGGCTTTTACACCGAGTGCCATAGCACGTTTGATATATCCTGACTTAGAAAACGTTGTCATGATCAAGATATCAATATGTGTATAGTCAGCTTGAACTCTTTCTGCTAATTCCAAACCTGACATTATTGGCATTTCAATATCGCTTAAAATAAAATCGACCTTAATATTTTTTAGCATATCCAGTGCTATTTGGCCGTTTTCAGCTTGGCCAACAATTTCAATATTGTCTTCTAATGCCAATAAGCTGCAAATAGCGCCACGTACTAAGGCTTGATCTTCAACGACGAGTATTTTAATCATATAGAAATTGTGTCCTTGGTTTCTGTGTTTATTTTCATTGTTGCAAGTAATGGAATCACTACAGCAAGTTTAACTCCATCATCATAATTAATGTCCAGAGAGCCTCCTAATTCTGCGACCCGTGAACGCATTCCATCTATTCCATTACCCGGTTTTATTTTTGTTGTTTTACCATTATCGCCAATATTCAATTTTACGTTATTAGCGTCAGCGCTAATAGCAATAGAAACACTATTACCATTACTGTGTCTAAGAATGTTTGTTATCCATTCTTTACTTAGTATTATCAAGGTCGATTCTACCATTGGTGGTAAATTCGAGGCATCAATATAACATTGAGTGTCGAATTTCATGTTTTTTAATTCATTTGTTAATTTTTGAAGCGAAGCACTTAAGCCTTGCAGTTTTAAGCCCGTTACCGCCAAACGAACCTCAGACAATGTTTGTCTAGCAAGGTTTGCAACTTCAGAAATTTCTTTTGTCGCGGCTTCAAAGTGTTGCTTATTTGCTAGTTTTTCAGCAAGTTCAGATTTTAAAGCTAATGATGATAACGAATGGCCTAGTAAGTCGTGCATATCTCGCGCAATCCTTTCTCGTTCAGCAATCGCGGCTAGTTGTTCAATTTGTTGATTTTTCTTTTGCTGTAAACAACTATGTATATATTCTTTTTGGCTAAAAATACCATAGACAAACAGACTAAATGAGCAAGCAAGCGAAGGTCCAAGATAATAAGGGCTCAGTAAATCAAGTATTAACGCGGAAGAAATTTGTGCTGCTAAGTTCAATATTAATAATAGAACCGCATACTTTCTTAAAAAATAGTAACCACTAAAAAAGGCAGCGTATCCAAATAATGCATTAGTTCCTGGGTTTATGGCTGCACCGACAGCTGATAATATAA
Source organism: Colwellia sp. 5_MG-2023 (assembly GCF_030547795.1). Classification (NCBI taxonomy): domain Bacteria; kingdom Pseudomonadati; phylum Pseudomonadota; class Gammaproteobacteria; order Alteromonadales; family Colwelliaceae; genus Colwellia; species Colwellia sp. 5_MG-2023. The sequence goes on along the minus strand of NZ_JAUOPW010000002.1, from coordinate 113,816 downwards.
CAATTGCAATAATCGGTTTTAGTACAGCTTTCCCTGTTGACCGTATTGCTTGAAAAAATAAGGCAATAAAGCAAATATAGATAACAAATACGCTTATTAATTGGGTATTTGTATATTGTTCATACTTAGCAATGATATGAAAGAAATAGAATAATGAGAATGTGAGTGAAAAGTAACTCCATTTAGCTGCACCAGTATCGGCAATAGGGTCGATAACAAACGGTTGCTCATCTTTTGCTTTTAAAGGGTTTCCGGTCATTTTTTATTCCTTTTTTCTCTTGGAAAATAACATTATGTGCTATGGCAAAGTCGCGCTTTTTGAGTGATAGCTCAAAAAGCGTTCAGTGAGTTAGCATAATGCCATTATTACTTATTGATTCTTAGTTATGTTATTGGTTTTGTGCTAATAACATTTTAGCCCAGCCATAATCAGGGGTAATGTTTAATGCTAACTGCCAGTCTTGTTTTGCTAGTTCAACTTCACCTTTTTTCATATGAATAAGTCCACGCCAAGTATAGGTTTCAGCATGACCCCAATTATAGTTAGCATTTTTATCAGCGTTATTATACGCAGTGATAGCTTTGTCAAACGCCTGATAGGCTGCTTCGCGACTACCGCCAAACATTTCTGGCGTATTTAATTTACTAATACCGATAACGAGCTGTACTCTAGGGTTATTAGGCGCCAACGCTTCTGCTTCAGAGATTATGGCATTTGATTTTGGTCCATAATTTACGCCTTTCATCGGCTCTAGTGCAATTTTATAGCCGTAAACCTGTGCTAATAATGCTTTTACTTCTACATTATTAATGAATGATTCATTAAGTTGTTCAAGCAATTTAATTGCTTGATCTATTGCTGTTATCGCTAGTGCATTCTGCCCTTTTAGGTGTGCACTTAAACCAAGACGGTAATAGGCGAGTGCTTGGTCGTAGCCTGACACATTGGTTGCAATAGATTGTAATGTTGGGATATCTAATACGCTAGCAGCCTTTTCAATTTGATCAATGTCAGCCTGTGCTGCAACTGCGCTAAAAGACATTTGTAATGTTACTGCTAAAGTGATTAATGTTTTGTTGATGTTCATGTCATTCTCCTGTTTAGTTGACGTAGATAGTATTGGCTAAACGGTAGAATGATTGTAGAGAGTTTTGTCATCACATTGATGTGACAAATGTCATCAATTTTCAGTTGTGATGTTTCATCGTGATTAAGGTGATTGATTTTAGCTGTTTGTGTAATCTGTTTTATAAAGTATTGTGTAGCTGATAATGTTGTTATTGATCAGCTACACGTTTCTGATAAACCGCTATTAGTATTTTATAAGAATAGATTCTAATATTTGTTAAGATCTACTACGACACGACCACGTACTTTACCTGCTATTAAATCTTCAGCGACAGTAAGCGCTTCTGTTAAGGTGATATCAGTAGAAATATCATCAAAAACTGTCGGGTCTAAAATGTCAGCAAGGCGTTGCCATGCTTCTAGTCTATCTTCAATTGGGCGCATGACGCTATCAATACCGGCTAAAGTGACACCGCGTAAAATGAAAGGAGCCACTGTGGCAGGTAAATCCATACCCTGTGCTAAACCACATGCAGCAACAACACCGCCATATTTTGTGCTAGCGCAAACATTGGCTAAGGTATGACTGCCTGCAGAATCAATAGCTCCAGCCCATCGTTCTTTGGCTAATGGACGACCAGGCTCAGATAAAGTATTTCGATCAATAACTTCGGATGCTCCTAGTTTCTCTAAATACTGTGCTTGGTCAACTCGTCCTGTAGAAGCAACCACTTTATAGCCAAGTTTAGCTAATATCGCCACTGAGAAACTACCAACTCCGCCGTTAGCGCCAGTGACCAAAATTTCACCTTTATCAGGTGTTATACCGTGTTTTTCAAGTGCTATAACGCAAAGCATCGCAGTGTAGCCAGCAGTACCAATCGCCATTGCTTGATGCGGTGAAAACGCTTTAGGTAAAGGTATTAACCATTCACTTTTTAAGCGTGCTTTTTGTGCTAAACCGCCACAGTGAGTCTCTCCCACACCAAAACCATTGAGTATAACGGCATCGCCTATCTTGAATTTTTCACTGTTACTGTGCGTGACTGTACCAACTAGATCAACCCCTGGGATCATAGGGAACTTTCTTACTACCGGTGATTTTCCTGTAATGGCTAAAGCATCTTTATAATTAAGGGTGCTGTGTGAAACATTAACAGTAACATCACCTTCAGGTAATATACTCTCATTAATGCTTTTCACTGCTGCTTGATAATTGCCGTCATTCTTTTCAATTAAAATACCGCTGAACATGGTTTTCTCCTTATTTAGACTGATCGTCTATAAAATGGTAAATTTTATCTCGGTAAACTCGAGATAAAACAATTAAAATAGTTATCTAAAGGTTGGGTGCTTTGTACTAGTTTTGATCGGCTGACCGCTCCTTCCCAACCAACCCAAAAAAATTCGGCGAGTAATTCACAATCAGCTGCTGCTGATAGTTGATCTTCTGTTTTCGCTATTGTTAAACATTGTGCTACGCGGTGTTGCCAAGAATGAAGTATGTCAACTAACTGTTCTCTATAGCTTTCGGGTAATAAATCGACTTCTTGACCTAAATTACCAACCAAGCAACCGCGTTTAAAATTATGGCGGATCATGCCTATTTTCGCATCTTCTACAAAATTACTTATGCGCTTTAAAGCCGGGTATGATTCATCTAATAAACAAGTATCGAGCTTGTTGGCAAAATACTTTGCATAGTTATCTATAACAGCCTGACCAAACGCTTCTTTACTGGCAAAATAATGATAAAAAGAGCCTTTAGGTACTTTCACCTTTTTTAAAATTTTATCAATACCAGATGAAGCAAAGCCATTTTCAGTTAATTGCTCAAGTCCACTACGGATTAACTCCGCTTTAGTATCTCTATTTTTATGAGACGCTTTTGGCGGTCTACCACGACGTGGTTTGGTTGTTGGTATATTCATTTATATTGTATTTATCTCGATGTTACTTATTTTTATATAATAGACCGGTCGTCTATTTAATTGCAAGTGATTTACTGTTACTATTTTATTTCAGCTATTTTTTAGTAGTTTTTAATATTTTATAGGATCTTTAATCTGTTTAGTATAAGTTCAGTATCAATGCTAATTACAAACGTATCGGAGAATAACCATGAAAGCCATTGGCTATGAAAAATCTTTACCTATCAGCGAACTTGCTTCTTTAGTCGATATTGAGATGCAACAACCAACGGCTTCAGGGCATGATTTATTGGTACGTGTTAAATCAATTGCAGTTAATCCTGTTGATTGTAAAATTCGTCAAAATGTGTCTCCTGAGGGTAGTGAATATAAAGTTATTGGTTGGGATGCTGTGGGTGAAGTCGTTGGTGTAGGCGAGTTAGTAACTCACTTTAAGCTCGGTGATAGTGTGTTTTATGCAGGCGATTTAAATCGTCAAGGTTGTAATGCAGAATATCAACTAGTTGATGAGCGTATTGTGGGTAATAAACCTAAAAGTTTATCTGATAGTGAAGCTGCCGCCTTACCATTAACATCTATTACTGCTTGGGAGTTATTATTTGAGCGTTTAGCAATTAAACAGCAACAACCTGATAATAAAGATAAATCTAAGGATGTTCTTTTGATTGTTGGTGCTGCAGGTGGTGTTGGCTCGATTTTAGTACAATTAGCGAGTGTTTTAACTGGCGCTACTGTAATTGCTACGGCTTCTCGTGATAGCTCTGCAGAATGGGTGAAAAAACTGGGAGCTGATCATGTTGTTGACCACTCAAAACCGTTAGTTGCACAAATTGAACAATTGAATATTGGGCAAGTAACCCATGTTGCTAGCTTAACTCATACGGATTCATACATGGATAGTTATGTAGAAATGTTAGCGCCAATGGGAAGAATAGCTTTAATTGATGATCCACAATCTGTCGATATTAAAAAACTTAAACCGAAAAGCTTGTCATTACACTGGGAATTTATGTTTACTCGTTCTATGTTTCAAACAGAGGATATCAATGAGCAACATAATTTACTGAATAGTATTGCTGAGTTAATTGATCAAGGCTATCTCCAAACTACAGTAGGTAAGCACCTAGGCGGGATTAATGCGACAAATTTACGTGCTGCGCATGCAGATATTGAATCAGGAAAATCAATAGGGAAGATAGTGCTAGAAGGTTTTTAGTTCTTGACGATGGCATTCTAGTTTGGCTAGCTTTCCATCTTTAACAATATTCATTAATGATGTTAAAGTCTTGAATAAACTCATTAAATGCTAGGTGATCTAAAGGTTTTGATAGTAAATACCCTTGAATGAAATCGCAATGTAGCTCTTTTAATATATTTAATTGGGCCATTGTTTCAACACCTTCGGCTACGACTTTATAGCCCAATTTGTGCGACATAGAGATAATAGATTCAACAATTATTCTGTTGGATTTGTCTTTTGTATCTATAAGATTAATAAAAGTTCTATCAATTTTAATCGTGTCTATTTCAAGTTGCGTTAAATAATTTAATGAAGCAAAGCCTGTTCCAAAGTCATCAATAGCTATCTGTATTCCCATACGTCTTAAACTAGATAAAACATTTTTAACTTTTTCAAAATCTTCAATCAAGCAAGTTTCCGTAATTTCTATTTCAATCTGGTTTAGCGATAGGCTAGATGAAGTAATGTAATTGATGAAATCACTTTGAAAGTTATCGTCTAGCAAAACCATTGGTGAGACATTAACTGAAATTATGAAGTTGCTAGGGAGTTGCATGCTGGCTATTGACTTGAATGTAGTCAAAAATAAATGAGATGAGAGTTGATTAATTCGATATTTTTTTTCTGCTATTTCAATGAAAATTTCAGGTGATACATATTCTCCACTAGATCGTTGCCAGCGAGCGAGAGACTCACAGCCAACAATATGACCTGAAGATAAATCTAACTTGGCTTGAAAATAAGGAATAATTTTTCTTTCGTTGATGGCACTAATAAATTCTTCTTCTAATTCATTGTTTTCTTGGAAGGTTTTTCCTAGGCGATCATTATATAGTGCGTAATCTGTACCGCCGTTTTGTTTCACATGATACATGGCGATATCTGCATTTGCGATTAATGTACTAACATCCATACCATCGCTTGGAAAAGAACTAATTCCGGCACTCAACGTAACAAAAAAATCATTTGAATCAATTTCAATAGCGAAATCAGAAAGCGTGATAATTCGTTGAATTTTATTTTTAATCATCGTAAGTGTTTGGTTAGTATCAAAAACAATTAAAAATTCATCGCCACTCATCCTACCTAAAATATCTTTATCATCAATACAGTTTCTAACACATTGAATTATTTTAATAATTATTTGATCGCCAAAAGCGTGTCCTTTGGTGTCATTTATTATTTTGAAATTATCAATATCAATAAAGGCAAGTGAAAAAGTACTATTTTCACTTGTAGCAGTCAGAATTTTATCTTCCAGTAAATTTAGTAAAAAACTACGATTAGGAAAGCCTGTTAATGAGTCAAAATTGGCTTGTTTTTGAATGGTATCTTCATACTCTAATAGTGCAGTTGAGTCCGAAAATAATCCTATAAAGTTTACTATTTCATTATTTTCATTCTTAATAACACTTATACTTAGTGTTTTTGAATAATAGTCACCAGACTTTTTCTTATCCCAAATATTGCCACGCCAAAAGCCTTTATCGTTTATAGATCGCCACATTTGTTGATAAAAGCTTTTACCTTGAATGCCTGATTTCATAAAACCTGAATTTTGCCCAATAGCTTCTTTTTTTGTATACCCGGTAATTTTGCAAAAAGCAGGATTCACATCAATAATAATATTCTTATGGTCTGTAATCATAATTGCGTCAGTTGTATTATGCTGAACCGACTCTGCTACTTTTAGCTTTTTATATTGATTATAGTGTGTTGGAATACTTCTCCAGAGTACATGTAAAAACCGCTCGTTATTGTGGTAAATAGCGGTTAATTTAACTTCTACAGGAAATACTTCTTTATTTGCGTTTATATGCCACCAATCGAATTTATGCTCTTCATTATCATAAGCTTTTTCTATAATGCTTTTAGACTTTTCGGTTGATCTCATTCCACAAGGCTGTGTTTTAGGTGAAATGTCGGCAGGAGATATTGGAAAAATATTATCAGTATTTACCCAGCCAAGCATTTGTTGAGAGGCTTTATTACAGGCGATAAAATGATTATCTTTGATTAACAGCATCGCATCTGATGATTGTTCAAATAATTGTTTATATAGACTGGTATCGTTCAATAATTTTTTACCATTGAATAACATTTCATTGCCCCATTTTAAATGTACTTCATATGCGACCGACTATTCATATTTATTCCATTAACTATTTGTCATTTGAAATATTTTTTGATGTGCAAGGAGCTAAACATGAGTTGAACAGAAAATCACAACATCTAAATCTTCTTGATTTCTATCATCAAGTTATCAAGCATAAATCTATAAATCATTGTTTTTTTTGTGGTTTAATTTTTGTTTTCGTATTGTGGATATACAAAATTGGTTATGTTTTCAATGAAGGTGATGTGGGTTGTATAATTTTATTGGGATAACAGTAGTTTTGTGCTGAGGAGCACCTTATTTATTCTTATTAAACCTTATAATTTGTCAAGGTATTGTGCGTAAAATGTATACTGGCTGCTGTTGACTTAGTTAGGCTATATGGATAGTTTCTTAGTACAAAATTTAAGTAACTATAATTAACCAATGTGACAGATTTAGAGTTTTATTCCATCGATGAGTACCGTAAAGTACTTATAAATATGGACGTATATGCCACCCAACTATCCCCAGGAATTTTTTCGTGTCAGCAGCGACAATTTGAATTACCTAAAGTAATAATAAGTGATAAGTTTATTAACACTTCTGTACAATTTCATGCTCGAATAACAGAAGATTGTTTTTATATTGTTATCCCCTATAAAGGAGCTACTGGCCTACTTGTAAATGGTAAAGGTTTTTTAGCTAATCAACCTTTAGTTTTTAAACAGGGTCAAGAAATCTTGACTAGGATTCCTAAGCATTATCCTAAATATTATGTGGTTATTATCTCTTCAGAAGAATTGGCTAGTTATTACGGTAGTGAAAATTTAAGTATTTTAAAAGAGGTACTTGACTATCAGTATTTTGATAGGCAAGGTTTTTCTAGTAATATCAATACATTAAATAATTTAAGTCATACAATTGATAGTTTACTTAATAATAGACATATACTCAATTATCAATCGGTTATAGATGCACAAGAAACTATTATTCACTTATTATGTGATTTATTATCACTAAGCTCAACCAATCTGACTATCTCTAGTATCAGGAAACCCCGACAATTTGAAATTGTTAGTCGAGCATTAAATTATATGCACAAAACTAATGATTTTAAGATGACAATTCCTGAGTTGGCAAAAGCCAGTTTTTGTTGCGTTCGCACCTTGGAGTATAGTTTTAAGCAAATTATTGGTATGACACCGAAACAATATATAATTACACGTAGGCTACAGCAAATTCATATAACGTTAAAAGAAGATAAAACAAAAACGATTGCTGAGTTGACCAAAAGTTATGGGATTGTCAATCAAGGTCGATTTGCACAAGACTATTTTAAATTTTTTAATGAATATCCCAGTGATACTAAAAAGCAATCACAGGTCGTTGATTATTCTGGACAGTAAAACTGAAAAATATGGCTTTTACATAATGAGTACAAAAGGTATCTTCAAAGAATAAAGTAGGCACAGTTAAGTGCTATTAGCATTGTTAATATTAAATTTGGCGTATTTACAACTAGTTTTTAATTGCTGTATTTACGATAAAAGTAATTTTATTTAGTAAAATAAGAATTAGTATTACTCATTTTTCTTCTGTAAGAGCAAGCACAACCCGTTAAAATAAAGTTTAACGGATTGTTAAAAACTCTTTATAAGTTTAATAAATAAGATTGAATAAATTGACGTTGATTAGGGGCTTTAGGTGCTGTTTTGAATGTTAGAGTCTTACCGTTTTGACGCAGTTTTAACTGATCAGTAAATTGACATTCAATAGCATCAATATGAGCGATATCATTTTTAAAGCCTTGATTGTTTTCACACATATCTGCCATTTCAGTAGCTACCTGTGCGCAAAATGAACCTACAGCGTAATCTTTTAATGTATCATCATTAATGGCTTTCCAATCAACAGCTGTTTCTATTTTTAAGCCGCACTGTTTAACAATTTCGTTATTAGCCGCAGCGATTTTTTTCTGTTGATAACCTAAGTGTTTTTCGCGATTAAAATTAGCTAACGTAGCTTGAATATTTTGGCTTAATTGTTGTTCATATTGGGCTTTTAAACCTGCAACTATGCCAGGATCTGACTTTTCTTTTTGTGATAAGTAGGTGCCATCTCGTGTTTCTGGTATATAAAGAGTATAAGAGCAACAACGATAGCCTTCACTCACAGTGACTAAGCTACGCTCAGAACCGTCATAAGTATATTTGTATGCCTTGTTGCTACCATGAGGTTTAAAATCGGTTAAAAATGTAATGTCATCAATTTCATGATTAATACCAGTTACTTTTATTAGCGCTTGTTTGTTGTCTTTTGTCGGTGCAATAATAACATTAACACCATCACCCGAGCTAAGTTCTATTGGATATTTAGCAAGCTCTAATGCAAAGCTGTTAGATGACAAAAGTAGGCAGGTTATCAATAGTATTTTTTTCACAATTAATCCTTTAAGTATATATTTTGTCAGTTTATAACATTGATAATAAGAGATTAAAAGCGCTATATGCTCTGCAACTTGATATATTTTTAATACTTGTGTTTTATTGGTAAAACTCTGATTTTGTCGTAGTACTGTGAACTTCTCCAACTAATATCATAGTTTTCTATCATTCTAAAAAATAACTACCGTATTACATCTTTCTTGCAACAGACCAATCGGTTTGTTAATATCCAGTGGTTAACAAATTATCAATATTAAGAGCCGTAATCATGAGCGATGCTGAACAAACACGTGAAAAAATACTTACTGTAGCTGCTGATGAAATTCACCTACATGGCTTTCAAGCAACTGGCTTGTCTACCATCATTAATCGTTGTGGGATATCGAAAGGTGCTTTGTATTATCATTTCACTAATAAGCTTGAATTGGGTTATGCCGTTTTTGAAGAGAAATATATACCTATTTTTTTAGATACTTGGCAACCGGCATTGAGTCATGAAGACCCAATTGAAGGTTTGTGTGATTTTTTTATGTCAATGTGTGATGCTATGGTGTGTAGTGAAGCTGTTTGCGGTTGCCCATTGAATAACCTTTGTGAAGAAATGGCAAATGTTGATGAAGGTTTTCGTTTACGCATATTAACAATGCAAGAAAAGCTCAATCAACTAATGGTTGAGTCTTTAGGGCGAGTAAAAAGTGATTTGCGCGATAATATAACATTAACCCAAGTTGCTTATTTTATTGTCGCCACTTTTTATGGTGCGACAACCTTATGTAAAGGTTCACGCAATAAATCTTTATTTCAACAAGTGATGTTAGAACTTTGTGTTTATATTCGTGCGTTGAGAAAGTAGTTCAACGCTCAACATGTTTAGACATTAATAATATTTTTCATCTTTTCTCGCATAAATTTCAAAAATAGTACAAATAAATAGTTACAAACCGATCGGTCGGTGATATTCTTCGCTCATTGAATATACCGAACGGTCGGTTTGTGGTTGAGTGTAGCTACAAAATTAAATTAATAGAGTTTTTCAGGAGCAGAAAATGCAACGTATAGTAAATTCCATAGTGATATTTTTAGTAATATTTTCTATGTCAACCTTATCTTATGGAATGGATCAATCTTCACCTTATGTTATTTTGGAGAAGGTGGGCGATAAACTATTTAATCGCATTGCGGCTAGCCAGCAGGAAATTATAAAGTCGCCTGAAGTAATGCAAAATATTGTTGAAGAAGAGTTGATGCCATCAATAGATTATAGATATGCGTCATATCGTATTTTGGGCAAGCATTTGAAGAACACCACTAAAGAGCAGAGAGAGCAATTCGTTGATTCTATGCGTAGCTATTTATCAAGAACTTATGCAACAGCTTTGATGCAATATAAAAATCAAGAAATTGTATTTGAACCTGAAAAGTCAGTTGTAGGGAAAAAAATTGTAGGGATTAAAGTGCAAATAGTTGAGTTAAATAGTCCGACAATTGATGTTATTTTTAAAATGCGAAAAAATAAAAAAACAGGTGAATGGAAAGCATTTGATATGGTAGTTGAGGGTATTTCTCTGTTAAGCAGTAAACAAGCAGAATTAAGTAATAAGATTGCTAAAGAAGGTATAGAACAAGTATCAACAGAGCTAGGGACAATTGCCGAGTAAAGTTAAAGGGTGCTAACCGAACTCTATTTTGCATAGGCTGTTAACTAAACTTTATATAGTTAGATTAACTTTCACTCCTAACCAGCACTAGGTCTGTACTGCTAAGCTAAATAACTCAATTAAGTTATTTAGCTTAAGATCATTTATGATTATCTCGCAATACTCTGTAAAACTTCAATCGAGACTAAATTAGTAATTGACGTTTTAAGTTCTGTCATATTAGGACATACAACGAGTAATCCATCATCATTTAATGCTAAATAACCTTGCTCACGCAAAGTATTTATTAAGGTTGATTGAGACTTTTTATCAATAAATTCAGGTGCTGTAATATTATTTAAAACGGCTAAACGTTTGGCAATAGCGACAACTTTTTCTTCTAATTCTCGTCTTGTTAATGGCGCTAATCGTGTTGCTAAAGAAGTAATGATCGCGAGGCGTTGTATGCTTTCATCAATACATTCAGCCATTAAGTGAATTTGATTTAGTAACTCTGTATCTTCTGTTAATGCCCAAAAATTTGATTCTGTGTGCTTAATTACACCATTACTTTCTAGAGTGGTTAGCAGCTCTTTAACTTGTACGGTAATTTGTTCAGGTGTTTGCCATAAGAACAAATCTTCTTTCAATGTTGTTAATAAGTTGATGCTTTGGCTAACTATTTGCTCGTTAGATATTCTACTATTATGCGTTAGTAATCGGCATATTAACGAACTTAGTGCGTAGGTGTGTAAAATATTATTGCGGTAATAGCGCATTTCTAGGCTGGCAGAGCTGTCTAAAGAAATAATCGTACCAAAGCTATCTTCAGAAATAGTTACTTTATTGAGCGATATTACATGGGCAAGTAAGTCGGCTCCATTTTCTTCTGGTATGGTCAGTTCTTTACTAAAAGGCGCTTCTCGTTGAATCTTGAGAAAGAAATCTAAGTGTTTTTCTAAATCATGTTTTGCAAGCGCTTTGTTCTCACTGGCATGCAAAATTAATGCGACTAGGGCAACACCATTAAGTGCAGCACACTGGTTAATGTTAGTCATTAACTGGTTTGAAATATCGTTTACCGTTGGCGTTAACCAATTGGGTTTCTGTGGATCGATAGGATCTATCGCATCTTTCCAGTGCGGTACTTGTTCCGTTAAATAATTATTAATATTAATGGGTTCGCCAAAATTAACATAGCCATTACCGTAATTTCGTAAATTTTTAATGGCTTTAAGTACACCTAAGATCGATTCATTTTTCTTTTCACTACCACTTAATTCCTTATGGTAAGTACCAACTTCCATGACATGTTCATAACCTAAATAGACCGGCACTAACGTTAATGGGCGATCAATACCGCGTAATAAGCTTTGAATGGTCATGGCTAACATGCCTGTTTTAGGTGGTAATAGTCGTCCTGTACGACTACGGCCGCCTTCGGTGTAATATTTAACAGCATAACCTCGTTCAAAAAGTAAGCCTAAATATTCACGGAAAATAGTGGAATACAAACGGTTGCCAGCAAAACTTCTGCGAATAAAGAATGCACCACCTTTTCTGAAAATAGCGCCAGCTGGCCAGAAATTTAGATTAATACCTGCCGCAATACGTGGCATTACTAAGCCTTCTTGAATAATAACGTAAGAAAGTAGTAGGTAATCCATATGACTGCGATGACAGGGAACATAAATAATCTCATGACCGTCTTGTGCTAATTTTCTTAAGACTTGGGAATTATTTACTTTTATATCTGTATATAATCGGCCCCATAACCAACGTAAGATTCTTTCGCCTAGGCGTACTAATGACACACTATAATCGCCAGCTATTTCTTCCATCATCGCCAAAGCTTGTTTTTTTACTTTTTCAGGGCTGATGTTTTTATTTTTTGCTTCGTCTTTAATTATTCGTTTTATTGAGGGATTAGCGAATAAAGCCGTAAACATTTGCTCGCGATGAATCAGTCTTGGGCCTTTAGCTGCTATGTTTTGACGATGGAAGTGGAAACGGGCAACACGTAGTAATTTATGGGCGGTATCTTTATCGTTTCCGTGGTTGTCAGACATATTTCGTAAAGACAGTACTTCACTAAAGCGTATTAAATTATCACGACCTAAAAATAGCACGATAAAAAACTTTCTCAGCCAAGTTGGAGAAGCTTGCTCTGCCAATAATGAAGACACATTCGCATTATTTTTTTCTTTGGTAGGAATACGTCCCCAAATAAGATTTACTGGAATAAGCTGACCATCAAGGGTTTTATCAATGTGGTGTTCATTTAATATGGCTAACCCTTGCTGTAATGCTTGCGTTTTTCTACGTTTGAATCCGAAAAGTGACGTAGGTTTTGCCAAACATATAGTACGTTCGAAGAACTTATTGTTTATTTTTATTTTGCTTAAAGGATCAGGTAAGTTTTGATCTTTACATGCTTTTTGTAGTGCTAATAAATCACTAGCAGATTGATGGCTAACAATATAAAAAATAGGCTGAGTAGGTGTTTCAACGGCTGTTTCGGCATCTAATACAATTTTGCTGCGTAAGAATAAACGAAGGGGAAACTTTAATAATAAATAAAAAAAAGAACGTAAAACAGATGTCATGACTGCTACTATTAATTGTGTAGGAAATTCAGAGGCGCCAGTTTAACATTTATACTTAAACCAGTTCAAGATAACGCTGATGAACTCGTAGTTTTATGCGCAAATACAGCGATTTCTTCCTGATTTTTTAGCTTGATAAAGAGCATTATCAGCTTCTTTAAATAGGCTTGACCAATCGGAGGCATTATTATTTTGTGCGATACCGATAGAAACAGAAATTGGGGGGAGGGGCTCGTTTGTTTCTCGGTGAATTAATTTTACTTTCTCAATGGAAATACGAATTTTTTCTGCTACGTCTTCTGCTTCAATAATCGATTTGTTAGTCATCACTACTAAGAACTCTTCTCCGCCAAAACGTACAGCAAGATCTTCTTCAGTAAGGTTATTTTTAATAATTTTAGCGATGCGCTGTATAACTTTATCACCGATAAAATGACCAAAATTATCATTTATCTTTTTAAAGTGATCTATGTCGATAACAAGTGATGAATGTGTTTGAGTAAAATCCAAGGCTTGTAGTTTATCATCACAACCACGGCGATTTAATAAACCAGTTAAGGAATCTATTAATGCTTCCTGTCTTGATGATTCAAGCTTTTGTTTTAATTGGTTAATTTCTTGCTGAGTTGTTGATAGTTTCTTTGACAATTCGTGGTGTTGCTCTTTGGTATTATTAATTGTGTCAGATAGATAACTCACTATGTTTTTAAGTGATTTATGATGTTTATTTTCCGACAAAATAATTTTTAGTTTATGTAGGCTGGTGGTTACTTTATCTTCATTGCCTACCTGTAAACTTATCTGTTCTAAGGTACTGCTTAATACTTCTTCAAAAGGCGATATTACCGTACTATCAATTTGCTCGCTAAAAGAAACAAAACGTTTAAATAAATCTGCTAGAAAGTCAGCCATGATAGGTGTATTTTGCTTGATTTTTTGATCTATTGCTGCCGTTAATAGTTCATTTTCATTACTAATATAAAGGTAGATTACGGCATAATTTGCTGGTGTAGGTGGAATTAAATGGTTTGAAAGAAAGTCATGAGTAAGTTCACTAAAATTAGATGAAACTTGATAGTTATTGTCGAAAGGCATACCTTATTCCTAAACCATGTGCTAATTTGTTGTAACCTTGTTTGTACTTTAACGTTATATTGTAACAGTAACAAGTGTTTATGTTATTTTACTGGTTGATTTGTAAACTAATTTAATTAACGTCTTAAAGGAAATGTTTTGCAAAAAATTGCTATTTTTGTTGATGTACAAAATATTTATTATACCACTAGAGATAGCTATCATCGGCAATTTAACTACCGATTACTATGGCAAGAATTAATGGCGCAAGGCGATATAGTGCAAGCAAGTGCTTATGCTATTCAACGTAGCGACGATCAACAGCATAAATTTCAAAAAGCGCTAAAACATATTGGCTTTGATGTAAAACTAAAGCCCTTTATTCAACGTAGTGATGGCTCAGCTAAAGGGGATTGGGATGTTGGTATTACGATTGACGTCTTGACGGCAGCGGCAAGCGGAGGTATTGATACGGTGGTGTTATTATCTGGCGATGGTGATTTTGATTTGCTATTAAAACATATTAGAACAGAATTTTCTGTTAAAACAATTGTCTATGGTGTGCCTAATTTAACCGCTAATTCACTAATTAATGCTGCAGATGCATACCATGAAATAGATCAAAGTTTGTTACTATAGCGTGTAAGTAAAGTGGAATCTCCCTGATATAAAAACTATTAATTAACTTAATCAAATTAAACTAAAATAAAATCAATTATATATGACTGAATTAACTAACTTCCTTGGCAATGTTGCAGCTTTTATGTGGGGGTTGCCCCTTGTTATTTTACTCGTGGGAGGAGGCATTTTTTTTGTATTTCATAGTCGCTTTTTACCTTATCGGTATTTAAAGCACGCTGTTGAAATAACATCAGGTAAATTCTCAGCCGAAGAAAAAGCACCTGGCGATTTAACACACTTTCAAGCGTTAACAGTTGCCTTATCAGGTACTTTGGGATTAGGAAATATTGCTGGTGTGGCTGTTGCTATTACTATTGGTGGTGCAGGCGCGATTTTTTGGATGTGGATAACCGCGCTTGTTGGCATAGCAACAAAATTTTATACCGCAACTTTAGCGGTAAAGTATAGAGGATTAGATCGCAGTGGTCGCATTCAGGGTGGCCCTATGTATGTCATTCGGGAAGGGTTAGGCAAAAAATGGTTACCTTTAGCTTGGTTGTTTTGCTTAGGAGGAATGTTTGGTGCTTTACCTATTTTTCAAATAAACCAGTTGGTACAAGTGCTACGCGATGTTGTCGCTATTCCTCATGGCTTTGCTAGCGCGAATGAACATTTTACTTTTGATTTAGTAACAGGATTATTTCTTTGTATTTTAATTACTTATATTGTTATGGGGAAGTTACAACGGTTAGCTAAAATTACCAGTAGTGTCATCCCAACTATGGTTATTTGTTATTTTATTTTAACATTAGGGGTATTAGTTATGAACTTCTCTGCTATTCCTAGTGCGTTTGCTTCGATCTTTGTCGGTGCTTTTAGTGGCTCATCAGTGGCCGGTGGCTTTATTGGCTCAGTGGTTTTAATTGGAGTGCAGCGAGGTGCTTTTTCTAATGAAGCGGGTATCGGTACTGAATCAATGGCGCATGGTGCTGCCAAAACAAATGAACCAACACGTGAAGGGCTAGTTGCTACACTTGGACCAATAGTTGATACCTTAATTGTCTGTACTTGTACTGCTTTAGCTATTTTAGTTACAGATATTGGAGATTTACAACTAACAGGTGTGAGTTTAACAGCACACGTATTTGAACAAGCATTTCCAAATATTGGCGGTTATCTATTAACGTTAGTGGTATTTTTTCTGAGTACAAGTACGGTGTTAACCTTTTGGTATTACGGCAGTAAATGTGCAGAGTTTTTATTGGGTAAACGCTTTGAGCAAGCTTATGTGTGGTTTTATCTTTGTTTAATTATTGTTGGTGCAGTGTCTTCACTCGCATTAGTTATTAATTTAATTGATATCATGTATGCGTTAATGGCTATTCCAACAATGATATCTACGGTGTTATTAGCACCTAAAGTTACTGAGCAAGCCAAAATTTATTTCGCAAAAAATATCAAAGAATAATTATTAGCTAACGTTTATGTTAACAGCGAATATTGTTCATTTTCTCTAAAAGCACTAGGCGTTAACCCGGTCCAGCGTTTAAAAGCTCTTCTAAAGTTTGGTATGTCATTAAACTTTAAGCTTGAGGCAATGCACTCATTACTTTGCTGGTTTTCTATTATTGCAAATACAGCATGTTGGCGGCGCATCTTATCTAGTAATTGTTGGAAATTGGTGTGATGTTGAGCAAGTTTACGCTTTAATGTAGCAGGACTCACTGAAAAGTATTGTGCGCAGCTTTGTAAACTAATATCTGTAGTAGCACTACACGACTTGCATGTATTATAAGTTAAATTACTATGGATAAACTGACATACAGCTTGTGTAAAACCTATATATACCTTATTTTTTTGATTGTTTTTTACTTCGGTTATAGCAAGTTTTTTTAATGATAAACTACAGTCATCAATAGAATGATAAAGCCATTTATCATCGATACTTAACATGGCAAGTGGTTGGTTGAAATAAGGTTTACTGCCAATATTTACATGATATTGCTCTATATGCTCAACTGTTTCATAAGGTAATCGGATGGTGACTGGAATTGATTCTCCGAAACGATACTTTAGTGCGCCCGTACAGGCACTCAATACAAATTCATAAAGAAAACGTTCTTGGTTATCGGTTAAAGAACCGATAGCGCTATTGAGTAGTAAATGTGTTTTTATTTCGTTGTTTCTACGACTTTTAATCAGTGTAAAAAATAAAAAGGGGAATAGTTGAAATTGGAATAACTGACACAGCTTTATCATGTGAGCAATGTTTTTACAGTTGAGTAAAGCTTGAGACAAAGCGCCCAATTGGCTGGAAAAATATTTACGCCCTAAAATAAAACTTAAATCGTCACGTTTGGTCAATTTTACAGCATTGTCGATAATAGTAAGAAATTCTTTCGTTGAAATTAGTGTGTTACTCATCGTTAAATCTGAATAGAAGCACTGAGTACCTTTTAAGACTCTATCAGGGTGTACGCCGCTTTGTTTGGCTAAATCAACTAAAGCTACCACAAATTGACGACAGAGAATAACATCATCATCTCGGTCGAAAGTTTTCATTAATTAACCATACACTTATTGGTCTGTTGTTTTAATTGAACCGGGTCTAAACCAATTATAGTATTTTGGGTTGCAGCGTTATCTCGTTGAGTTACTACATCTTCCTTAATTAGCTGTTGCTGGTGTAATCTTTGTTTAGTTATTCTCATACGCTCGTTCAACTGCTCTAAAGTCGTTAGGTGATCTTCCTTACCATTAAAGCTCATCACACAACTAGCGACATGCTGATAATTAGCTGTAGTAGAGGAGCCGACTTTAAAGGCTAAGTGCTCAATAGATTTTTCAATATGATGAGCAACTTGCTCAGCAGTTTTCGTGTCAGTATTTGGCATTAATACAATAAAACAATCACTTGCATATCTACAGGCTAAGTCATTATCTCGTAAGTTCATGAGAATAATTTGTGCAATTTCACGTAACAATATATTGCCTTGGTTATCACCATGTTTACGATTAAATTGATCAAATTGACGGATATCAATAAGCATTAAAGTGAATGTGAGCATTTGCTTTTGCGCATTTTTATCTAGGTTGTAGTCATTGAAATTTACATTTTTTGCGTTCACTATTTCGCGCTGCAATTGCGTTTTCATATATTTAGCGCTGTATAAACCGGTAACAAAATCAGTCAGGCTGTGGTCGCGATAATACCGCTCAGTTTTTCGCAGTTGTGTGTTAATGCTTACTTGTTCTAGGTGCCATTGGTATAGTGCGATAGACATAATTAGCATACCAATAGGCGCTGGCAGTGATTCAATAGTTGTTAGCCAAGTATTATCTTCAGGATAAAGTAAAAATTCATCAAGAAAGTCGAGTAACATCGAGATATGGGTGAGTGTTAATCCGGTGAAAAGTAAGTTAGTAACCTTTCCTGATGGACGACTAATTAATATAAAAAACACCCAAACAAGTGTTATTAAGGTTATACCTCCCTCGCCAAGTACATCAAAAAAATCAATGTTGGCATATGCTTTTAGTTCACCTAGTTGAAAAGTAAATGTGGCAACGCTAGCAATAGCCAAAAGCAAGACAATGAACAAGTAACGATGAAAGCTAAACAAATCTAAGTTCATAATCTTAGTGCTTTATGAGTTGTGATGAAGTGATTGTGTACACAAATATATCTACTTTTAACCAGAGTAGGGTCATTTTAGCTCAAACAAGTGACACTTTTATGACCGTTATTATGTTTATGGCATGAAAATAAGGGTATTTAAGTCGTTCTTGTGATGATGTACTTTTCGTTTAGTAAGTAGAACTCGATTTTCTTAAATACTGATGGGGGTCATTTCAGCTCATTTTGTTATTTTTTCATTAAGAAATAGGAGAAAATTCGCGATATTTTGTGGGTTCGCTTGTTTTAAAAGTTGAGTGAAATATTTATGTCATTTTTTTTGTTTACCGTAGCGTCATTAAAAAGTAGCACATCAAAAAATAACACTATAACCATGAGACAAAAAACATGAAATATACCAATAAAAAATTCCAATTATCCACCCTTAATAAAGCAATATTAAGTACTGTATTAGCGAGTACTATGGCGATTTCTTCAGGCTCAGTCTTCGCTGAAACTGATTTTTCAGGCCGTATTACTGATGCTAAGAACAGTGTTTATTTTGAAGGTGCCTCAATAAAAATTGAAGAATTAAACTTATCCACGGTAAGTAAGCGTGATGGTTCATTCAAATTTTCTAACTTACCTGAAGGTCAGTATACTTTAGTGATTAATTATCTTGGTACAGCAGAGATACGAAAAACACTAACGATAACGGCAGAACAAGCAGCAAGTCAAAATTATATTATTGGTGCAACGGACAGTAATATAGATAATATGATTGTTTATGGTCAACGTGCTGGTCAAGCTGGTGCATTAAACCGAAAGAAAAATGCAAATCGCCAACTATCAGTTGTGAGCTCTGATGGTATTGGCCAATTACCTGATCAAAATGCTGCTGAAGCATTACAACGTTTACCGGGTTTATCAATTCAGCGTGACCAAGGAGAAGGTCGTTTTGTTGCTATTCGAGGAATTGATCCTAATTTAAATAATGTCACCATTAATGGTTTAAATGTACCGTCACCTGAAGCAGGTGTACGTAGTGTTGCTATGGATGTCATTCCTAGTGAATTAATTGCTAGCTTAGAAGTTAGTAAAACAGTAACACCAGACATGGATGCTAATGCTGTTGGTGGCTCAATTGAAGTAAAAAGTTTAAGCGCATTTGATCGTGAAGGTCAATATTATAGCTTAACAGCTCAAGGCTCATACAATGAGCAAGTCAGTGAGGCGAGCCCTAAACTTTCTGGAAGTTATTCTGATGTTTATCAACTTAATGATGGTATGCAGCTAGGTGTTGCTGGTGCATTATCATGGTTCAAACGTTCTTTTGGCTCTGAAAACAGTGAAACTGATGGTGGCTGGAATATCATTGAAGTTGAAGATATTAATGGTGACGATATAGAAATATTTGGTGCAGAAGAAATAGAGCAGCGTTCTTATACTATTGAGCGTGAACGTTTTGGTGCAGCATTAAATCTTGATTTATACGCCTCAGCCACAGACAAATATTACCTACGCAGCTTTTATAGTGAGTTCTCGGATAATGAATATCGACTACGTAAAGAATTTAAGCTCGATAAAGGGGTTTTGAATTCATACACAAGTAATTCTGCGCAATACAGTAATGCTGAATTAGAGCGAGACACTAAAGATCGATATGAAACGCAAGAAATCCTTTCAATGGTTGCTGGCGGTGAAAATCAACTAAATGACTGGTTAGTTGAGTATCAATTAGGTTATTCAAAATCGAGTGAAAATGAACCCGATAGAATGGATGTCACGTTTGTTGGTGAAGATATTGATTTGGGTTATACCACTTCAAATGATAGCCCAGTATTAACACAATCCGCTAATGCTCATGATTTAAATATTTTTGAAATGGATGAAGTTGTTTATGAAAATAACAACTCAGAAGATGAAGAAGTTAGTATAGGTCTAGATCTAACGAAAGACTTTGTTTGGCAAAATAATAATGGTGCTTTCAAGTTGGGTGGTAAATATCGCAGTCGTGAAAAAGAGAAAAGTGCTAACTCAATACTTTACGATGGTGATTTTGGTGATATAACGGCTGAAAACTTTAACAGTGGTACAGTTGATTACAGCCTAGGTGATTTTGGTCCAGGCCTATCTCAACAAAGTATACAAGATTATGTTAAAGCCAATAGAAGTAGTTTCGCACTGAATCAAACTGAATCTGACATCGAAACACGTGCTAACTCATATACGAGTAGCGAAGATGTTTTTGCGTTATATGCCATGATGACTTTGGATATTGAAAAATGGCAAATAGTGACAGGGTTACGTTATGAAAGTACTGATTTTGAAACGACAGGTAACCGGGTTGAATTAGTGGTTGATGACGTTAACGATACTGAAATTCCAAATATTGAAACATGGAATGTATCAAAAGATTATGATTATTTACTACCGAGTTTGAACGTTAAGTACAGCATACGTGATAACTTAATTGCACGTTTTGCTTATACTCAGACTATTGCGCGCCCAACGTTTGGTGATTCAGCTGCGTATCAATTAATTGAAACTGAAATTACGGAAGAGGATGGCGTAACTGAAATAGAACGCAAAGCAGAAGTAGGTAACCCTGATTTAGCGCCTTATGAGTCACAAAATATTGACGCATCGATTGAATATTATCCAGAAAATATAGGGGTAATTTCTGCAGGTGTTTTTTATAAAGATATTGGTAACTTTATTGTATTAAGTGAAGTTGAAGACAATGGTAGTTGGGATGGATTTGAAGAAGTCATTCAGCCAATTAATGGTGGAGAAGCTTCATTAATTGGGTTGGAGCTAGCATGGAATAAGAGCTTTGATTCAGGTCTTTTATTGGGTGCTAATGGTACTCTGGTTGACGCTGATGATGCTTTACCAAATCAGTCAGATGTTATCGGGAATATTACGCTGGGTTATGAAAATAACAAAATTAGTACACGTTTAAGTACGAGTTATAAAAGTAAAACATTTCAATTCAATGAAAATGATGTTGCCGTATATGAAGCCGCGCATACACAAGTGGATTTTAGCAGCAAATATTATTTCTCTGATACCGTTCAATTTTACTTTAATGCCTCAAATTTAACAGATGAACCAATGTATATTTACCATGGTGCGAAACAATATAATTATCAATATGAGCAATATGGCCGTACCTTTGAATTGGGTATCACTATTTCATCGCTTTAATTTAAAAACACTTTTAAAACAACCGTTATCCATAATAGCCGAGTATTAGCGCTCGGCTATTATATTTTATAATCGAAAGGCATACATATGTTAAATAGAATCACTTATTTCGTTAGAAAAACGTGTATAAGAAATGTAAAGCTTACTAAAGCATTGGCGATAACAGTAATGACGGGTTCATTAATCGTCGGTTGCGCTGAAAGCCGTACTAATTTATCAGAAGTTAATATACAAAATAATAGCGTTGAAGATAAGGCTAACCAAAATCAAAATATTTCATTCTTAGCCTTTGGTGATGGTGGTTATCATCATGACTATCCGAAAATTAAGCATATTAAAAATCCAAGAAATAAAGCAGAGTTTATTGCCAAAGAAAGAGACGATTGGTTGGAAGACTACCGTCCGCTAGCAGAATTTGACCACGCCCCTTTATATGTTTATCCGAATACTGAAATAACAACGGAGCTTGGTGGTGCATTAGCCGTGGGTAAAGCAATGACTGAAACTTGTAGAACTCGAAAGTGTGATTTTGCCATTCAGCTTGGTGATAATATCTACCCTGATGGCGCTGATGCTGATGATGGTAAAGACGATCAAAAACGTATGAATGATCTTATTTTAAAACCTTTACAGCCATTAATTGATGAAAATCCAGAAATGATAATTTATTCAGCTCTAGGTAATCATGATTGGAAAACATCACGTAAAGGTGTTGCGCTTCAAACTGAGTGGATGGAGGAACAGGCTAATTTCCATTTAGATGAAAAGGGTTATTATCAATACAAAATGGGCACGCCAGGTAATGATGTTGAGTTTTTTGTTTTAGATACCAATATGCTATTAGCTGCGAATCCTATTTTTGAAATTCCATTAAAGCCTGATGGCAGTGAAATGAGTATGGCAGAAGCTAAAGCTAAAGGATTAGGTGAATTCGATATCGCAGAGCCACATGAGAGCCCTGTTAATGGCGAAGACAAAGTACAACTTCAGTGGTTAAAAGAAGGATTAGAGAAATCAAGCGCTAAGTGGAAGGTGGTATATGGGCACCATATTCTTTGGTCGATTGGTGGCACAAAGTATAGTGAAGGTCATGTTTTGCGCGAACTACTTTTACCAACATTATGTAAAAATGCTGATGCATATATTGCAGGTCATGAGCATGACTTAGAACTTTTAACTGATGACTGTTCAAAATATACTGATAAAACTATGGAGCCACTACCCTTAATCATTAGTGGTGCAGCTTCTAAAATGCGTGGTAAACATACCCCGTTTGCCGAGCAACAAGAAAAGCGTTATCCCGAGTATGAATTATTATGGTCGAAAAGCTTTGTTTGGGGATACGCGCACATCACGCTTGATAATGATAAGGACAAACTTAATGTTGAGTTCTTTACGACACCAGTTGATGAGTCAGGTAAAGTGATTAAAGAGGCGAGTTTTAGCTTTAATCGCAGATAGTTAATTTGGCTAGCTTTTATTGTTTTTTATTTGTCAGTTTTACTAAACGACCTTTTAATTCAACATTCGTCATAATGCCACCAGTATCATATGCAAATCAGCATTTGTGGATATTTTTATGTAGAGCAGTATTTATGATCGTCAATATTGCTCTTCAATTATCTTTGCTGCTTAGCTGGCAGTTTTCACAATAAAAAAAAGAGCTAGCCAAATTAATGGTATAGCTCTTTTAAGCAGGTTGTAGATAATTATTTTATATAGTGTTGTTCGTCGCTATATTAGTTATCTATTAATCATTTTTATGAATGTGAACATCCATTTGTGGGTAAGGAATATTTAGCCCTTCGCTTTCAAAAGTTTTATATACTTTTTCATTTAATTCAAAGTGTACGCCCCAATAGTCAGGCGCATTAACCCATGCTCTAACAGCAAAGTTAACAGAGCTGTCTGCTAATGCTGAAACAGCAATAAATACAGCAGGATCTTTTAATATACGTGAATCTTCATCACATAATCTCTTGATTACTTCTTTGGCTTTATCTACGTCATCACCATAAGCAATACCAATAGTCCAATCAACACGTCTTTTTTCTTCTGTTGAATAGTTAATCATTGATGAAGTTGATAAACCACCATTAGGGATAATAATTGTTTTATTATCAGGGGTTTTCATAATAGTATTAAAAATTTGTATTTCAGATACAGAGCCAGAATAACCTTGAGCTTCGATAAAGTCACCCACTTTAAATGGCTTGAAGATAAGAATCATCACACCACCAGCAAAGTTCTGTAATGTACCAGATAATGCCATACCCACAGCTAAACCAGCAGCACCAAGAATAGCAATAAACGAAGTCATTTCTATGCCTAACATGCCCAGGACAGTGATAACTAACATTACTTTTAGCAGGCCATTAACAATACCTGTTAAGAAAGGTATTAATGATGGATCAGTTTTACTTTTGCTTAATGTGCTTTTAAATGCGCCACCAATACCTTTTACTATCCATCCACCGATGATCCATACCGCGATAGCGCCCAATAATTTTGGACCGTAAAGTAAAGTCATTTGCGTCATTTGTTCAATTATTTCTTCTGCATTCATAATTTTCATCCTAGTTTATTCATAGTGTTTTAAAAGTGCAGCCAAGGCTCATTTATTTCACTTTTTTAGCTTTCCTAATAAAATTTGTAGGGCTTAACGTGAGCGATGACATACGTTAATCTCTACAATGTTGAATATACGACAAAAATTAAAATTATGCTTTAAAAATTGCATTATTATGTAAATAAAACGTTAATTTTTTGCTTTAAAGAGAAAAGTGAATCATTTTTTATGTATTGAAAGCGTTAAATATAGCAATAAGTAATAATCCATTATTCGAAACTAGCATCTTCAAATAGAAGCGGTATACTAATATTCACATTGGCAAGGTAAACTAAATTTACGAATGAAAATATCACCATTTATTTTATATATATTACTGTTTTCAATTATTTTTTCGGCTAAGGCAGAGCAAGATGATGTAGCAGAAAAAAACGCTGTAGCCGAGCATAATACTTGGTTAAAGGACACCTTTAGCGAGCAGCATCAACAATTAATGCCAATTGTGGCGGTAGCTGATATGTTATATGCCTGTAATCAAGCACGTAAAGTTGAGCCGGTTAATTATAAACTTAATGATCTTATTTTAAATATGGATAAAAATCGCTTAGCAGAGAAGTTAGTGCTGTGTCTTAATGAAGATAATATGCAGTCTGAAGTCGCTTTGAATTTTGGGCTTTTGGGTTGTTTTCATGAACAATTGGCACATTTACCTGATGTTGAACGGCAACAGAAAATGGCGTTAGTGGAAAAAACTATCAAATCTTTATCTCGAAGTGAACGCCAAAAAAGTTTTACTCAATGTGTTTCTGCGCAGGCAATCAATTACTTACAATAATGACTAAAAGAATAAAAAACCAGAGACTGGTTTGAAGTGGTTTCAACATAGTCATAAATTGTAACAAATGCCCTGAAACATTTACTAATCCTTCTTTTTAATTTGTTGCTATATCGCTTATAGTCATTTTAATAGAAAGCAAATATTTTTGTGAGAATAAAATGTCCCAAGAAACCCAAAAAATTTTAGTGGTCGATGATGATATGCGCTTGCGCTCATTATTGGAACGTTATTTAGTTGAACAGGGCTATGTTGTTCGTAGTGCTGCTAATTCTGAACAGATGGATAGATTGCTTGAGCGAGAGAATTTTCATTTGTTAGTGTTAGATTTAATGCTACCAGGTGAAGATGGTTTATCAATTTGTCGTCGTTTACGTCAACAGAATAATAATATTCCAATTGTCATGCTTACGGCAAAAGGTGATGAGGTTGATCGCATTATTGGTTTAGAAATTGGTGCTGATGATTACATGCCCAAGCCCTTTAATCCGAGAGAGCTCTTAGCCAGAATCAAAGCGGTATTACGTCGTAGAATACAAGAAGCGCCAGGTGCTCCTTCTATGGCTGAAAATAATATTGTTTTTGGAGAATATGAGCTCAACCTAGCCACTCGTGAAATGGTAAAAGGTGATGTTAGTATGCCATTAACAAGTGGTGAATTTGCGGTATTGAAGGCTTTGGTTACCCACCCAAGAGAACCATTATCTCGTGATAAATTAATGAATTTAGCGCGTGGACGTGATTACTCAGCACTTGAACGTAGTATTGATGTGCAAGTGTCACGATTACGTCGTATGTTAGAGCAAGATCCAGCTAAACCGAGATATTTACAAACAGTTTGGGGTTTAGGTTATGTTTTCGTGCCTGATGGTACGTCAGCTTAGTATTTTTATAGCCACATACTAAAGGCTAGTTGTTGTAAGTGAGATTTTAGTTGCGCATTGAAGGTTTTTCATGAAGGTATTGCCCCGTAGCGCTTTTGGCCAAACTGTTTTATTAATTGGCTTTTTATTATTTATAAACCAAGTTGTTTCTTATATCTCTTTTGCCTTGTATGTAATAGAGCCTAATCAACAGCAAATAAATCAGTTATTAGCGAAACAAATTCGGGTTGTGTTTATCGATTTGAATGATGCAAGTCTAAGCCCTAAAATGGCTGAAGCTTTTCATCATGAAACGGGCATAGGGGTTTACCGGGAAGAAGATGCGTTAAGATTAGGCTTAGCATCTGCTGGTTATTACCCTTATCGCAGTGAGCAAATGTCAGCATTACTCGGTGGTCCTGCTGAAGTAAGAATATCTCAAGGGGACGAATATCTATTTTGGATTCGTCCACCTCAAGCTCCTAACCTATGGGTTAAAATTCCATTAATGGGGTTAGAAGAAGCTAACTTTTCTCCACTGGTCTTTTTTCTCGGTATTATTGGCGTACTCAGTGTCGCAGGTGGCTGGGTATTTGTAAGGCAACTTAATAGACCTCTAAAGTCACTACAAAGAGCGGCTGTAGAAGTTGGTCGAGGTAATTTTCCTGAGCCGTTAACCGAGCATGGTACTACAGAGATTATGGCTGTAACGCAAGCCTTTAATCATATGTCTAAAGGAATCAAACAATTAGAGAACGATCGTAACTTATTGATGGCTGGTATTTCTCACGATCTACGTACACCGTTAACCCGAATTAGGTTGGCAACAGAAATGATGTCGGAGCTTGATGATTTTCTCAAAGAAGGTATTGAAAATGATATTGATGATATGAATAATATTATCGATCAATTTATTGATTATCTTCGCCATGGCTCTAAAGATAAGGCGGAGCTAGGTGATTTAAATCTTTTAGTCGCTGAAGTATTAAATGTTGAAACACCAGCCGATCGACACATTGTTTTTACTGCTAATGATTGTCCTGAAATACCATTACGTCATGTCGCCATTAAACGCGCGTTAGCAAATTTAGTTCAAAATGCACTTCGCTATACTCAAGGTGATATTGAAGTTATTACCGGACATGATAAAAGTTATGCGTATTTTATAGTAAGTGATGAAGGTGAAGGAATTCCAGATAGTGATATTGATCGTTTATTCCAGCCATTTACGCAAGGGGATAAAGCTCGTGGTACAGAAGGAAGTGGTTTGGGGTTAGCGATTATTAAACGTATTGTTGATACACATGGCGGAAGAGTTGAATTATCTAATAAAGAGACGGGCGGCTTACAAGCGAAAGTTTATTTACCGTTGAAGTCATAAACCTTTTTATTCATTTAAAGACAGCTATTATAAGAATATTGGCGGTAGTGTTCAGCTCTATATATAAATCTTTGCTGTAGTTGATAATTTGATGGGTATTGCTTGAGTTAGATTGTATAAATTAATGTATTAAGTATAAATTTATTTTAGCTCAATTAGTTATGTTATTTTCATTGTGATACAAAGGATAAAGCCACTGTTTAAAGTGGCTTTAAAAGATCTAGCTAGCCATATTCAAAAGCACATTACGATAGTTAACTATGTCTTCAATACTCAAAACTATCATTTCATGTTTTAAAGCAAACTGACATATTTCAGGTAACCTTGCCATTGTTCCATCTTCATTAGTTAATTCACATAAAACTCCTTTCGAATGTAATCCTGACAGTTTAATTAGATCAATAGTCCCTTCTGTATGGCCTCTTCTAGCAAGAACACCCGCTGAATCAGCAAGTAGAGGGAATACATGACCAGGAGTATTCAGATCATCCGCAGTACTATCTGGATCGGCGGCTGTTTGAATAGTTCGAACTCTATCAGCTGCCGACACGCCTGTTGTAACACCTTGTTTTGCTTCAATTGAAACTGTATATGCGGTTTTATTACGGCTGGTATTATTTAATACCATTTGCGGTAGCTTCAGTTGCTTGACATCATCCTGCTCTAAAACTAAGCAAACTATACCGCTACATTCACGGATCATCATCGCCATTTGTTGTTGAGTGAGATGTTGAGTTGAAAAAATAAGATCGCCTTCGTTTTCTCGATCTTCATCGTCTACTAACAACAAACCTTTACCGGATTGAAGTGCGGAGATTGCAGACTCAACCCTTTCATGGGATGTGCCAAATTGACTAAGTAGTGACTGACTCATGGTAAATTTCCTCTTTTAGTTACCAGAATCAGGGCGCAAAGAGATACAGAAATAATTTTCTGTAAACAAACGATTCGTCTAACCCTCAGTAATCATGCGAGCAAGCGCACCAACTGATGGTTAAAAAAGTGGATTGTCTTAAACTCTCTCATCCGGACTATAACCGTCGGCTCTGGAATTACACCAGATCTGCTGACCTCTTATCACTAAATAAAACGAATAAGAGCGCTCGCGGGCTATCTTAAAATAAATCAGGAGTGATTTTTTGTAAGTTACCGCCGGTGGGGAATTTCGCCCCGCCCTGAGATTAAAACATTATGTATGCGGCTAATATAACCGCGTGGCAGATTCTACGGAAGAACTATTCAGCGTGCAATCATTCTCCTTAGCTAATGCCTAAGAGCCTAATGTTTGTGCGTAGGGCGCAATAAAATTCAGTTATGGCAGCGCAGATAGCATAACTATTTTGTATTAAATTTATACAAATAAAAATAGAGTATTTATACTATTAATACTTTACATTTATAGAGTGGATACTCTATAATAATTTATGTTCCTAGCGGACACTTATTGTAATAATTTTATTCTAGCTTCCCCATAGCTTACATATACCAGTAGCCTTGCTACTGGTTTTTTTTGTCTAAAATATGACAACAGTATTTAATTGAATATCAAATACCTGCCTGTATCCCTAACTAATTAGCACTCACTTACTTATTGTATATTATGATTTTATTGATTATATTATTTTTTAGATACTTTAAGAATATGTGTACAAGATACTATGTCAGGTCTCAATATAAATAGTAAGCCTCAAATATTTGAATTGCAGCCAGGTAAAACTATGGATTTGCAAATAAACCACCCTGTATCTGTTCGTTTGAAATTGACTTTAGTCGGTTATGAATTTGGTAAATATATTTTATTGAAATACCCGAAAGTCATTAGTACTTCGCAATATAAAGATGTGTTGGTTGAGGGCAATGTTGTTATTGTGCGTTACCTATTAGAAGGTGACAAAGGAGAGTGCTGTGCTTTTAAGTCAGTGATTAAAAACATTTCAACGTTTCCTGAAAAACTCTTATTTATCGCTTACCCTAACAAGATAGAAAATCGTCAGTTAAGAGTGCAGCAAAGAACAAGTATTCATATTCCTGCAGCTATTATGATCGAAGAAGATAATATTAATAAAGAAATGAAAATACTTGGCGCTATCGCGGATATATCTCTTAAAGGCTGTTGTTTTTTATTTAAGAGTACTAGCTTGGCGACTAATGTGAATCAACGGAAAATATTTGTTTGTTTACAAGATCAAACAGGAGCTGAAATAAAAATATCAGCTCGGGTATGTAATAGTCGAAACGATCAAGGTGTTGTGAGTGTTGGTATTCAGTTTTTAGAAGATAATGATTTACTCCCCAAATTATTAGAACAATTATTTATCAATATCGATAATAGCTAATTTTTTAGGTTAGTTTATTCTTCTGGCTCTTCAAGAAACCAATCGCAAATAATACTATTTGCTTGTTCTTCACCGGTACGTTTTAATGATGAAAATGCTTGAACCTTAATATCAGCATTTAGTGGTGCTAAGGCTTTTTTTACTTTTAGCACTTCAGCACTACGCTTACCTTGAGACAATTTATCACTTTTAGTTAACAAAGCTAAAACAGGTAAGTCGCTATCAGCAGCCCACTGAATTAAGTCCATATCTAAGTCTTTTAATGGATGGCGTATATCCATTAGTACAACTAGGCCTTTAAGGCTTTCGCGTTTTTCTAAATATTCGCCCAATGCTTTTTGCCATTTCTTCTTCATTTCTAAAGGGACTTTAGCAAAACCGTAACCGGGTAAATCAATTAAACGTTTATTGTCGCCAATTTCAAAAACGTTAATCAGTTGAGTACGACCAGGGGTTTTACTGATTCGTGCTAAACCTTTTTGATTAGTTAGCGTATTTAATGCGCTTGATTTGCCTGCATTTGAGCGGCCTGCAAAAGCAACTTCAATACCACTATCTTCAGGTAATCTTCGAATATCTGGCGCACTGATGGTAAAGGTAGCTTTGCTTAAATGTATAGTGGTAGAAGACAAGGACTTAACTCTTAATAAAAAATCTGACACTATTATAACGTTATTCTTATAAAAATGATGAACAAATATGCTAAATAGTACGTTTTTTCAAGGAATTTTTATCAGATGGTGTTACACACAGGATAGATTAGTGTAAAATGCCGTCACTTTTTAAGATTTATTGTAAAAATAAACTCAATCATAATTTAACATTAAAAGTTTAGTTAACGACAAGCAGAGAGCAATTCAATGAAAAAAATATTATTTTCACTTTTGTTAGGAGCGAGTATGCTCAATACAGCAATGGCTGTAGAAGGCGATGCTGAAGCAGGTAAAGGTAAATCAGCTATCTGTGCCACATGTCATGGTGCTACCGGTATCAGTATAGCGCCTATTTATCCAAACCTTGCTGGACAAAAAGCTCCTTACATAGTTAAACAATTAACTGACTTTAAGGCTGGCACCAGAACGGATATGATGATGGCACCAATGGCTGTTAATCTATCTGAGCAAGATATGGCTGACTTAGCTGCATACTTTTCAAGTCAACCACGTAGTGGTAAAGCAGCTGCTGCAGCAACAACGGATACATCTGCTGTAGCACCAACTGCAGCAGGTAACGTAGAAGTTGTAACTTCAACCTCTGCTAAAGCTATTTATGCTGGTGATGTGAAAGCAGGACAAGAAAAGTCAGGAATGTGTGTTGCTTGTCATGGTACTGATGGTAATAGTGCGATAGCAATTTATCCTAAACTTGCAGGTCAAAGTGCTAATTATTTAGCTAAACAGTTAGCTGATTTTAAATCAGGTGCACGTGTTGATCCTGTAATGGCGGGTATGGTTGCGGGCTTAAGTTCAACAGATATGGATGATTTAGCTGCATACTTTGCCGTTCAAACAATGAGTGATGGTACTGGTGAGACAAGTGCTAAAGGTAAAAAACTCTATTTTGGTGGTGATGTTGAAAAGGGTGTTACAGCCTGTATCGCTTGTCATGGTATTGAAGGTAAAGGTATGGCACAAGCTGGTTTTCCTGCTATTGCGGGTCAAAATGCAGATTACTTGAAAAAGCAATTACTAACCTTTAG
Organism: Colwellia sp. 5_MG-2023; assembly: GCF_030547795.1. Lineage (NCBI taxonomy): Bacteria > Pseudomonadati > Pseudomonadota > Gammaproteobacteria > Alteromonadales > Colwelliaceae > Colwellia > Colwellia sp. 5_MG-2023. The sequence goes on along the minus strand of NZ_JAUOPW010000002.1, from coordinate 82,587 downwards.
AGAAGGTAGTCGTAGTAACGATAGAAATAACATGATGCGTAATATTGCAATAAAACTATCAGAAAGCGATATTGAAGAGCTAGTGAAGTACATGTCTTCTCTTAAATAAGCTAAAATATTTTATTAGTAATGTACTAATACTCTGAAAAAAAGCAGCATTTATTGCTGCTTTTTTGTTTTATCACATAAAATAATTGCTATGATTGGTGATATAACTAGGTGAGACACTTGAGCAATAATATCGATACTAAGCAACTAATAGCTTGCCAATTGTGTGATGCGCTATATGAAAAGCCGCAATTAAAACAAGGCCAAATAGTTAAGTGCACGCGTTGTGGTAGCACAATGGCTGAACGAAAAGTAAATTCAATTGAACGGAGCTTTTATTGGTCAATGGCCGGTCTTTTGTTGTTAATACCTGCTGTACTACTTCCTCTTATGGGAGTCACATTAGCGGGTCAGTATCATCATGCATCACTACTTGATTGTATTATTGCCCTGATAGACCGAGGCTTCTTTATGATTGCAACGTTAGTCTTTTTGTTTGCTATTGCTGTGCCTACTATTCGTTTATTAGGATCTTTTTATATTACCTATAGCTTCAAATATAATAAGTTAAAACCTTCATTATTGTATTTTTTTCGTGCGTTTCATCACTTAGATAATTGGGCAATGCTCAATGTATTTATGCTTGGTATCGTTGTGTCTATGTATAAATTACTCGACGATACTGAGTTATCTATTAACATGGGATTACTGGCTTTTATTTTGTGGCTGATTAGTTCAACAATGGCTGCGTCGACATTAGATCAAGATTATATTTGGCAAAAATTAGAGGATGAATTTGTTGATTAATACTGCAAAAAACAACAATCTTGCTCTTTGTCCTCAATGCCATAAAGTTAACGTACTTGGTGATGCCGCTAGTGATGAAAAAATACAATGTGTACGTTGTAAAGGGATGTTTTATCAACGGAACTCTCGCAGTTTACAATATACTTTAGCGTGGAGTATTGCAGCATTAATAGCTTTTATTCCTGCAAACCTTTACCCTATTATGATTATATATTCTTTAGGTATTGGTGAGCCATCAACGATACTTTCAGGTATTGGACAGTTTATTGATCATGGCTTGTACCCTATCGCTATCATTATTTTTACAGCAAGTATCATTGTACCATTACTTAAAATAGCGGGTTTGTTTGTACTAGTTTACCGTGCACATACTGGGATAAGATTACGACCAGATAAACACAGTAAATTTTATCATCTGTTAGAGTTTTTGGGCCCTTGGTCAATGCTGGATGTCTTTGTCGTTGCCTTACTAGTGGCTGTGGTCGAATTAGGGTTTATAACGACAATTGCAGCAGGACCAGCAATAAATTACTTTACCTTAACGGTAATTTTTACCATGATCGCAGCCAATAGCTTTGATTCTAGACTGCTGTGGGATAAACAACAAAATAGTGACGAAAATTTTTAGGTAAAGAAACAAAATGACTATTGATAAATCGTTGAATAATAATGATTTGAAAACTAATGTAGCTTCTGCTGATGTTGTGCCTAGACAAGGTATTTCAGCTATATGGTTTATCCCTTTTATTGCGCTAATTTTTGGCGGTTGGTTAGCTATTAAGGCGATATCTGAACAAGGTGTTTTCATTACGATTGAATTTGAAAATGGTTCAGGTATTGTCCCGAAAAAAACAGAAGTACGTTATAAAGGTCTTGTCACTGGTTTAGTCAGTAAAGTAGAGCCCTCAGATGACTTACAATCAGTGATTGCAGAAGTAGAAATGACACAATCTTTTACTGATTACCTTACTAACAAAACAAAGTTTTGGTTGGTAAGCGCGGATATTTCTTTACAAGGTGTTTCTGGGTTAGAAACGTTAGTATCGGGTAGTTATATTAATATTATTCCAGACACTGATAAACAGTCTCGCAGCCAAGACCACTTTATTGCATTAAATGAAGCGCCAGAGTTAGATATGGCAACGCCTGGTCTGCACTTAACCTTGAAGGCCAGTGTGTTAGGTTCAATTAGTGAAGACTCACCTATTACCTTTAAACAAATACCTATTGGTTATGTTACGGGTTACCACTATGTTGAAGAAAGCCAAGACATTAATATCAATATCTTTATTGAACAAGAATATGCGCATTTAATTAAAGAAAATTCACTCTTTTGGAATATGAGTGGCATACAAATCAACGCTTCTATTGCTGCAGGTGTAAAAATAAATACTGGTTCATTAGGCTCTATTCTTGGTGGTGGCATTGCGGTTGATACTTTGAGTTATCACGAAAAGTTACCTTCAGCTAAAAACGGACAAGTTTTTCCATTACATGCAGATTTTCAAGCCGCAGAGATGGGCCATAGCATTGAGCTTACATTAGATTGGAATTCAGATGTGAATCATAATGCAGCGATTTTATATCAAGGTGTAACCATAGGGAGTATTGAATCTTTTAGTAAAATAGACCCTAAGACTAGAAAAATTACTGCTCAAGCGAAAGTGAACCCACGTATTGTTCCTTACTTAACCGATCAATCACAATTTTATCTGGTCTCGCCTAAAATTGAACTTTCGGGGGTGTCAAACGCAAAAGCTTTATTAACCGGTACCTATATTAATATACGTCCTTCATTACAAGGTAAGCCAATAAATAAATTTCATGTTTTCAACGTTAAACCGCCTTATTTGTATGCTGAACCAGGATTACATTTAATTATTGAGTCTAATAATAGGCACTCCTTACAAGCAGGCAATAATATTTATTTTAAACAGCAAGTTATTGGTAGCATTCAGGCGGTTGATACAGTGGGAGCCGATCAGCATTTAATCCACATTCATATTCAAGATAAATACCAACACTATGTTAATTCTACTAGCCGTTTTTATAATAATTCTGGGCTTAAAATTAAGGCCAACCTTTTGGGGGTAGATGTTGAAGCACAGTCACTGCAGAGTATTTTAACCGGTGGGATTTCAATGATAAATATTGACAGTTCTGATGATGCTTTGGCAGAAAATTCAGTAGTTAATGGCGACAAATTTACATTATTTGCTAACCAAAAAATAGCAGAGCAACGGGTCAGTTTTACGTTAACTGCGCCTGCTAATGAACAGATTAAGGTTAGCACACGTGTGTTACATCGTGGCATAGAAATAGGTGCCATTCATACTATTGAAGCTGATGGCGATAGCAGTAAATTATTCCTTGGCTTATTACCTGAATATGAGCATATTTTGCGTGAAGGTACTCAATTTTGGTTGGCTAAACCAAGCTTTACTTTGTCTGGTGCAACAGATCCTGAAGCATTACTCGGTGGTGCTTATATCACGTTTGATTTTAATAACGAAAGTGAAGTAGCTAAAACTAACTTTACCTTATTGACGTCACCGCCAGCTAAATCAGCTAGTGCACCAGGCTTACAATTAAGTTTATTAACAAATAGTGCAACGGTAGCTACCGCGGGAAGTAGTATTAGCTATCGCGGTATTGTGGTTGGGCAAGTTGATAATGTGGCCTTAGACAAGAAAGCAGATAAGGTACATATTAATGTAACGATTGATGAAGAGTATCAAGCGTTAATTCAGGCTGATACCAGGTTTTATAATGCGAGCGGTGTCACACTTAGCGGTGGTTTGGGTGATTTTGTACTAAAAACTGAATCTATAGATGCGATGCTACGTGGTGGAATTAGCTTTTATAATCCTGTCGTTATTGAGAAAACACAAGTTCAAGTACAAGAGTTAGATACTTTTGAGTTATTTGATAATATTGAACAAGCAGAAAATGCAGGTCTGGCTATTAGTATTTATTTCAAGGACTACTCGGGCTTAAAAGTAAATACACATGTTGTTTATCAAGGACAACAAGTGGGCTCAGTAACACGTTTAATTTTTAATCCTGATGAAATTGGTGTGACAGCTTTAGTACTGTTAAATGATCTAGGTGCTAAATTTGCACAAAAAGGTACTAATTTTTGGGTCGTTGAGCCAGAGATTGGTTTAGTAGGATCGAAAAATGTTTCATCTTTACTTGATGGTGCGTTTATTTCACTTTTACCAAGTAATCAATCAAGCGAACAACAAACAGTATTTGAAGCGCTTGAATTACCTCCTACGGTGAAACAATTACCTTATGGCTTAAATATTAAATTAGTGACTCAGCGCTTAGGGTCGGTACGTATTGGTAATCCAGTGTTATACCGCCAGGTGAAAGTTGGTAAGGTTATTGGTATTGATTTATCACCAACGGCTGATACCGTTGACGTTTATATCAATATTGCCAAGCGCTATGCACCTTTAGTTAATCGTGGTAGCAAGTTCTGGAATACAAGTGGTATTAATATTGATGCTGGTATTTTTTCAGGCATTAATATTGATTCAGAGTCTATTGAAACCTTAATTTCTGGTGGTATTGCCTTTGCTAGTCCAGCATTATCAGCAGATGAGCCAGAAAGTGCTCCGCGAGTAAATAGCTTTTTGTTACATCAAACCCTTGATAAAGATTGGTTAGAGTGGCAGCCTAAAATAGCAATAGACCAATAACATTATTGAAACCGTTCTTTACAGTGAATCTGAATTCAGTTTAGGATGTTTAGTTAAAGCAACAAATTCAGTAACTGCTTGTTCTGGATTGCTTGCTTCAGTGATTGCAGTAACGACAGCGATACTGTCAACAGTCGTTGCTAGTACTTGAGGTGCTCGTGCTAAATTAATACCGCCTATGGCCACGACGGGAATAGATGGTTTTTTAGATCTTAATGCTAATAACTGGCGTAAATTATCTACCCCTTGAATTTGTCCTGTCATATCTTTAGTTTTTGTGGGAAAAATGGCGCCAATAGCTAAATACGAAGGTTGTAACTGTTGTGCGAGTAAAAACTCATAACAGCCATGTGTGCTGATACCAAGCTTAAGCCCTGCCTGTTGAATTTTTTTTAAGTCGGCTTTATTTAAATCTTCTTGCCCAATATGAACGCCATAAGCATTATATTTTATAGCTAATTCCCAATAATCATTAATAAATAGTCGAGTTTTATATTTTTGGGCTAAATTAATCGCTTCAATAATAATATTTTTAAGCTCAGTTTCGGCTAAATTTTTAACTCTTAGTTGGATAATGTTTAATCCTAAAGGTAATAAACGCTTTAACCACGCTATTGAGTCTACTACTGGGTATAACCCGAGCTTCTCACCTTGTAAATTTAGCGATGCAAACGCAGGTAAGTTTTGATGTTGTTGATTGAGTGTATCTATTACCGTTGGAAATAATTCATTTAAACAAACCTGTGACTCCACCTCTGATGGTAATATTGCCGGCCAGGCGAGTTGTTCAAAAGCGCCATAATATTGATGCTGTTGTTTAGCACTAATGCTTTGTGTTGCAGCTAGCCCATGGTTGATAAATGCTTTAGCTAAGGTGAAAGCATCTCGTACTAAATACCCTTTCGCTAAACACGATGCTAAGGCACTTGCGAAACTACAGCCGCCGCCATGACTATAATGAGTTTTAAGTCGAGGTGAGCTGAGTTGATATTCGATTGCTTGAAAGCACTTATCTTGATTATCCTGTTTTATTTGATTAAGTTGGTGGTAACAGTAATCAATGCACTGGTGATTATTTTTGCTGTGACCACCTTTAATAATGATACTTTTTATGGCAAATCTTTGATGAATTATTTTCGCAAGTTGTTTGACGCTAAGCTGACTTATATTAGGTTGAGCTATACTAAGTGAGTCAATTTCTTTTTTTATCATTGAACTTACAAAAAAATGGGCTTCATTTATATTAGGGGTAAGCACATCAATTTGTTGTAATAAAGGAGCTAGGTCAAGCACTGATAATTGATTGAAATTACCACCAACACTGGCTTGTCCTACCGGATCATAAACAGTAATTAATTGTGGTAGTTTTCTTTTCAGTTGCTTTAGTGTCGACGCTAACCATAAAACTTGTATATTACCGGCTAGTAAACCAATTTTTATTACTGCTGGCGGTTTGTCCTCAATCAGGGTCGTTACTTGTTGTTGTAAAATATCGACAGCAACAGGGTTCACCGAGATTAGCTGATCTGAATTTTGTACCGTATTGGCGGTAATTAATGTACACACTTCCACACCCAAGCTATGGCCTGTTTTTATATCGGCAGCAATACCTGCACCACCAGAGCAATCACTGCCTGAAATACTCCAGATTATTGGCTTTTTTTGACGATTATTTATCATTGTTGATGCCAAAATGGCGTATCTAAGGTGGGAGTTGATGGATGAGCTGTTTGTCGTTGTTCCATTATTCCGGCAATGTACCCTTGTTCGCCAGCTTGTAAAGCTTGGCTAAATGCTTTTGCCATAAGAATAGGGTTATCAGCTAAGGCAATTGCACTGTTTAATAATACGCCGTCATAGCCCATTTCCATTGCTAAGCAAGCGTCCGAGGGCTTACCTATACCGGCATCTAAAATAAGCGTTGCTTGAGGTAAGCGTAGGCGAATAGTTTCTAAATTATAAGGATTCATTAAACCTTTGCCTGTACCAATAGGTGATGCCCAAGGCATAATCACTTGGCAGCCTAAGTCGTATAAACGCTGACATAAAACTAAGTCATCAGTGCAATAGGGCAGCACTTTAAAACCGTCGTTTAGTAATTGCTCTGTAGCGTTAAGTAACTCGATAGGGTCAGGCTGTAAATTATAATCATCGCCGATAACTTCTAATTTTATCCAATCTGTTTGGAAAATTTCTTTACTCATTTTAGCAAGTGTTACTGCTTCTTTGGCTGTTTTACAACCGGCAGTGTTTGGTAGTAAGTAACCATCTACCTGTTTTACTATAGACTGTAAATATTGCCATATTTTTTGTCCTGATTTTTCCGCTGGGTTTTGTCTCTTTAATGACAAGGTAATGACTTGCGAACCACTGGCAATGATGGCCTGTTTCATAATTTCAGGGGAAGGGTAGAGCGCACTACCAATTAATAAGCGACTATCGAGTTTTTGCCCATAAAGCGTTAATGACATTGCTATTAACCTCCTTGAATGGGTAAAAGTACATCGATACTATCGCCATTAATAACATGAGTATTTTCATAGTCTTCTCGACTAACAAAGTCACCATTAACAGCTACGGCAAAGGTACTTTGTTGTGGCTCTATAAAATACAAGGCTAATGCGGCACTGACTGTTATTTTTGATTCGTGATTAAGTGAATATGATTGGCCATTAATATGTATATTCATGATATTGCCTTTTATGTGTTGTACGGTTGTAGCGTATTTTGCGGCGTAAGTGTTTGCACCGCTAATAAATGCTCATAAGGTAACGTTTGTACTTTACCCGACACTTTGTTGCTTACTACTGCGAGTACTTGTTGCAAAACTACAGGCGAAATTAAAAAGCCGTGGCGGAACAACCCATTTATTTGTATTAACGTGTCTTGCACAATAATTTGGGGCTGGTTATCGCTAAAAGCAGGGCGAGATTGGCTAATATGTTGACGAATGTTAGCTTCAGCAAACCCTGGGTGAACACTATAAGCTGCGCTTAATAATTCCATTGCTGAGCGTACGGTCATATTTCCGCTATCATCACTTTCAATTTCAGTGGCACCAACGACATAAAAACCTTTTTCTTTGGGCGCAATATAAAGTTGATAGCGTGGATGCATTAAGCGAATAGGACGTGATAAATGGACATCGGGTGCGAATAACTGAAATAACTCACCACGCACAGAGCGTAAATCAGTTAAGGGAGCACAGTGATAATTCGCGTTTTTAATATTAGCGCCAGTTCCCCGACAATCAAGGACTAGATCAAAGGTTTGGCTTTGTTGGTCAGCACCTTTGGCTGTATAAGAAATAGAGCTTTCGTGGGTAGACGTTTTTATTTCGGTCACTAATGTTTCACTGAGCCAATCTATACCTTCTTGCTCAAGTTGCTTACGTAAAGCAACGAGTAATCGACGATTACCAATTTGCCCTTCTTGGGGTAGATACAAGCCTTGGGTAAAGCTACGGCCAAGCTCGGGCTCTAACTCAGTTAGTTGGGTACGATTTAATGAGTGCTGCTTTTGATCTGGATAATGGTGCTGTAAATGGCGAGTAAATCGTAGGTAATCTCCTTTGTCTTGTTCGTGACTCACCATAATGGTGCCAGTTTGCTGAAAGAAGGTATGCTCATCTAAGCTTGCAAGTAGGCTGGGCCACAAAGATAAGGATTCAAACCCCATGGCGACAATATTCTCTTCGCAATGGAGTGATTCACCTAAAGGCGTTAATAAACCTGCTGCCGCATAAGCGGCGCTGTTATGTGCGAGCTTAGTGTCTTTATCAAATAAAGACACCTTAAATTCAGCTTGGCGATGTAAAGATAAGGCTAGCAAGCGGCCTATCAACCCTGCACCTACAATCGCAATCTTCATTACTTAGCACTATGGTAGATTTCACTACCCGTTGCTTTAAATTTAGCGGATTTTTCCGCCATCCCTTTTTCTACCTCAGCTTGTTCAAGGTTGATTTTTTCGTTATTCGTTTGGGATGAATCTAATACAATAGTTTCATCTAGTAATTGAATTTCAATTTTACGACCTGATTCAAGATCGGCAGCATAATCACGAACTTCTTGAGAAATTTTCATTGAACAAAACTTGGGACCACACATCGAACAAAAGTGAGCAACTTTCCCCGACTCTTGCGGTAATGTTTCATCGTGGTAAGCTTTGGCTGTTTCAGGATCTAACCCTATATTAAATTGATCGTACCAACGAAACTCAAAACGCGCCTTGCTCATTGCATTATCGCGAATTTGAGCACCTGGGTGACCTTTGGCTAAATCCCCTGCATGAGCAGCAATTTTATAGGTGATTAAACCTTCTTTTACATCTTCTTTATTGGGTAAACCCAAATGTTCTTTTGGCGTTACATAACAAAGCATTGCGCAACCGTACCAACCAATATTGGCAGCACCAATACCTGATGTAATGTGGTCATAACCCGGTGCAATATCTGTCGTTAATGGTCCTAACGTATAGAAAGGGGCTTCACCACAATGCTTAAGTTGCTCATCCATATTGGCTTTAATCATATGCAGTGGCACATGCCCTGGGCCTTCAATAATAGTTTGTACATCATGCTGCCATGCTATTTTTGTTAACTCGCCTAAGGTGTGTAATTCAGCAAATTGTGCTTCATCGTTAGCGTCTGCAACTGAACCTGGGCGTAAACCATCACCTAATGAAAATGAAACATCATACTGTTTTAAAATTTCACAAATGTCTTCAAAGTGTGTGTATAAAAAGTTTTCTTTGTGATGTGCTAAACACCATTTCGCCATGATTGAACCACCGCGAGAAACTATACCTGTTACTCGCTTCGCTGTCATAGGTACATAACGCAATAAAACACCAGCATGAATCGTAAAATAATCGACGCCTTGTTCAGCTTGTTCAATTAAGGTATCGCGGAAAATTTCCCAGGTTAAATCTTCAGCCACACCATTAACTTTTTCTAAGGCTTGATAAATAGGTACAGTGCCAATTGGTACTGGTGAATTACGTAAAATCCATTCACGAGTTTCATGAATGTTGCGACCTGTCGATAAATCCATTACTGTATCAGCCCCCCATTTAGTGGACCAAACCAGTTTTTCCACTTCTTCTTCAATGGAAGAGGTGACTGCTGAATTACCAATATTGGCATTAACCTTGATTAAAAAGTTACGACCAATAATCATAGGTTCACATTCAGGGTGATTGATATTGACTGGAATAATCGCGCGACCGCGAGCAACTTCGTCGCGAACAAATTCAGGGGTTATTTTCTCAGGGATACTGGCACCAAAAGATTGCCCTTTGTGTTGTTGTAATAAAATGCTGTCTTTTACGTCTTCGCGCTTTAAGTTTTCACGAATGGCGATATATTCCATTTCTGGCGTGATAATACCTTGGCGGGCGTAATGCATTTGCGTTACATTTTTGCCTTTTTTAGCGATGCGCATGGTAGGTAATTTTTCAAAACGAATTTCGTCTACAGCTTCATCATCTAGACGTTGCTGGGCAAACTCTGAATGGGTTTTGGAGAATAACTCAGTGTCATTACGAGCATCAATCCATGATTCACGTAAACGAGGAATACCCTTGTGTACGTCAATATTAACATTTTCATCGGTATAAAACCCAGAGGTATCGTAAACACACAGAGGTTCATTTTTTTCGTAAACAGGCTTGTCCTTGTCACCGCTTACTAAAGTATCGGTTAAGGTGATTTCACGCATAGCAACTTTAATGTCGTGTATTTTACCTTGAACATAAACTTTTTTAGAATTAGGGAAAGACTGGTCTGAAACATTTTTCAAAAATGCAGCTGCCGCCTCACGCTTTTCACGTCTGCTTGGTTTATTTTTAGGGGGTATATTTTTTTTACGTATGTTTTCTGATTGATCGTTCATGGTCGCTACCTATTTTAATACATTAAAAAAGAAGCGGAATGACAACAATAAAGGTGTGTAATGAAGGAAGCTAGGCGCTAATAGCGCTAACTTTCTCTTGTTCCCTACGCAGATACTAATCTGTTCAGGTATTACGGATCCCGCTTACGCGATCTCAGCCTTTGGCACTCCGACAAGTTGCGTTATTAGCTATGCTAGTAACGCGGAAAGATTCTAACGCGATGCGAATGTAGTAAGCAAGTAAAAGTTGAAAAGCAATGTAAAGGTACAGGTGTTAGTTCTTGCTTTGAAAAAATTTATCTCTAAATGATTTTTCTTGTCGGTTGTTACGACACTATTTTTATAAATTAAATTTTTAACAAGTACTTAGGTAGTTACTTGGTTATTTGGTTCGGTATGTATCCTTGCCTGCATAAAAAAGTTAAGATTTAGCGGTTTTTACTTTTAACGATTTTCTAAGCGATTAAAGTCTAATAAACCCGCTGAATTAGCTTGATTTTTTTTATACCAAATATGTAATTTATCAGCGTATTGCCAAAAGTTAGGGTCAGTACGTCGTATAGCAAATTTATCTTTAAGTTGGCTATAATCTTGCTCAGTTTTTATATTTTTTAGTTCATCAATAAATGTATTTAACTGCTGCTCACTGACCTGAAAGAATGCGTTTGGATACGTACCAACGACACCTGAAAGTACCGTTAAAGTATCTTCTGCAGGTATGCGTCGTTCATCTTCAGAAAATAAGTGAGCAACGTTGGTATGAGCACTATTATTGATTAATGTGTAAACACTGTTACCATGCGCTCCATTAACCATTAAATAACTAACTTGTGGTAAAATTGATACCGCTGAACCAGTCATTTTATTAAGGCGATTTAACTTGTATTCATTAGTATTACTGTTGTCGGTCTGAGGTAAGTTATAGTTATTAACCTGACTATTGTTGGTGTATTTCGCGACTTTATCCAATAACTCTTTTTTTGAATCTTTGGTTATATAGTTAATGTTCGTTTCTGGTAATTGATAAAAGTCATCTGAAAATATGTAATCTTGAATGTCTTTCGAGGTGTTTCTATACCAATGTTCATGCACTTTTCTGCGATCCTTTTTAGGTAAGAAAGCAATAAAATTACTTTCGGCTTCCATACGTAAGAAGTCCATATATAAACGTGTTTTCAACTGATGACTTACATTGCCATAAACATCAAAGCCAGCGACTAATAAATAGTGAATACGCTCTAATATTGGGTAGGTAATAAACCAGGCTGTTTTTGGTGTTTGCCCAATAAAGCCTTGTAAAACCGAGGCACTATCAAAATGTCTAAAGATTGTTAAGGTAGCATTTGGGTTACCATCTCCTGACCAAATTAAATTAAGATCAACATCATTTTGTTTAAAGTTAATTGCTTTCATATGATCAAGTTTACTTTTTACATAAGCTTTTTCACGGTTAGCATAAGAACGCCAATATAATAATGAGAAAGCTTTATCGCTAGTTGAAGCGGGTAATTGCAATAAGTCACTTTTGTTATCAAGGAAGCTATCGGAGTGGAAATCGTTAATATAGTTTGGATCTGCGAATAACACCCAAAAGTGATCTTCTATTACATTTAAGGCAACCTGCCCTCGGCAAACAGGACCTTTAATAAAGTTCATAATTGAGAACTGCGCCTGCTCTAGCAAGAAGGTATAACGTGATTTTGTTGGTATATCTCGAAACGTGATAAAAGGATTAGATGCGTTTGCTAACTGGTAATCAGGTAGTTTAGTTACTTGATATTGAGGCGAAATAAATAGTGTGTTTAACGAATTTAATTTTGCTAAATCGAAGCGGTAAGGCATATGACGTTTAGCGATAATAGTGTCGTGTTGTTTAAGTATTCGATAATAAACTTGTTGTTGCACTGAGTTTTCGGTTAATTCTGTTTCCCCGATTATATTCTTATTACCAGTAAAGGGCGGATCAAAAGGTCGGCGAGTATCAATAATGACTGCAGGCTCACCAGGTGGAGTATTTGAACGGACTATTTTGAAATAACGTTGACTATTTTCTTTAAAATATAAATTGGCAAGATACAAATGCTCAAATAAATAACGTGAAACAAGTTGTTGTTTATTATTAGTGCGATTTAACCACCTTTCCCATTTATTGATAATATCTTGTTCGTATTTTGTTACTGGTTCAGGTGTTGGCGCTTGTGCGCCATTTGTTATCCAGCTGGTTAGTTGTTGATGCTGTGTTTTATTTAATCCAGGCAGTCCGTAAGGCATGCCTCCTAAAGGGTAATTCTTTTTATAGTGTTCAAACTCTTCTATTGTAGGGCATTGCTGTTCTCTATTGAGAGAAACATCAAAGCTGTTATCTAATAATCTTTTGTTAGGCAAAGGGTGTTGTTGTTTGAGTTGTAACATTTGATACATTAAACCGGCATTAGCATTAGCGATAGGTGTTTGATTACGTTCATTTAAGACTGGGAAGAAGCCTTCTTGACGCAAAAAACTTAATTGTTTTTTATCCTGTGTGGTTAAAGTGCTTATGCTGTGTGATTTTTTAACTGTCAGTAGGCGTTCACCGTTATAGACTAGTTCCTTGTTAGCGCCACGTTCTATACCTACAATATTTTCCATTTTTAATTGGCATGGCGCATCGAAGCAGCCATGACAAACAACACATCGATTTTCGATGATAGGTTTAATTACTTGGTTAAAATGTATGTTTTCTTTGGCTGGTATTTTCTGAATAGGCAAACGATTTTCTATCCTGGCAGAGCCATAGAGGTTATCGTATTCAATAATACTTATGGTAGCGCAGCCGCACAGAACAGAGAGTACAAACAACCAATGATATAGGCGCATAAAAATCCTTGGCAAGTTGCCGTTTAAGAAAAGCTAATGATTTAGCTATTAAATTTTAAGCGGGGTAAGGTCATCTGTAAAGGTAGATGTTGTTATGACACAAAGAAAGGTATAGTTTAGTGACGGTTAGTACAGCATAAATCTTTGCTACAAAGTTAACAAAGATTTATGATGAAGAAGCAATTAACACGAAGGCAATATTTCTAAAAGGACAGTTATGCACAATCGATTTTTAGTAGGTTTTATATTTTGTTTTTTCCTTATTACTGCCACCACTACATTTGCGAACTCAACAAAGTCAGTCAGTACTAAGTTAGACTTTAAACATTATAGTATTACAGCGCCATTTAAAGTTAACTTACCTATTATCCCTTTAGATCTAATGGACGAAAAAAACTCTTCGGATGAATTAGTACTTATTGGCGTCGATGAACAGGGTCAAACTTGGTTAGCCGTTTATACTTATAGTGAAAAGTTAGATGAATTTGTTTTATTAGAACAAATAGGAATTACAGATGAGTATTTTGCTTTTGATGTAAGTGACGATAGAAAAGGGTTCTATTTGTTAGCGAAAAACAAGGTAGTGGTTCTTAGGTATGATAGCGAACGTAAAGAAGAGCCTACTTTAAAATCTGGTTTGTATTTTGCTTTGAAACAAGAGGTTAGCTCTATTTTCTTATTACCTAAATCACCGTTTATTTCCAAGAAGGATTTCATTCAAGATGTTAATGAAGATGGTTATGATGATATTGTTTTGCCAGATTTCGAAAAAACAAACTTATGGCTGTTTGCTAAAAATGATATAGAGTCTGAGTATCAATATTTAGCAATTAATACACAAATAGAACTAGAAAGAGGCGGAGTAAAGTTTACAGCAACAGCGTTATTTTTTGCTGATTTCAACCTTGATGATCGTCAAGATATTGCCTGGGTCTCTAAAGGACATATCAATTATTTTAGTCAAAATGAAAATGGAACTTTTGCCTCAACTGCAGCGAAAATTGCTTTAGCCGATACTATTTACGGTGTAAATTGGTGGCACATTAAAGAGGCGGATGGCGAAAACCTCGACCAAAGTAATTTAATACATCGGGCTGTTGAAGAGATTAAGGATATTAATGGCGATGGTTTAACCGATGTTGTTGTTCGTTTTACTCAAAGTTCAGGAGTGTTAGATAGAACCAATGATTATGAGTTTTATTTAGGCTATATAAATCAAGAGCATCAGTTAGCTTATTCTACAATTCCCACTACGGTTATTAAGGCAGAAGGGACCTTAACTGACTTGAAAATAATAGATATGAATCAGGACGAAAAATATGAAGTGTTAGTTTCTTCATTCCAGTTAAGTGTTGGCAATATTATTGGTGCTTTACTGTCTGGTGGCATAGATCAAAATGTTTTAGTGTTTGCTTTGGATGATGAAAATAGTTATGAAGAAGATGCCCTTATAAGCAAGGAAGTTGAATTAAACTTTAGTTTAACATCAGGGCAGAGTGGTGAACCTATTGTACGCTTAAGTGATGTTAACGGTGATGGTTTACAAGATTTAGTGTTATCTTCTGGGCAAGACCGTTTAGTTATATTTTTAGGTAACCAGAGTGCAAAATTGTTCGCTCGTAAAAGTAAAAAGTTTACAGCAGTATTGCCTGAAAATGGTAAATTGTTTGAGCATTATGATATTAATCATGACGGTAAAGAAGACTTTATTATGCGTTATGGGCGCTTAGATGATGAAAGCTTAGCTAACAAAGTGACTATATTAATGGTTAAATAGTATGCGTATAGGAAGTAATATAGCCCATTGAAACTAAGTTACTGAGTAGGCCTAGCTGTCATTTTCTATTACAGCAGAGGCCAATAACTGGATTTATGTACTGGTTGTAAAGTGATAAGTAAAGCCTGCTCCTGTATCAATATTATCAATTAAAATATCCCCTTTTAATGTTTGAGTAATCAGGTTATAAATTATCGACATTCCTAAGCCAACCCCCCCATCTTGTCGCGCTGTGGTAAAAAATGGATCGAAGATATGCTTTTTTACTTCCTCAGATAAACCAATACCATTGTCATGATAATTTATTTCAACCGTGTCATGTTTTTTACTAATATCAATTACAATACGATTGTTTTCTTTATTATTAAATCCATGACGAACGCTGTTGGTAATTAAGTTAGTTAATATTTGAGCATGTATACCCGGGTAAGTAGCTATATTAATGTCATCATCTCCCGTGATAGTTAATGTGACATTTTTGGTTCTTAATATTGAATTTAATGTGGTGATTAACTTTTTGTAATAATTTTTAATATTAATCGTATCGATTTCTAAGTGGTGTTGGTCAACTGCCGTTTGTTTAAAGTTCTCAATGAGTCTTTTTGCACGAAACAAATTATCTTCTTGCATGTTTAACGCGCGACTAACGGACTCACAGTAATCATTCATGTTTTTTATACTGAGAGACTTTTTAGCCACTTTTTCTAATAACTTTTTATGTTTTTCAGCAATAATACTATGTGTGGTGATCGCAATACCTAATGGAGTATTCACTTCGTGGGATATGCCGGCAACTAAGCCACCTAAAGCCGCCATCTTATCGGATTCAACTAACTGCTTTTGCGCGTTTTTCAGCTTATCAACCGTTTGGGATAGCTCTAATGTACGAGATAAAATGGTATTTTCTAATTCATCTTCATAGTTTTTCCGTTCTAATTCGGCAGCAATTCGTCCTGAAAATACTTTGAATAGGGTGAGGACATCTTGCTCATTTTCGAGTGATTTTTCATATAAAGAAACAATAATACCAATTGTTCTCTGCTTTGAATCGTATAAAGGAGAGCCTATATAAGCATCTATATTCATCTCTTTTAAGAGTTTGTCCTGTGGAAACAGCTCACAAACACCACCACGATAATAGCAAACGGAATTATCTGCTACATCAGCACAAGGAGTATCTTTTAAAGTATATTCAAAGTTATTTGCTATTTCACCTTTTGAGACTAAAGCGATTGTTCTTGACGTTGATTTTTTAGGGTCAAGTACGGCAATAAAGGTGTGATCAGCATTTATTACCTCATGTAAGGCTAGCGTAATTGAGTTAAAAAAATCATCACCATAAGTATTGGATACCGCTTCAATAACAGTACGAATTCTACTTTCCATCATCTACCTTAGTGATTTTTATTCTTTTTATTATTATGGCACAAGATTTTTTTTTGTGCGAATAGAGAAATATTGACAATCACCTTTATGAAGATAAATGGTTATACAAATGAAAGGGGTGTTGAAAAACGAGTGAAACTGATGCGCTTTTTACTGTTAGTAAAGTGTCAATGCTTATTATTTTTATCGGGAAAATAAGCTGATAGCATGATATAAATGACATTAATTTTTTAGGCTAGTTATAGCGATAACTCTTTTGTAAATTATATGATGCAAATTATAAATAATTCAATATATTCAGCGATTATACTTTTATTTTTATGCTTAAGTTTTCCGCTTAATGCCAAAGATAATACCATGACTAAAATGGTACGAATTAGTATTCCGTTGTCTGACAACATCAGTAATCGTTATGAAAAATATCATTTATTTGCTTATAACTATTTAGGTTATCAGGTTATTTTTGATCGTATACTGATTGGTAGAGCTAGAGAGTTAGTTAACAAAGGCGAGCTAGACGGTATGATGATTGCCGAAAGAGAAATCGAACAAACTTTTGCGAATTTACTACGTGTTCCTGTGGTCTTAGCAAAAGGCGCGCTAGTGCTTTATTGTAATAAGAGTGTTGTCTGTGACAAATCAGTATTTAACGATGCTGATAATGTTATAGGGGTAACGTCAGGCAAGTCTATATCGTCTAATTTTATAGATACGGTTGCGGCGTCGAGCTATGCCATTAAAAGTGATGAAGATCTAGGTTCTATGTTAACAAAAGGTCGATTGTATTATGTATTACTTATTGATGAAGTGGAGTTGGGTAATCTTGGTAGCTTAGATGAAAGCCTATTTAATACAGCGGTTGTTTACCACTCAGAAGGTTTTCATTATATTAATAAAAAGCATAAAAATTTATTACCAGGTTTGACTCAAGGGTTTAAGTTAGCAATTGAACACTATGGGCCGTTAGTTAGCCCTAAAAAATAACTACTTGATACTTTACACAATCATTTATTTTTGTAAATAGGGCAATATAACTAACTTAAGCAGCGGGTTAACTAGTTGAGAAATACTTGATAAGCGAGATTTTCAGTCGCTTCTTCAAATTGATAACCCAAAGCATTCAAATGCTCAAAGAAGTCATTTTCTTTACTAGGATCAAGCTCAAAGCCTGCAAGCACTTGTCCAAAAGCAGCACCGTGATTGCGGTAATGAAATAATGTGATATTCCAATGTTCACCCATCGCATCTAGAAATTTTTCTAATGCGCCAGGGTGTTCTGGAAATTCAAAGCTAAAGATACGCTCGTTATCATTATCAGCACTACTTTTACCGCCTATCATATAGCGAACATGTAATTTTGCTAGCTCATTATCGGTAAAGTCGTTTACTTGATAATTTGCCTGTGCTAACTCGCCAAGAAGTTGTTGGCGCTCTGTGTCATTACCACCTAAGCGTACACCAACGAAAACATTAGCATCTTGTTGGCCGTTATAGCGATAATTAAATTCAGTAATTGCTCTATTACCTAATGTTTGGCAAAAACGTTTAAAGCTACCCTTTTCTTCTGGGATAGTAACAGCAAGCACTGCTTCTTTATTCTCACCTAACTCACAGCGCTCTGAAACATAACGTAACGTATGAAAATTCATATTAGCACCAGATAAAATGGCAGCTAGAGATTCTTCACCTTTACTTGTTGCACAGTACTTCTGTAAACCAGCTAAAGAAAGTGCACCAGCGGGCTCTGCAATTACTCGTGTTTGTTCGAAAATGTCTTTTATTGAAGCACAAATCTCATCAGTATTGACCGTAATTACATCATCACAGTAGCGTTTAATTAAATTAAAAGTATGCTCACCAATACGCTTAACTGCAACGCCATCCGCAAATAAACCTACCTGCTCTAGATCAACAGGAGTACCTGCGCTAAGTGCAGCTTTCAAACAGGCTGAATCCTCGGCTTCAACACCAATAATTTTAGTATTTGGGCTCAGTTGTTTTAAATACACTGACATACCAGCAAGTAGGCCACCACCACCAACAGGTATAAAAACTACGTCGGCATGAGGTAATTGTTGCAACAGCTCTTTAGCAACAGTACCTTGGCCAGCAATCACATCAACATCATCAAAAGGATGAATAACGGTTTTCTTTTCAGCTTGAGCATATTCGACAGAAGCTAATTGCGCTTCATTGAAGCTGTTACCGACTAAACGAACTTCACCGCCAAAACGTCTAACATTATCAACTTTAATGTCAGGGGTGGTTTTAGGCATGACAATAGTCGCTTTTATGCCTAATTTATTTGCTGCTAAGGCTAAACCTTGCGCATGGTTTCCTGCTGATGCGGCAATAACGCCATGAATACATTGCTCTTCGCTTAGGCTGGACAGCTTATTATAAGCGCCACGTAATTTAAAAGAATGCACCGGCTGTTGGTCTTCACGTTTTAAATATATTTGATTATTTAAACGAGCAGACAACTTTGTTAACGGTGTTAACTCAGTTTCTACCGCAACATCATAAATTGGGGCAAGTAAGATACGTCTTAAATAATCTAGTTGTTCTGCGTGCTCTGATAATAGCGCTTGGCTTTGTTTTTCGGTCATTGGATCTATACTTCACTTGCTGAGTTAAGTAAAAAAACGCCATCATTAATATCAGGCGCTTTTTACTTTAGTACTTAAAAATTAATCGTTATTTATTATCTAAACCATCTAAAAGTGCACGATTTCGTACCGCACCTTTATCAGCGCTAGTTGCTAACATGGCATAATTTTTTAATGCGTAGCTGATAGGACGAATACGATCTACAGGTTTCCAAGCGTCTCTGCCTTTTGCTTCCATCGCTGCACGACGAGCATTAAGCTCTGCTTCAGGTACTTGTAAGGTGATTTCACGTGTAGGGATATCGATATGGATAATGTCCCCTTGCTCTACTAATGCAATTGCACCACCATCAGCAGCTTCCGGAGATACATGGCCAATTGATAAACCTGAAGTACCACCAGAAAAGCGACCATCAGTAAGTAAAGCACATTCCTTGCCTAAGCCCATCGACTTCAAATAAGTGGTTGGGTAAAGCATTTCTTGCATGCCTGGGCCACCTTTAGGACCCTCATAGCGAATAACAACAACTTCTCCGGCAACAACTTTGCCATCAAGAATACCGGCTACCGCATCATCTTGGCTTTCAAAAATATGAGCAGGTCCAGTAAATACTAAGTTGTCGTCACTTACGCCAGCTGTTTTAACTACACAACCATCTACAGCGATGTTACCTGAAAGTACCGCTAAGCCACCTTCAGTAGAAAAAGCATTATCAATACTACGAATACAACCACTTACTCTATTGTCGTCTAAAGTATCCCAGCGACAATCTTGACTAAAGGCTTTGGTTGTACGGATACCAGCAGGGCCTGCACGATAGAATTTTTTAACATCTTCATCGTCTGTTACTTTAATGTCGTACTTAGCAATAACATCCGCTAAGCTTGTACCTAAAATATTTGGTACATCTGTTTTTAATAAACCTGCACGTGCTAATTCACCTAAAATTGCAATTACACCACCAGCGCGATGCACATCTTCCATATGGTATTCAGGTGTTGATGGTGCAACTTTACATAGTTGTGGAACAAGACGTGATAACTTGTCCATATCTTCCATGGTGTAATCAATTTCAGCTTCTTGTGCTATTGCAAGTAGATGTAGAATAGTATTGGTTGAGCCACCCATAGCAATATCTAAGCACATAGCATTTGAAAAAGAATCTTTGTTAGCAATATTATGTGGTAGTGCAGACTCATCGTTATCGTGATAATAACGTTTAGTTAGTTCAACAATTTGCTTACCCGCATTTAAAAATAATTGCTCACGGTCAGCATGAGTCGCTAGCATTGAACCGTTACCTGGTAAGGCTAAACCTAGTGCTTCAGCTAAACAGTTCATGGAGTTCGCGGTAAACATGCCAGAACATGAACCACAAGTAGGGCATGCAGAACGTTCGATTTTATCGCTTTGTTCGTCACTTACTTTGGGGTCTGCACCTTGAATCATGGCATCAACTAAATCAAGTTTAATAATTTGATCGGAAAGTTTAGTTTTACCTGCTTCCATTGGACCACCAGAAACAAAAATTACTGGGATGTTTAAGCGCATTGCTGCCATCATCATTCCTGGAGTAATTTTGTCACAGTTTGAAATACATACCATGGCATCAACACAATGCGCATTAACCATATATTCAACTGAATCGGCAATAAGATCACGTGACGGTAAGCTATACAGCATACCTGAATGTCCCATGGCAATACCGTCATCAACAGCGATAGTATTAAACTCTTTCGCAACACCACCAGCCTCTTCAATAGCGCCAGCAACTAGCTGCCCCATGTCTTTTAAATGTACATGACCTGGTACAAATTGCGTAAATGAATTAACAACAGCAATAATCGGCTTGCCGAAATCACCGTCAGTCATTCCTGTTGCACGCCAAAGCGCACGAGCACCAGCCATATTACGGCCTTGAGTTGAAGTTGCAGATCTTAATTTAGGCATGATGTTATGTTCCGTTTGAAAATAGTGAAGTAAACCTTATTTTGAAAACATATTAAAAGAATAATGTCCAATAATAGGCTTTTAAAATTAAATTTTTGTGTATTTATAAGTTTTTATGTTTCATATGTGACAATTTAGCTTGCCATCATTGAAATACAGTAGCAGTAAAGGAAGCACAGCGTTTATTACTATAAGTGAGTCTTTCCAATGCCGCTACTATAGAAAATATCAATGAATAGCGTTGTTATTTTGCTATTTTACAGGGTCTAACCAACCGTCAGGTATTGTTGTAGTACCATTAAACATACCAAAGAAAGCATCTTGAATAGCTTTAGTAATAGGACCACGAGAACCTGTGCCAACAGCAATGCCATCAACTGATTTAACGGGTACTATTTCAGTTGCAGTACCAGTCATAAAGAATTCATCGGCAAGGTATAAGCCTTCACGAGCAATGGTTTCTTCACGCACTTCGTAACCTAATTGTTTAGCAAGTACAAATACAGTATCACGTGTTAAACCTTGCAAAATTGAAGCAGTGCCTGGTGGGGTAAAAATAATACCATTACGTACTAAAAATAAGTTTTGACCCGCGCCTTCACTAACTTGGTTATTTACATCCAGAGCAATCCCTTCAGTGTAACCATGACGACCAGCTTCCATTGATATTAATTGCGAAGAAAGGTAGTTACCACCAGCTTTAGCCGCAGTAGGCATAGTATTAGGGGCTAACCTGTTCCAAGTTGAAACACCTACATCAACACCATTTTCGATCGCTTCAGCACCTAAGTAGGCTTCCCAACTAAATGCCGCTATCATTAAATCAGCTATCGCATCAGCAGGCGGACGTAATCCCATGCCAACATCACCTAAAAAGGCTAAAGGACGTAAATAAGCTGCTGTTAGATTGTTATCTTTTACGGCATCCTTACAGGCTTGCATTACTTCTTCTTGAGTATAAGGTATGTTCATACGATAAATTTTAGCGGAATCAAATAAGCGCTCAATATGCTCTTTCAAACGGAAAATACACGTACCTTGGTGAGTATCATAAGCACGAATACCTTCAAATACTGATGAACCATAGTGTAAAGCGTGACTCATTACATGAACGGTAGCATTTTGCCACGGCATGAGTTCACCATTGAACCAAATTAGATCTGCATTTACTTTTGCCATTATATGTTCCTATGTTTTCTGTCACCTTATTTACATTGAATAAAGTGACCTAAATAATAATTAAACTTTTTGTAAGTTAGTGCTTAGCTAATAATAGGCTAAACACTATAACGTTAAGCGTTAGATAGCTGTGTCGCGTTATTGTCTACCTTGACACTCTTGATGTCGACCAGTTTATTAATTTGATCAATTAATAGTGTAATAGGGCGATCACTACTCACTAATAACTCAATGGTGGCAATATTATTCGTGTTATTAACGCTGGCGGTAATACCATCAATTAAAAAGCCACGATAACGAGTCACTTGTAAAATCCGCTCAAGTACAACCTGTTTATCGTCGGTCATGATGATTAGTGTATAATTGTTCATGTTAAGCGCTCTCCATCATTTCGTTGTTAGCACTGTTTGGCGGTACTAAAGGCCATACATTATCTTTGGCGTCAATTTTTACTTGTAAAAAATAAGGACCATCGTGATCTAGCATTTCATTGATTGCATCAGTCACTTCACTTTTTTGCGTAATTTGCTTGGCTTTTATATCGAAAGAGCGAGCTAGCATACAAAAATCAGGGTTGTCAGCTAAATCCGTTTCACTTAGTCGCCCTTCAAAGAATAAATCTTGCCATTGACGAACCATGCCTAGCTTTGCATTATCTATTAACAAAACTTTTACTGGAATTTGATAACGTTTAATTGTTGCTAGTTCTTGTATGTTCATCATGATAGAACCATCACCAGATACTGTGATAACTGTATCGTGCGGGCGACTTATCTGTGCACCAATCGCGGCTGGTAAACCAAAGCCCATGGTACCCATACTACCACTGGTTAAAAAGTTACTTGGCTCATCAAAAACCATATGCTGAGCTGCCCACATTTGATGTTGACCAACATCGGTAGTAACACAGGTGTTTTTAGGCATTAAATCACTAACTTCTTTTAATACTGCTGGGGCAAAAATACTGTCACCAGGGTGATCGTAGCGCCAAGCACAATCAGCTTTCATTTTTTGAATGTTTGCTTGCCATTCTGTAATGTTTAGCGACATAGTTAATAAAGGTAAATTTTCCTTTAAGTCACCTAAAATAGGGGCGTCAGCTTCTCTACGTTTATTAATTTCAGCAGTGTCTATATCAAAATGAATCACTTTCGCGTCAGGTGCAAATTGGTCAAGTTTACCAGTTACCCTATCATCAAAACGTGCACCAACAGCGATAAGTAAATCACAGTCATGAACAGCTAAATTAGCTGCTCGTGTACCGTGCATACCTAGCATACCTAAATAGTTTTCATCTGTTGCATCTAAGGCGCCTAGCCCTTTTAACGTTGAAACCGAAGGGATGCCAGTTTCACGCGCAAATGCTCTCACTTCTTCAATAGCATTTGCCATACCTACACCACCACCCACATATAGAATAGGTTGTTTAGCATTGGTAAGTAAATCAAGAGCTTTGCTGATATCAGCAAGTGGTAACTTCACTTTATTTTTAAGTGGTGCTGCTGATTTAAAGTTTTGCTCTACTGCCGCCATTTGTACATCTTTAGGAATATCTACAAGTACAGGCCCTTGTCTACCTTCTAAAGCAATTTCAAAGGCTTGGTGTAAAACTTTCTCTAATTCATCTACATGATTAACTTGGAAAGAGTGTTTAGTACAAGCGAGTGATAAACCGAAAATATCCGTTTCTTGGAAAGCATCACTACCCATTGCGGCGGTAGGCACTTGGCCTGTAATTGCAATTAGGGGAATTGAGTCAGCAAGCGCATCAGCAAGACCAGTAATTAGGTTTGTGGCACCTGGTCCAGAGGTTGCCATACAAACACCAATTTTACCTGAAGCTCGGGCATAACCGACAGCTGAAAATGCAGCGCCTTGCTCATGTCTACAAAGAAAATGCTGAACATTGCTATCATACAATGCATCATAAATAGGCATAATAGCGCCGCCCGGATACCCAAAAACATGATTAACGCCATGCTGTTCAAGTACATTAAATAGTAATCCGCCGCCAGTTAACGGTTTGCTGTCAGTCATGATAATTCCAAAGTTGTTTAGTGTTTTAAATTTTTCCCTAAAAACACAAAACCCTCGGTTCTTTCGAAGCGAGGGCTTATGTTTCTGTATTGCTTTTCTTTAGCTCAACGAAAACCCCCGAGATGATTCAATCACCACGACGAGCACGTTTATAATAATTAATAAGTTAAAGTGTTGCATTGTTGTCTAGTTTACTTTTTTTTAGGTTAAATATAAAGCTCATTTAGCTAAGAAGTGATAATTTATATTCTTATAGTGAATTTTTATTCACGTCTTTTTTATCTTCTATATAAATTAGTACCATAGCACTAATGTTTGGAGCAAGCTTTTTTTCTCAGTTTTTAGCTCTATCGAAAGAAGTAAAAGTTATATGAAAAAACTGAGGTAATAGTCGAGTAAAAAATATGAAGTAAAAATTTTGTGATTAAAATTAGAATAACAAAGAATATTTTCCTACACTGAACAAGAAGAATGAATAAATGGAATTAATATGTCTCTTGCCTGTGTTTATAGTCGAGCGCGTGTTGGTTTAGAATCACCGCTTGTTACTGTTGAAGTTCATCTTGCTAATGGTTTGCCTGCTTTTCATATTGTTGGCTTACCTGAAGCTTCAGTTAAAGAATCAAAAGACCGTGTTCGTAGCGCTATTATTAATTGTGGTTACGAGTTTCCCGTAAAAAGAATAACCATTAATCTTGCCCCAGCAGATTTACCAAAGGAAGGTGGTCGTTTTGATCTACCTATTGCTGTTGGAATTTTAGCTGCTTCTGAACAGATTCCTCAAGTTGATTTAGCACAATATGAATTTGCCGGTGAATTGGCTTTGTCAGGTGAGTTGAGAGCCATTATCGGCGAAATACCTATGGCTATGGCTTGTAGTGAAAGTAAGCGAACGTTAATTGTTCCACGCGAAAATAGTGAGCAGGCGAGTTGGGTTAAAGAGGCTAAAATTCATGCTGTGGAACATTTAAGCCAGCTTTACGCGCATTTTTCGAGACAAATGATTTTACCTTTTGTGGAGGAAAAGGCACTTGAGCAGTTTACTGATATCAATGAACTCGATATTAGTGATGTTATTGGACAGCCACTTGCTAAACGTGCTTTAGAGCTAGCCGCAAGTGGTAATCACAATTTACTTTTTATTGGCCCGCCTGGCACAGGCAAAACCATGTTAGCAAGTCGGTTAGCCGGAATTTTACCTAAGATGACTGAGCAAGAAGCGCTAGAAGTTGCTGCTATTCAATCGATAACAAACCAAAAGATAAACGCCAAGTCTTGGTTAACACGGCCTTTTCGTGCGCCTCACCATACTGCATCATCAGCTGCTCTAGTGGGTGGTGGAGGACAACCTCAACCAGGGGAGATCTCGTTAGCACACAATGGCGTTTTATTTCTTGATGAACTTCCTGAATTTGAACGCAAAGTACTTGATGTACTGCGTGAACCGATGGAATCCGGAGAAGTGACTATCTCTAGAGCGATGCACAAACAAAGTTTTCCTGCCAGATTCCAGCTTATTGCGGCCATGAACCCTAGCCCAACTGGCTTTTACAATGATAATCGTAGTACTCCCGAACAAGTATTACGTTATTTGAATCGCTTGTCTGGTCCTTTTTTAGATCGAATTGATATTCAGATAGAAGTTGCGCGTTTACCTAGAGGCACTTGGGCTGGAGATACTGATATGAATGAAACCAATGAGATTGTTCAGGCGCGTGTGCAGGCTTGTAGAATGAAACAATTAGCACGGCAAAACAAGGCCAACGCGCATTTAGGCACCAGTGAGTTAAAAAGTTATTGTCACTTATCCGCTGAAAATAATGAGTTTCTCGAACTAGCGGTAGAAAAGTTGGGACTTTCTACTAGGGCTCATCATAAGATTTTAAAAATAGCTCGAACCTTGGCAGATATGGCCGATGAGAATGATATTACTCATGCACATATTACAGAAGCATTGTCATACCGGGCAATGGATCGCCTATTGCGTCATTTAACTAGTTCGGTATCGGTATGATGAACAGGATAGCAATATTTTTTGTCATTCCGTTTGTGATTTAATACGGAATTTTATGAGTTGTGTACTTAGAGTTTGATAAGGCATTTAGCTGATCGAAGCAAAGAAAGCCTTAATTAATGGCTGTGATTTAGATTGATTTAAACAACATACCCCTAAGTCAAATGGTTCTATCTCGCCGACATCAGCTAAGTATTGAACGCGATCTTTTACAGGACTATTTTCAACGACCACTTGGGGCACTATGCCAACGCCACAGCCTAAAGCAACCATACTCACCAAAGCCTCATGTCCAGAAACTGTTGCGTAAATATTGGCTTTACCTTGTTGTTTTTTTCTATACCAATATTCAAAACGTTTACGAGCTGTACCATGTTCTGGCAGTATAATGGGCACTTCTGACCAAGGTATTGTTTTGTTTTTTTGTCGGTCTATTTGTAATAACTGTAACACTCTGCATTGCATAGTTGGTGCAATAACAGCTAACGGAATGGTGGCAAGATGATGAAAATAAACACTTCTCGGTATATGCTCAGGATATGCAGCAATGGCAAAGTCGACCGATTTATTTTGCACAAACTCTAAGCCGTCGGCAGCATCACCTGTTGTTAGCATAATTTCAACTAACGGATGTTGACTTCTAAAGCGTTCAAGTAAAGGAGGTAAATGGCTGTATGCGGCGGTAACCGAGCAGTAAATATGTAATTTTCCGGTTAATAGTTCCTTTTTTTCATCTAAAGAATTTTTGAAAAATTGCCATTGCTCTAATTGTTGCTCAGCATAAAGTTTAAATTTCTTTCCTGCATCAGTTAGCTCAACACTACGATTATCTCTATGAAGCAAATCACTGTTAACTTCTTGCTCTAAGCGTTGAATTACCCTGCTTAACGTTGAAGGACTGACATGAAATGCTAGTGCAGTTTTCCCAAAATGTAATGTTTGGCTCAAATGTACAAACATAGATAATGTTTTTTGTTCCATCTTTTTCCTTTAAGAAATAATAATGTTGGCGTCTATAACGTCTATTATTGCATAATATGAAACGTATGGATGCAAATATATCATTTTATGCAATGCTGTTTTTGCGTTATGCTCTATTCAACTTAATACTATCGCTTAGCAATCTGACGATAGCCGACCATTATTTAGCAATACGAATAGGAAATATCATGAGCAATTATTTTAACACCTTAAGCCTACGTGAAAAACTTGGCCAATTAGGCAAGTGTCGTTTTATGAAGCGTGAAGAGTTCAGCGATGGTTGTAACTTTATTAAAGATTGGAACATTGTTATCGTTGGTTGTGGCGCACAAGGTTTAAACCAAGGTTTGAACATGCGTGATTCTGGCTTAAATATTTCTTATGCATTACGTGATGAAGCGATTGCAACAAAACGTCAATCTTGGCAGTGGGCTACTGAAAATGGTTTTACAGTAGGGACTTATGAAGAATTAATTCCTCAAGCTGATTTAGTATTAAACCTAACGCCTGATAAGCAACATACAGCAGCAGTAACTGCAGTAATGCCACATATGAAACAGGGTTCAACGTTAGCTTATTCACATGGTTTCAATATTGTTGAAGAAGGAATGCAAATTCGTCCTGATATCACCGTAGTAATGGTTGCACCTAAATGTCCAGGTACTGAAGTACGTGAAGAATACAAACGTGGTTTTGGTGTACCAACACTTATTGCTGTTCACCCAGAAAATGATCCGCAAGGTAACGGTTTAGCTATTGCTAAAGCTTATGCAAGTGCTACTGGTGGTGATAGAGCGGGTGTTCTAGAGTCTTCATTTATTGCTGAAGTTAAGTCTGATTTAATGGGTGAGCAAACTATTCTATGTGGTATGTTACAAACAGCAGCAGTATTAGGTCACAAACAATTATTAGAGCAAGGTGTTGATGCAGGATATGCACGTAAACTACTACAATATGGTTTAGAAACTACCACTGAAGGCCTGAAACACGGCGGCATCACTAATATGATGGATCGTTTATCAAACCCAGCTAAAATTAAAGCGTTTGATATGTCTGAAGAGTTAAAAGTTATCTTACGTCCATTATTTGAAAAGCATATGGATGACATCATTGAAGGCCGTTTCTCAGAAACTATGATGGCTGATTGGGCAAATGATGATGCGAACTTATTGAAATGGCGCGCAGAAACTGCTGAAACGTCTTTTGAATTAGCACCTGATTGCGATACAGAAATTACGGAACAAGAATATTACGATAAAGGTATCTTTGTTGTAGCAATGATTAAAGCTGGTGTAGAGCTAGCATTTGAAGCAATGGTTGCGGCTGGTATCATCGATGAATCTGCGTATTATGAGTCATTACATGAAACACCATTAATTGCTAACTGTATTGCACGTAACAAATTATATGAAATGAACGTAGTAATTTCTGATACTGCCGAGTACGGTAACTACTTATTTACACATGCAGCAGTACCTCTATTGGCTGACTTTACTAGCAAATTAACACTAGAAGAGTTGGGTGGTGGTATTACTGATAGCTCAAATGGCGTTGATAACGTACGTTTAATTGAAGTAAATGAAGCTATTCGCAGCCATGGCGTTGAAGTAATTGGTAAAGAGCTTCGTGGCTACATGACTGATATGAAAAAAATAGTTGAAGCGAACTAATCACTGATTCACTCAGCTTAATTAGTTCAACAGTGCTAGGTTAATCTATATTTGGTTAACTTGAGCAGACTAGAAACGGCATATAATTTTCAACAAGTTAGTGCCGTTTTTTATTTATAGCCTTTTCACTTTATTTAACAATTAACAAATTTAATAAGGAAGACATCATGTCTGATTTTAAAGAAGTAAGTATTAACAGAGCAGCAAATGTATATTTCGACGGTAAAGTTGTAAGCCGCACTATCACTTTTAAAGATGATAGCTTCAAAACATTAGGTGTTATGCAAGCCGGGGATTACCGTTTTGATACTAAAGAAGCCGAGTTAATGGAAATTACTGCAGGTGATTGTGAAATTTTACTTGAAGGCGCTACACAGTGGCAAACAATCAAAGGTGGTGAATCATTTAACGTTGATGCGAATAGCTATTTCGACATAAAAGCAAAAACGATCATTGATTACTGCTGTACTTATATCAGCGAGTAAGTATGAGCCATTATGTTCAATAGCATCGAATTATATCAAGCCATTATTCTTATTGTTATAGGGTTAATGGCTGGTGTCATTAATACGC
Organism: Colwellia sp. 5_MG-2023; assembly: GCF_030547795.1. NCBI lineage: Bacteria > Pseudomonadati > Pseudomonadota > Gammaproteobacteria > Alteromonadales > Colwelliaceae > Colwellia > Colwellia sp. 5_MG-2023. Next base: position 53,098 of record NZ_JAUOPW010000002.1, on the reverse strand, counting down.
TAGCTGGCGGAGGATCGAACTTATCTTTGCCAGCGCTAATGATGTATGGTTTACCAGCCGATGTTGCTAATGCGACGAATAGAGTTGCAGTTTTAATGCAGTCGATAACCGCTTCTCGTGGTTTTTATAAGCATGATAAAATTGATTCAGATTCTATTAAAGACAGTTTTATTCCGTTATTTTTGGGTGGTTTAGTTGGCGCAGTTACTGCTTCTTATCTTAATGTAGAGTTACTTAAGCCTTTATTGCTCGGCACTATGATTGTTGTTTCAATATGGGTAATTTTTAAAAGTGATACCAGTCCTAAAGATAACGACAAAAGAAAGAGTTGTTTTGAGAGTAAGTTAACTCTATTAACGACTTTCGCCGCAGGTTTTTATGGTGGATTTATTCAGGCCGGTGTTGGTTTTGTTTTAATTGCCGCGTTTGTTGGCGTTTTAAATTATGATTTATTACGTGCTAATGCAATGAAAGTAGTTGCTACCGTTATTTTTACCAGTATTGCCTTACTTGTTTTTATTGTTAGAGATCAAATTGCTTGGCTTCCTGGAATATTATTAGGTGTAGGCAGTATTATTGGTGCGCAAATCGGTGTTAAGTTTGCTATTGAAGTGAAAGCGAAAACATTAAAAATTATGGTTTTAGTGATGACTGTTTTTGCTAGTGTCGCTGCATTCATGCAGTAGTCTTTCTGCAATGATATTTTTCTCATAAATTATCGCGTGCCTGCGCTAAATAATACGTTTGTTATATAGCCTCTATCTATTACCTATTACCTTCCTCTCTAGACAAGCTACGCTCAAGTGATACCTGTTATTAATATTCAGCATGGGTAAAAATAGCTGACAGTGATCCAGCTTGATGTTCTAATGGGCTTCTGATTTATTTTATTTCAATTGGAATGCTATTAATACTAATGTTGGTAGCGTAAATAATAAAAGGACTACATTTGCATGCCTATATTTGAACAACTACTTACTAATCCTATACTTTGGCTTACCATCGTTATTTTATATACCTTAAAGAAGGGCATATATTTTGTTCCGCAAAACCGTGGTTATGTTATTTACACGTTAGGGAAATACAATAAAACGCTTTCAGCAGGATTAAACTTTATTATTCCTTTCGTACAATCAGTCGCTGCTGATCGTAATTTGAAAGAACAATCATTAGAAATTATTTCGCAAGCAGCGATCACGAAAGATAATATCACCTTAGACATTGATGGTATTTTATTTTTAAAAGTAATCGATGCTGCCGCCGCAACGAACAACATTACCGACTATAAATTATCAGTTACACAACTAGCCATGACAACTATGCGTAATGCTATTGGATCAATGGAATTAGATGAGTGTTTTCAAAATCGGGATATGATTAATGCGCAAATTTTAAATGCGATGACCGAAGCGACAGCACCATGGGGTGTTATGGTTACTCGTTACGAAATCAAAGATATTATGCCGCCACAAACAATCCGTGAAGATATGGAAAAACAAATGACAGCTGAACGTGAAAAACGTTCTGTTATTTTAACTGCTGAAGGGGTGAAAACGGCAGCAATTACTGAAGCTGAAGGGCATAAACAAGCGAGAGTATTAGATGCAGAAGCCGCTAAGGCTGAGCAAGTATTAGCAGCAGAAGCTTCGAAAGAGTCGCAAGTTCTTATGGCAACAGGTAAAGCGGAAGCTATTCGTTTAGTTGCAGAAGCTGATGCTAGTGCATTAGAAGTGGTTGGTAGTGCAGCAAATACAGATCAAGGTAAGGCCGCAGTAACTTTAACCTTAGCCCAAGACGCTATCTCTGCTCATCAAGCCATTGCGAGTGAAAGTACAGTAGTACTGACCGACGGTAAAACAGGTGATAATATTGCGAATACGGTTGCACAAGCTATTGCTGTTTCAAGTAGTTTGAAGTTAACGAATTAGTTATATATTTTAGCCTAACATTGAAAATATTAGGCTTACTCTTTCTATCTTAAAGAGGCATTATGGAATATTTTTTAGAAAACCCCGACCACTTATGGTATTTAATTGCGGGTATAAGCTTTGTTATTGAGCTAAGTATTATGGGGCTGAGTGGTCCGTTATTATTTTTCGCTATAGCAAGTTTACTCACTGGTATTCTAGTTAGCATAGGGGTTATTGATGGCTGGCAAAGTGAAGTTTTTAGTGTTGGTTTATTAACAGCATTAATCGCTTTTATTCTGTGGAAGCCATTAAAGAGATTTCAAAATACAAAAAGCAAAACCGATAACTCTAGTGATATGATTGGTTTGAAAGTACCTGCAAGTAGTGAAATAAATGCTAGTGGCGGTACTATTCGATATTCAGGTATCAACTGGCCGGCACGTTTAGCTGATGAAGCAGATGTTGAATTCATTAGCGAGAAAAGCCTTTGTCAAATTGTTGCTATTACCGGTAATACTATGTTGGTTAAGCCGATATAATTGATCAATAAACATTGATATTAGTGCTAACAAAAACGACGCATAAGCGTCGTTTTTTATCGGTAAAATATTTTACTATATATACCCGTAATCAATGAAGATGCAGGTTTTATGTTGGGCTAAAAAGTCAGTTACTGCGTTGTGCTCAATCCCAATAGCAAGCTATTAGTCAATCACACGCCTTGTCTCTAACATTTTATCCTCATCCTAAATTCCAGCACTTTCAATGGTCACGGCTATAAGCCGTTGTAGCGTAGGCGAATAACCTATGCACTTATAGCAATTTCATTAGTTGGTTACTTAAAAATCTTATCCGCCCAACGGGCTAATCCTGACGTTACACTGCTAAAATGGTCACCGACAATAATAGGAATATTTGGCATTTGTGCTTGGATAAACTCACTTAATACGGGCGATTTTGCGGTACCACCGGTCACAAAAATGACTTCAGGTTGACACTGTGCTTGATCAACGGCTGATTTCATTAACTCACCAATACTTTCTAATGTGCGATTATTTGCTAAGCGTAAAGTTTCTTTCGTCACTTCAGCAGACAGGCCATCGGTAATATCGTCTAAGTTAATGCTTTGTTTGTCTTGCTCAGACAAGGCTATTTTTGCTTGTTCAGCCGCATTAACTAACTGATAACTTAGTTTATGATCGTGTACTGTTATTAAACGTTCAACAACATTTTGTTCCTTAGCGTCACGAGACAATTGAACTAATTCGCGTCGATTTTGAGCACTATAAAATGCGGTTTGTTCATTAATATTATTAATGGCTAAGGCTTGGTAAAAACTACTCGTTGGCATAGGCTTGCCTGTTTTTAATAAACTATTCATGCCCAAGCTTGGCATAATACCTTGCAGTGCTAATTGAATGTCAAAGTCATTACCCGCCACACGTACACCACTATGAGCAAGTAAGTGTTTGGTACGGTCATCATTATTACTTAGTTCAGGCCCCATTAATAACATCGAGCAATCACTAGTTCCGCCACCAATATCAACCACTAATACACGTGTTTCTTTGGTTAAACTCGATTCAAATTCAAAACCCGCAGCAACAGGTTCAAATTGAAATTCTACCTCTTTAAAACCAATACGTTTAGCCGCATTTGTGAGCACATTAATTGCTTGTCGATTGCTTTCTTCGCCATGTAAGCCTTGAAAGTTTATTGGACGTCCAATGACTGTTTTTGTTATTTCATGACCGAGTGTTGCTTCTGTGAGGTTTTTAACATTGCTCATCATTGCGGCAACAATATCTTCAAATAATTGTATTTGTGCTGGCGCTAGGCCGCTAGCACCTAGGAAAGATTTTGGTGACTTTATATAATAACCTTCTTCCGGATCTTCCAAATACTTTTCAAGCGCTGCCTTACCAAAAACCAAGTCTGTTTCAATGCCATCAAATGCCAATTCTCGTAAGGCTCTTTGGCTTTTCTGTAGTTGAACTTGACGCTCCTTTTGAAAGTTACTTTGTTGCTCACCTTTCAATTGCTGATTTAACCAATGAGTGATGATGTCACGATCGGGAGCGTATAAATTGGATGCTATTGTATTCTTATTTAGTAGAGGAACTATTTGGGGTTGACCATTATCCATAACAGCAACACTACAATTAGATGTGCCGTAATCAAAACCTATCATTTACTACCTACTTTTATCTCTACCAAAAACGGCCGCATAGCATACTGAGTTAATGTCTTAGGTACAAGTGCTGTATTAAGTTAAAATAGCTGTGTTAAAAAATAATATTTAAAATATAGGTAGTGATTAATATGAAGTTAAATAAAACCAGTCAAAAAATTGATAATAACATTTGTAAAGCGTTAACCATTGCCTGTGAGTCTTCTTTACATGAAGTACCAGGATTTGTATGGCTGACTCATAGAGCTAATTACACTAATTTTCCTGCTAGTTTGGTGATTACCTGTGTTTTTGAATTAGAGTCTGAAATTGAAGTAATGAAAGAGCAACAGCAAGATGAATTATTGCGTAATGCAATTTTAAAGCAGTTAGTGAAGGTTGGTGTTGTTTTGAAAAATATTAAACAACAAGTACACTTTGATAGCGAAGAGGCTTGCTTAAAATATCATCAAGGTGAATGGCCAAATAGATTAGCATTACCTAAAACGAAACAAAAACCTAATGCAGCGAGAAGGCCGCATTAGGTAATTTTAACGAATCAATAAAGCGATCAATTAGTCCCTAACTTGTCCGTCACCATAAACAACAAATTTTTCTGTCGTTAATGATTCAAGCCCCATTGGGCCGTATGCATGAAGTTTACTGGTCGATATACCAATTTCTGAGCCAAGGCCTAATTGGTTACCATCAGAAAACCTAGACGAAGCATTTATCATTACCACAGAAGAGTTTATCTGACGAATAAATCGCTGAGAACGCGAAGTATCTTGCGTTACAATGACTTCAGTATGATCAGAAGTAAACTCATTGATATGAGCCACAGCATCATCATAGCTAGCAACTACTTTTACAGCAATTTCTTGCGCTAAATACTCTGCGTGATAATCATCATTAGTTGCTTGTTCTGCATTATCAAAATAACTAAGACTATTTTCACAAGCGTGAATTTTTACATTGGCAGCATCGGCTAATGCTTTAGCTGCTAATGGTAAGAATTGCTCTGCAATTTCACTATGTACTAAAACAGTTTCTAGTGAATTACAGGCGCTTGGTCTTTGTGTTTTACCATTAACTAAAATGTTTACTGCTTTAGTTAAGTCGGCATATTTATCAATAAATAAATGACAAACGCCTTTAAAATGCTGAATCACTGGAATACGACTGTTTTCCGTAACATAACGAATCAAGCCTTCGCCACCACGAGGAATAACTAAATCAATGGTTTCACTTTGTTTTAATAATTCTTCAATAACGCTGCGACTCGTATCAGGAATTACGCTAACAATGTTTTTATCAACACCGTGATCGGTTAACACTTTATGTAAACAATTCGCTAATGCTAAATTAGAATGAATCGCTTCAGAGCCACCGCGAAGAATAACGCCGTTACCTGACTTAATACAAAGCGCCGCTGCTTCAGCTGTTACATTTGGACGTGCTTCATAAATCATTGCAATAACCCCTAAAGGGATACGCATTTTACCTACTTGCATACCATTTGGACGTAGCGCTAAGTTAGCAATGTCGCCAACGGGATCTGTTAAGGCGACTATTTCGCGAATAGCACTGCTGATATCTTTAATACCTTGGTCAGTTAGTAGTAGTCTATCAAGCATTGCATCAGCTAAGCCTTTTTCTCGACCTGCTTCAATGTCTTTACTATTTTCGCTAATGATTTCAGTACTATTTGCTTCTATAGCGTCAGCTATTGCGTTTAACAATGCATTCTTTTCAATGGTTGTTAGCTGTGCGGCTACTCGGCTAGCAACTTTTGCATTCGTTGCCATTGTCGCCATATTAAATTGGTGCATTTGTTTTAGTTCCTTTTTCTTCACTGTTTTTAGGGGCTACTTTTGCTGGTTTAACTTCAACATTTTGTTCAAGAATAACCATGTCATCACGATGTATAACTACATCACCTTCTTCATGCCCTAAGATAAGTTTAATTTCATCACTGTGTTTGCCCTTGATACGCTTTAACTCTTTATTGCTATATTGAGTGATACCTTTAGCAATAATGGTTTTAGTTTGTTGATCAACAAGGTCAACACAATCACCAACGTCAAAGCTTCTGGCGACAGATTTTATGCCAATAGGTAATAATGAAGCGCCTTTGTTTAGTAAGGCGTTAACTGCGCCTTTGTCTAGGGTGATTCTACCGTGACTTTTTACGGTGTGTTTAAGCCAATGTTTTTTAGCTCTAATGGTATTTTTATCGGCAGAAAAGCGTGTGCCAGGATTTATTTGTCTGATTAATGAGCTAAATACTTCGCTTTTAGTACCATTGAGAATATAAGTATTAATGCCATGCTCAGTTGCTTTTTCTGCGGCTTCTATTTTTGTTTTCATGCCACCCGTAGATAAATGATTGCGGCTAGTGCCAGCCATAGCATATATCTCGTCAGTGATTTCATCGATTATGGGGATAAGTACCGCGTCATCGTGGATGTTAGGATCTTTAGTAAATACGCCATCAATGTCACTTAAAATAAACAAGCTATCAGCTTCACACACTTGTGCTACTAGGGCTGAAAGGTTGTCGTTATCACCTACTTTTAGATCTTCAGTGGTTACCGTATCGTTTTCATTAACGATAGGAATAATGCCATTCTCTAATTGAATTTGAATGGTATCTCTGATGGAAATATACCGTTCTCGATCTTCTAGATCATCTTGCGTGATTAATATTTGGCTGCAAGGAATATCAAAAAAACGTTGCCAGTTCGCCATCATTTTCATTTGACCAACACTCGACATGGCTTTCTTTACTGATGGAGATAATTCAGGACTGCCGTGTCGAATAACTGTGCGACCAGCGGCAACACCGCCAGAAGATACGAGAATCACTTCTTTGCCTTGTTGATGGCATTTAGTGATGAATTGAGCAATGGCTAGAATATATTGCCCACTACAACCAGTTTTTGATGGTGCTACTAAGGCGCTACCGACTTTAATTACAGCACGATTAAAATTCATTTTTCCTCCTGTTATGATTTAACTATTTACAGTATGATGAAAACGAGGTAGTCATTCAACTTATATAGCGAAAAAGGCGCTATAACGTTAGACGTTATTGTGATCCTAAATAGCAATAAAGCATATCTTGTTACTATATCGTAATTAACAATACAATTTACTGGCAAAGCATGATTAAATATAGTTAATTTTTCTTTGGTTAACTGTTTATAATTTTTTAACATGCTAAATTTATTACCCGCACCATTTCTTGGACTACTTTCTTTTATTTTTTATGCCCTTAACACTATTTTTTGGGTTGTTCCTATTGTTATTTTTTCATTATTTAAAGCTTTAATACCGTTAAATTTTTCTCAAAAGATTTTTAGCTATTTATTAGATTTAATGGCAAGTAATTGGGTTGCTATTAACACGATCAATCAAAAATTATTTACTAAGGTAAAACTTCATGTAACCGGTTTAGAAGAGCTGAGCACGAAAGACTGGTATTTAGTGTTAGCTAATCATCAGAGCTGGGTTGATATTATTGTGCTGCAGCGAATATTGCATGGCAAAATACCTTTTTTGAAGTTCTTTTTAAAAAGAGAGTTGCTTTATGTCCCTATTCTAGGATTAGCATGGTGGGCATTAGATTTTCCTTTTATGAAACGTTATAGCCAGTCATTTTTGAAAAAAAATCCTCACCTAAGAGGTAAAGACCTAGAGACAACACGTAAGGCTTGTGAAAAATTTAAGCATAAACCCGTTAGCGTAATGAGTTTTATCGAAGGAACGCGCTTTACGCAAGCTAAACACGATAAGCAAAATTCACCATTTAATCATTTGCTTAAACCTAAAGCTGGTGGTGTGGCTTTTGTACTTGATGCCATGGGCGAGTATTTAACCACCATTGTTGATGTAACTATTTATTACCCAGACGGAATTCCTAGCTTTTGGGACTTTTTGTGTGGTCGTGTTAAAGATGTGTATATTGAAATTAATACATTTGACATTAACAGCGAGCTTAGTGGTGACTACATGAATGATAGAGCTCATAAAATTGCTTTTCAAAAGTGGTTAACGCAATTTTGGCATGAGAAAGACGCTAGACTTCTGAATTTAAAGAAAAATTCGTCATCTGATATTGATAAATAAGGGACTAATATGAATGAATTAATTATGACTTGGCTGGCCGAGCAAGGAGTTAATAAAAATTACCTTGAAATGAGTGCAATGGTATTAGGTTTAACTTTTATTATATTTACGGCAACAATTAGCTATTACATTGCTAAAACTCAAGTGATTAACGTTGTTCATAAACTGATTGTTAAAACAAAAAACACTTGGGATGACGCGTTAATTGAACATAATGTCTTAACGCGATTTACCTTATTATTACCTTTTATATTAATATTATTTTTAACACCATTAGTTTTTCCAAGCGAACTTATAATAGCCGATTTGTTAGTATTGTTTGCGAAAGTATTTTTAACCTTTCAAATAGCTCGAAGTATCAGTGCTGTATTAAATGTTAGCAAATGCTTATACGGTGAAACAGCTAAACAAAAATATTTGCCACTGAATGCTATTATTCAAGTGATCAAATTAGTTATCTATTTAGTGGCTGTGATTGTAATTATTGCATTAATTTTAGATCGTTCACCTGTTTATTTATTGAGTGGTTTAGGTGCTTTAACTGCGGTGTTAATTTTAGTGTTTCAAGATACGATCAAAGGGTTAGTTGCTAGTATTCAAATTTCAGCAAACAAAATGGTTGTTGCGGGAGATTGGATTGAACTACCTAAATATGGGGCTGATGGCGATGTTATTGAAATAGGCTTAAATACAGTAAAAGTACAAAATTTTGATAAAACGATTACAACAGTACCAACTTATGCTTTGATAAGTGATTCGTTTAAAAACTGGCGTAATATGTACCATACTGGTGCTAGACGTATAAAACGAACGTTAATTATAGATATCAGCAGTATTGATTTTTATTCATTAGAAAAAATAGACTTTTTAGCTAGCACTAGCTTATTAAAGTCTTATTTAACCGATAAAAAGCAAAGGCTTGAAGATGAAAATAAAGCGTTAGATCAAGATGGGCGTTTAAATGACATTGATAGCCGACAATTAACGAACATTGGCACATTTCGCGCTTATATTGAAATGTATTTACATCAAAATACGAATATTCGAAATGACTTAACTTGTATGGTGAGGCAGTTGCCTGCGACTGAAAGTGGCTTACCTTTAGAATTATACTGCTTTGCTAATTCAACAGATTGGAAAGTATATGAAGGTATTCAAGCAGATGTGTTCGATCATTTATTTGCTATTGCTCCACATTTTGATTTACGTATATTTCAAAACCCTACAGGGCATGATTGGAAAAATGCATTAAATAATAACGCCTAACAAGTATGTTATTTTTACCGAGAGCCTTTCTTAATCACGTGGCTAATGCGGCATAATAAGAAAAGGCGGAATAGTGTTAGCTATATCCGCCAATCGCCTTTAGATTTTTATATAAAATTTAGTTTAGATTTTACCTACTAAATCTAGGCTTGGTGTTAAGGTTGCTTCGCCTTGCTCCCAAGCTGCTGGACATACTTCACCATCGTTTTCGCGTACATATTGTGCTGCTTTAACATTACGTACCATGTCTTTAGCGCTACGACCAATACCACCTGCATGAATGTGTGCTACTTGAATAATGCCATCAGGGTCAGCTAAGAAAGTACCACGATGTGCCATATGGTCTTCTTCAATCATCACGTCAAAACCACGAGTAATGTTACCTGTTTGGTCGCCTAGCATTGGGAATTGAATTTTGCCAATTGCGTCAGACGAGTCGTGCCAAGCTTTATGAGAGAAATGTGTGTCAGTTGATACAGCGTATACTTCAACACCTAATTTTTGTAACTCTTCATATTGGTTTGCCATGTCTTCTAATTCAGTAGGACATACAAACGTAAAGTCTGCTGGGTAAAATAAGAAGATAGACCATTTACCTTTGACGCTGTCAGTTGTTACTTCAACAAACTCGCCGTTGTGAAATGCTTGTGCTGTAAATTCTGGGATTGCTTTGCCTATTTGAGCCATGATGTATTCCTCTTTATGTATTTAAATGTTTATTTAATTGTCGTATTAATTATTTAATAAAACGTTAATGAAAGTTTTGCTTCTGAAAGCTTGCTTGCTTTCGATGTATGTATAGTAGAGCTAATTTAATAATTGGTAAATTTGATTAAATTGATTTCTATATTCTAAATAACAGAACGTTAGTTACTTGCATTCTTTATTGGGATCTTAGTTATAGCGAAGTGCTTTGAGTAATCGATGTATTGAGCGCTTATTTCATCGTGTTATTTTGCCGAAGCTTATTGTTAGATAATAGTTAAGGTTAGGCATCAATGTGAGGCCTGTAAATATATGTCAGAGTGGGACAGTAAAAACAAAAAAAGGCTAACACTTAGTACTTTCTACTGAGTATTAGCCTTGGTAAGTGAATTTAAATATTACTGATTTTCAAACTATTTTAGTGAAGCGCAGTAAGGTAGTTCAATTACTTTAAATCGAAGCGATCTAATTGCATTACTTTCGTCCAAGCGCTGACAAAGTCATTAATAAACTTAGTATCAGCATCATCAGAAGCATACACTTCAGCAATGGCTCGTAGTTCAGAGCTAGAGCCGAAAATTAAATCGACAGGTGTTGCTTGCCATTTAAAGGTACCGGTAGCACGGTCATTACCGATATAAATACCATTATTGTTCTCGTCTTTGCTCCAAACGGTAGACATATCTAATAAGTTAACGAAAAAGTCATTACTTAATACGCCTGGTTTGTTAGTAAAAACACCTAAGCTAGAACCGTCAAAATTGGCGTTTAATGAACGTAAACCACCGACCAAAACTGTCATTTCAGGTACATTTAAATCAAGCATATTGGCTCTATCAACAAGCATTTCTGCAGGAGACATATAACTATCTTCATTGTAATAGTTACGGAAGCCATCAGCATTAGGTTTTAAGTAATTGAATGACTGAATATCTGTTTGCGCTTGTGTAGCATCGGCACGACCAGGTATGAAAGGTACTTCAACTTTATATCCACCTTTATTAGCTGAGTTTTCGATTGCCGCAGCACCACCTAATACAATTAAATCGGCTAAAGATACTTGTTTTGTCGATGATTTTTTATTGTATTGAGTTTGAATCGCTTCAATTTTATCTAAGGCTTTCTTTAACGCTTTAGGGTTGTTTACTGGCCAATTGACTTGAGGCTCAAGCTTAATTCGTGCGCCGTTTGCTCCACCACGCATATCAGTTACACGATGGCTAGAAGCAGAAGCCCATGCTGTTCTAATTAACTCTGCATTACTTAAACCTGAATTAAGTAATTGCGCTTTTAGCATTTTTATATCACTACTTGTGATTAACTGATAATCAATTGCAGGGATAGGATCTTGCCATGTAAGTACTTCAGTTGGCACTTCATCACCTAAATATCTTGCTCTTGGCCCCATATCACGATGAGTTAATTTAAACCAAGCTCTACCAAATGCTTTTTCAAATTCAACTGGGTTGGCTCTAAAGCGTTCGACAATTTTACGGAATTCAGGGTCTTCTTTTAAGGCAAGATCGGTGGTAAACATAATAGGTGCGTGACGTTTATTAGGAATATGTGCGTCAGGTACTAAATTTGCAGCGGCTTTATTATCAGGTATCCATTGTGTGGCACCTGTAGGGCTTTTAGTTTGCACCCAATTAAAGTTCATCAGATTATCTAGATAGTTTGTTGACCACTGCGTTGGTGTAACAGTCCAGGCTCCTTCCAAACCACTGCCACTAGCATCTGCGCCTACACCTGTACCACATTTGTTTTTCCAACCTAAGCCTTGCTCTTCAATTGGAGCAGTAGCAGGCTCAGCACCAATACAATCTTTTGGTTTTTTCGCACCGTGTGCTTTACCAAATGTATGGCCACCAGCACTTAGTGCAACAATTTCTTCGTCATTCATTGCCATGCGGCCAAATGACAAACGTAGGTCGTCAGCTGCTAAGAGTGGATCTGGTTTACCGTGTGGACCTTCAGGGTTAACATAAATTAATCCCATCTCTACCGCGGCTAATGGTCCTTTTAATTGACCTTTTCCATCTCTTCGTTCATCAGTAAGCATGGCTTTTTCAGGGCCCCAGTATACTAGGTCTGGTTCCCAATCGTCAGTACGTCCACCAGCATAACCAAAAGGTTTAAAGCCCATAGATTCAAGCGAAACATTACCTGCAAGTACCATTAAATCTGCCCATGATATCTGACGGCCATATTGTTGTTTTACTGGCCATAATAATCTACGGGCCTTGTCTAAATTAACATTGTCAGGCCAGCTATTTAACGGATCGAAGCGTTGTTGACCACCAGATGCACCACCACGACCATCATGTACGCGATAAACCCCAGCGCTATGCCAGGCCATACGAATCATCAAGGGGCCATAATGCCCCCAATCAGCAGGCCACCATGTTTTAGAATCTGTGAGTGTTTTTTGAATATCTTTTTTAAGTTGTTTTATATCTAATTTTGCAAACTCTTCAGCATAATTATACTGCTCGCCGTAAGGATTTGATTCCGCACCGTGCTGGCGAAGTGAGCTCAGGTTTAGTTGCTCAGGCCACCAAAATTGATTTGTTTTTGCTTCACCATTTGCAAATGCAGTTGACGATAGTGTGATAGTTGATAGAGCTACTGAAATCGCAGCGGCTATAGGTAAGGTTCTCTTTAACATAGTTATCTCTCTTTATTGTAATGAACTTTCGAATAGGAAATATAATAGGGGGAATAAAAGATTTTTTATAATTGATTGATTTGAAGATAACGTTCTGTTTTATTGATGACTGTATTTGCGGAGCAATAAGTGGGTAATATAGAGATTAGTGGTTGGCAGTGCGTTAATACTACGCAAGGGGAAAGTAATAAAGTTAGTTTGTTAGTAAAAGCATTAATCAATTATCTACAGACAAAAAAATAGGTGAATTTAATAATTCACCTATTTACGTTAATAATTTACTCTTTATTGAACAGGTAATTACTTGTATTAGCTTTCTCTAATCATGTAATCAAAGGCTGATAATGACGCTTTAGCTCCTTCGCCCATCGCAATAACAATTTGCTTATAAGGCACTGTGGTTACATCGCCAGCCGCAAATATACCCGGTGTAGACGTTTGACATCTTTCGTCTATAATTACTTCACCATACTGAGTACGGTCAACAACACCATCTAGAAAAGCACTATTAGGTAATAAACCAATTTGTACAAAAATACCGGCCAGCGGCTGTTGTTTAATATCACCGGTTAATCTATCTTCATAAGCAAGAGCAACCACTTTACCGTCTTCTGCTATCACTTCTTTGGTGGCAGCATTTTTAATGATAGTAATTTTACTGTGTGCTTCAGCTTTTTCTACTAAGACTTTATCGGCTTTTAATTCAGGTAAAAATTCAAATACCGTAACATGATTAACCATACCTGCTAAATCAAGTGCTGCTTCGATACCTGAGTTACCACCACCGACTACTGCAACATCTTTACCTTTGAAAAATGGACCATCACAATGTGGGCAGTAAGCAACACCTGAACCAACATTTTCTTTCTCACCTGGTACGCCAAGTTCACGCCATTTTGCACCGGTAGCAACAATAATAGTTTTCGTTTCAATTACTTCACCACTAGATAGGTGTAATTTATGCGCTGATTTGGTCTTGATATCACCTTTTTCAATGGTATCTACACGTAAAAACTCTTTGATAGTGACATCGTAATCACTTAAATGTGCCTGCATATTACCGGTTAGCTCAGTACCTGTTGTTTTAGGTACTGAAATTAAGTTTTCTATACCTACCGTATCTTTTACTTGACCACCAATTCTGTCAGCAATCATAGTAACGTTTAACCCTTTACGTGCTGCATAAATTGCGGCGGCAACACCAGCAGGACCACCACCAATAACGGTTACATCTTGTAGAGGCAATTGTTCAGCATCATCGGCATTAACAATGTAAGGGAAACGTTCAATTAATTTATCGACTAATTGTGCTGTATCTATTTTGCCGTTGGCAAATAATTCACCATTTAAGTAAACGCTAGGTACACCTTGAATATTACGTTCATCAATAAGTTCTTGGAATAAGCCTCCATCAATCATTTCTGAGCTAATATCATCATTTAGCAAAGCAAACTGATTTAGTGATTGCACCACATCAGGACAGTTATGACAGCTTAAAGAAATAAATACTTCAAAGTGTAAATCTCCCTTAATTTTACTCACCATATTACTTAAGGTGTTATCAAGTTTAAGGGCTGTACCTGACGATTGTAAAATAGCTAAAATTAATGAATTAAATTCATGACCACTTGGTATGCCTGAAAAATGAATACCATTATTACTATCGTCTACTGCTAAGTAAAATGTGATAGGGCTGCGTAAGTTATCATCACGCTCAATCAAACTTAAATTATCTGATACTGAGCATAATTGTGTTAAAAATTCGACTAATTCTGGACGTTTAGCATGTTCACCAGTTTGTAGAACTAGTGCCACCTTGTTAGTCATATTTTGAGTGTATGTTTTTAATGCGTTTAAAATATCTGTGCTTAACATAGTATTACCTTATTTAATCTGGTGAAAAAAGGCGGAATATTTTTTAGCCATTTCCGCCAATAGTTGGAAGATTTCTTTAGTTGATAGAGTTTAAATTTTGCCTACTAAATCTAGGCTTGGTGTTAAGGTTGCTTCGCCTTGCTCCCAAGCTGCTGGACATACTTCACCATCGTTTTCGCGTACATATTGTGCTGCTTTAACATTACGTACCATGTCTTTAGCGCTACGACCAATACCACCTGCATGAATGTGTGCTACTTGAATAATGCCATCAGGGTCAGCTAAGAAAGTACCACGATGTGCCATATGGTCTTCTTCAATCATCACGTCAAAACCACGAGTAATGTTACCTGTTTGGTCGCCTAGCATTGGGAATTGAATTTTGCCAATTGCGTCAGACGAGTCGTGCCAAGCTTTATGAGAGAAATGTGTGTCAGTTGATACAGCGTATACTTCAACACCTAATTTTTGTAACTCTTCATATTGGTTTGCCATGTCTTCTAATTCAGTAGGACATACAAACGTAAAGTCTGCTGGGTAAAATAAGAAGATAGACCATTTACCTTTGACGCTGTCAGTTGTTACTTCAACAAACTCGCCGTTGTGAAATGCTTGTGCTGTAAATTCTGGGATTGCTTTGCCTATTTGAGCCATGATGTATTCCTCTTTATGTATTTAAATGTTTATTTAATTGTCGTATTAATTATTTAATAAAACGTTAATGAAAGTTTTGCTTCTGAAAGCCTGTCTGCTTTCGATGTGTGTATAGTAGATTTAATCTTATGATTGGTAAATTTGATTAAATTGATTTTTATGTTCTAAAAAACAGAATATAAATTGATGGCTCTTTTACTAAAATAGACTAGGTTTATATAGGTAATAAAATTTAATCGATAAATAAGACATTCAGTCAATAATAACGAATAGGAATAAAATGATGACGAATAAGAAACTAACAACAGCCGCTGGTTGCCCTGTGGCGCATAACCAAAATGTAATGACTGCCGGGCCAAAAGGGCCACAACTTTTGCAAGATGTGTGGTTTTTAGAAAAGCTAGCACATTTCGACCGTGAAGTTATCCCAGAAAGACGTATGCATGCTAAAGGTTCTGCAGCATTTGGTAAATTTACGGTAACGCATGATATTACTAAATATACGCGCGCAAAAATATTCTCTGAAATAGGTAAAGAAACCACCTTGTTTACTCGCTTTAGTACAGTTGCAGGTGAACGTGGTGCAGCTGACGCAGAGCGAGATATTCGTGGTTTTGCTGTTAAATTTTATACCGAAGAAGGTAACTGGGATCTTGTTGGTAACAACACGCCAGTGTTCTTTTTGCGTGATCCGCTTAAATTCCCTGATTTAAACCATGCAGTTAAGCGTGATCCTAAAACTAATATGCGTAGTGCCACTAATAACTGGGACTTTTGGACTTCATTACCCGAAGCATTGCATCAAGTTACAATAGTTATGAGTGATCGTGGCCTTCCTGCAAGCTATAGACATATGCACGGTTTTGGTAGCCATACGTTTAGTTTTATTAATGCCGATAACGAACGTTATTGGGTTAAATTTCATTTAGAAACACAGCAAGGCATTAAAAACTTAACGGATGCAGAAGCGGAAGTGATCGTAGGTAAAGACAGAGAAAGCCATCAAAAAGACCTTTTTGACGCCATAGAAAATAAAGACTTCCCTAAATGGACATTGAAAGTGCAAATTATGCCTGAAGCTGATGCAGCGACAGTGCCTTATAATCCTTTTGATTTAACCAAAGTTTGGCCGCACGGCGATTACCCACTGATTGAAGTGGGTGTGATGGAGCTAAATGCAAATCCAGAAAACTACTTTGCTGAAGTTGAACAAGCGGCATTTAACCCTGGAAATATTGTACCGGGTATTAGCTTTTCTCCTGATAAAATGTTGCAAGGAAGATTGTTTTCCTACGGTGATGCACAACGATATCGCTTAGGTGTTAACCATAATCATATTCCGGTTAATGCCGCGCGCTGTCCTGTGCATAGTTATCATAGAGACGGGCAAATGCGTACTGATGGTAATCATGGCGCTACAATTGGTTACGAGCCGAATAATCAAGGCGAGTGGGCTGAACAACCTGATTTTTCAGAACCACCTTTAGCCATTGAAGGGGCAGCAGCTCATTGGGATCATAGAGAAGATGAAGATTACTTCTCACAAGCAGGTGATTTATTCCGTTTAATGAGCCCTGAGCAACAACAAGTTTTATTTAGTAACACGGCTGCTTCGATGGCCGATGTACCGGATGAGATCAAATTACGTCATATTAAGCACTGTAGTGCAGCCGATGTAGATTATGGCAATGGTATTAAAACAGCGTTAGGCTTATAAGTATTAGCTTGCTGCTAAGGCTTATTTAATAATAACTAACCCCTGTTATTTTAGGGGTAGTTACTATTTCACTTATATTAACGTAACAATATATTGAATTATTAATTAGAATGTCGTTGACGTTCAATAAAACTGATTATAGAGACGAATGATTTCATTAAAACAATTACATTATGCATTAGCGGTTGAAAAAACATTACATTTTAAAAAAGCGGCCGAAGCTTGCAATGTATCACAGTCAGCATTAAGTACCGCAATTAATGAACTTGAAAAGCAATTAGGGGTTACTCTTTTTGAGCGTAATAACAAGCAAGTGTTAGTGACAAATAAAGGACGGTTGATTTTAGCGAAGGCTAAGCAAGTTAAGCTGGAAGTGGATGAACTTTTACAAATTGCCAATGCGAACCTTCAGCCATTTTCTAATGGGATGACTATTGGTGTAATTCCGACTATTGGTCCTTATTTATTACCTAAAGTTTTACCTGATTTACGTAAGCAATATCCAGACTTTAAATTAAAAATCATCGAAGAACAGTCGCATGTGTTAGTTGATATGGTACGAAGCGGTGATATTGATGCTGCTATATTAGCGCTACCTTATGCTATTGATGGCTTGATGCAGTTTGAATTTTGGCAAGAAGATTTCTATTGGGTGAGTCATAAGGATGAATGCCCAAGTCAAATGAAAGAAATTACCAGTGAACAATTAAGTGCTGAAAAATTAATGTTGTTAAAGGAAGGGCATTGTTTAAAAGATCATGCCTTGGCCGCCTGTAGTTTACAAAATAACAAACAAGAATCAGATTTCGACTCAGCGAGTTTGCATACCCTTATTCAAATGGTTGCGGGTAAGCTTGGAACAACACTCGTGCCACAGATGGCGCTTGATCAGTTAATTTATAGTGAATCTGAGCTACGTGCTATTCATTTAAACGAGCCTGGTCCACACCGTAAAATATCATTAATCATTCGACCTAACTATGTAAGAACAGATGAAATAACGCTACTAAAAGATATCTTTAAGGCGCAGTTAACAAAGAAGGTCTCGGCTAAGAATAGTTGATTTCAAGAATATAATCGAATAAATAGAACATAGTCCTCTATTTATTCGTATTTACTAAATCAAAGTGTTTGGTCATTATAGTTATCACACAAACAAGAGGTAACTATTATGAAAAATATTATTCACAATTTAAAAGCTATATTAGGCACTAATGCTCGTAAAAATGCACGAGTTGACTGTAATTATTCAAATAATTATTATGGAGATCAAGTGTGTCAATGTAAGTGATTTGACTATGAATAGCGGCCAGAGCTATTTTACGTTATTAGCCTAATTTAATAAGCGTATTTAGCGTCTGCTTTGCTTGCTAACTGGCTGCGAAGTTCATCTTGATATGAAAATGTATCGAAGCCATTATCAAATGCTTTTGCCATTAGCCCATATGAGCTATCTAGAAGTGCTTTTACATCAACAATGTCTTTAAAGTTTTCTTGGGTAACATCATATTTTCCCCAATATCTTCCTTTTCCATCATATCCACGGTCATACTCTTGACCTTTTATTAGAATGTCAGGTAACTCTTTCGCTAACGCGACTATAGTTTCGTTAGCATTTAATTTGCCCTCAAGATAACTTTTTTCATCTTCAGTAATATTACCTGAAACAACTAATTTATCATTATTATCAATAGAAAATCCCCAACTTTTTTGCGCTAACGATGGAGATGATAATTCTAAATCATGCATAAAACTTTCGTATTCAGGTCTTATTTGAGCAAGCTTCATTGGTAATTCGCCAAAAGTTATTGTATTCGTCATTTTATCTATAAGTGCAGATTCAGATTTATGTGCTGAGATACTCAGAGGCTTATCGTAAGTGTTTTGGTCCGAAGGGATATGCTCACTGTCATGATAAATATCACGAGCAAGTGTTTGTTGTTTATTAATATCTGTAATTAACTCGCTATCAGAAAATTCACCTACGATAGTAGGCTCTACTTTAGTCGCTTCTACATTATTTTTAAGTTGTTTTGTTACCGTATCGGTTAAAATATCGTGAGTTATTTTCATAGTTAATTCCATTTATAATGAATAGTAGTTTAATGTATTTATCGGTAAAATTAATAAAAACTTGAGCATTTTTTATTAATTTTACATTAAATAAAAAAGCAGTTATGTAGGATTACTATCTACTAATTTTTGTCGACATAAGTGCCCTAGTACAACGTATTGGACATTATTTCCTCCTACACCTAACCATCTTATCTTTGTCTAATAACACCTTCTTGCATTGTTGAAGCTACAAGCTCGCCTTTACGGTTATATATTTGTCCACGAACTAAACCGCGTCCATTACTAGCAGAAGGACTGTCTATACAATAAAGTAGCCAGTCATCGAAACGGAATGGGCGGTGAAACCACATAGCATGGTCGACGGTAGCTATTTGGAAGTTAGGGCTAAAATGACTCGCTCCATGTGGTAATAAAGACGCAGGTAAGAATTGAAAATCTGACGCATAAGCAAGCATGCTGCTATGGTCACGTAAATCATCAGGTAAACTACCATTTGTTTTTAACCATGTTTGACATTTCGAATCGGTTTTTTCAGGTTTAAGCCAGTTGTATTGTTGAACTGGTCGAATTTCTATTGGTTTTTCAGCTAAAAACTTATCACGTACCTCTTTTGGTAAAGCATCTTGGTATTTAGTAATAAAATCACGATAAGACGGTATACCTTCTGGGCCTGGTACTGTTGGCATAATATCTTGATGTTCAAAGCCTTCTTCAAATTTTTGAAAAGAAGCAGTCATGTAAAAGATAGCTTTACCATTTTGTATTGCTTTTACTCGACGAGTGCTGAAACTATTCCCGTTACGAATATCTTCTACTTCATAAACAACGGGCTTTGAAGCGTCACCGGCAAGTAAAAAATAAGAATGGAGTGAATGTATAAAACGATCTTCATCGATGGTTGCTTGGGCAGCTGATAATGCTTGTCCCATTACTTGACCACCAAATAAGGCCTTGAAGCCTAAATCTTGGCTTTGACCTCGATATATTCCTTTCTCAATGACTTCTAATTTTAGTAAAGCTAGTAATTCTTTTAAAACAGAACTCATGTCTAATACCCAATATGTTTATAGTTTGTTGAGTTTATTCGGTATTATCACCGTAAACTCAGTCTAATGATGCTTTTTAACTATAATAACAGTTTCTTCTCTTGTATAAGTATTGATCTATAAAAAAAATTAAGATATTTTTTGTCTTAGTAATGCTGTTTAATTCTGATATTGAGACTTATATGCGCGTTGTTGAACAAAGAGAGATTTTATTAGAGCGGCGAGTACACAATGGTGTGCCAGAAAATACTTTATGGGAGCAGCTTTCACTCGCTCAAAAGTTTTCGGCAAATAGTTTAACCCAGCTTGGATATGAGCTAGCTTATATTCGTCATCGAAAAAATGGAAATGTTGCGATAATGCTTTGTAATGATAGTGCTGCAACAATTTCAGCTGAAGGTGAGATTGATTCGTCACCCAATATAATGGTTAGAAGCGAGAAATATAATTAACGCTATTATAATTTCTATTTTATATACGTTAAGGGTATTAAGTTTGCGTTTAAAGCATTTTTGTTGGATCACTTAGTTGCGAGAGAAATACATAAGGATCAATATCTTGAAAATTTGGGCTGTCGAAAGAGTAGACTATTGTAACGGAAAAATCGCCTAAATTAGCAAAGAAGCGTAATTTTAACGCTGACACTATTTTTTCGATCACTATTCTTACTTCGTCTTTATTTTGGTGAGGGAAAATTAATAGGTATTCCCCTTCTTGAATTAATCCCGCATTTTCAAATTCATTAATATGTTTAATGATAACGCTCGCTATTTCATTGTTCACTTCAGTTACTATTTTTTTATTAAATCGACGTGTTAGCTCTTGCCAATTACTAATAGCAATATAACCTAAAGTTAGCGGGTAGGCATACTTCCTCGCCATATTGAAACTTTTTTGGTAGATATGCTTTGTGTGTCTCGGTTTTGTAATTCTCTCGTTTGATTTCTCTATGGTTTCATCATCTTTTATTCTATGTATTGAGCGGTTTTTTAACCACAAAGATAGTATGAGGCAAAGCAATAATAAAATTGTACTGGATAATGCAAAAATAAGTATATGTTGTTGAATATAATTAAAAAGAGAAGGAGGCGATAGTTCACTTTCATCCGAGAGGTCTTCTGCTTGTTGTTGTATTTTTTTATTAGCAGTATCATTTTCTTGTTCATTATCATTGTAGGTTATTTGTTGATTCAATAGGTGATGATTTTCCGGTATAACTTGCTTTTTTAAGGCTTTACTATATCTTTCTTGCCAATAATAAGCTTTTTCCATATCTTGGTTATTATGATAAAAATCAGCTAGCAGTGAATATAAAATATTGAAACCATCGGTTAGTTCAATATTTATTAACATTTGCTCTGCGGCTAGTAATAAGTCGCTGGTGGTTTGTTTTTTACCTGTTAAGTTATTAAGTATTACTAATGAAGTGATTGTTTCTAAATAAGGCTTAGGCAAGTTATATTTATAAAATAGCTTTTTGGCTTTAAGCGTTTCAACTTTGGATTTAGCATAATACTTTTGTTGCAATAAGGTTAAACCTAACCCTTGACTAGCATAAGCTTCATAAACATTTGCTGACTTTTTCTTGGCATGCTTTTCTGCTTCCCAATAGGCATTATAAGCATCGTTAAATTGATTTAAGCGATAATAAGCATTCCCTAAATGATAATAAGTTTGTTCGATATTCTCTAAGTTATTTAAGCTAAAACGCAGCTTTAGAATATTTAGGTATATTGTGAGTGCTTTATGGGAGTCTCCTAAATGAAAGTTTGCATTAGCCAAAGTCGTTAATAGTGTTATATTTTTCGAAAGACTTGGATTTTTTTCGAAGATATATTCAACTTTTCCTAGATCCGCTAGCGCTTTTTCAAATTTATTTGATAAGGAAAAAGCAGCGCTGCGATAACTTAAGGCAAGTAATAAGCATTTAATATCTTTTGTTTGTTGTGATAAATATACCGCGTGCTTAGACTCTATAAGCAATTGTTTATAATTTTTTTTATCTAAAAGAATACTGGCTAACTTTATTTGTAAGAGTAGTGTTATTTTGCTGTCTTTAGTGCTTGCTATGCCATCTCGGGCGAACTGATAAGCGCTTTCTAGATCACCTTCATTACTGGCTACATTGGCAAGTAATAAATAAGTTTTAGCAATGGTTACTTTGGGGTACTGTTTTCTATTGAGTATGATTTCATTACTTAACTTTATAACTTCATTGTAATTGAGTTTTTCAGCATCTTGTTGGAAAAGCAGCGCTACTTGACTAATCATTTGCTCTTTGGCTGACAATGTATTATCAGCAGATAACGCATTGAAATTCAGCGTTAATAGAAAAAATAATGGTATAAGTGCTTTTAACATAACTTTTATTTTAATTATTAACATGAATAAAAACACTGTGTTAGCAAAAAAGTAGTTGTTATTTTAACGTGATTAGTCCTGCTTTGTCTGTTTTTTGTTTACAAACAACAAACAGTGCTTATAATGAAATTGAGCTTCTAAAGCTCGACAAAGGCAAATCTAGCGAAAGCTAGAGACGCAAAGTAACCGGTCTAATGGGAAACCTATGACAGCGGGACTGCCAAATTTAGATGTAGTGGGGGCTCTTCTATTTTACACAGCCTACTGTTATTTCTCGGTTTACTTTGCGTGGCTTCTTTGTTGACCATCCTGCAAGCTATTTTTAGCTATTTTTAGCTATTTTTAGCTATTTTTAGCTATTTTTAGCTATTTTTTTGCTCGATTATATACCTATCAATAACTTTTTCTAACATGCTTAATGGCATAGAGCCATTTTTCAAAATTTGATCATGAAAATCACGTAGATCAAATTTTTCTCCTAAAATTTGTTCTGCACTATGACGTAAACGTTTTATTGTTAATTCACCAATTTTGTAAGATAAGGCCTGTCCAGGCCATGAGATATAGCGATCTATTTCAGTTTGCACATTATGTAATGAGAGGGCGGTGTTATTTGCAAGGTAATCTATCGCCTGTTGTCTAGTCCAACCTTTAGTATGTATACCGGTATCAACCACAAGACGACAAGCTCGCCACATTTCGTAGGTTAAGCGTCCAAAATCTTGATAAGGGGTTTCATATATTCCCGCTTCTATGCCAAGGAACTCTGAATATAAGCCCCACCCTTCACCAAAAGCAGAGATATAGGTGCGATTTCTAAACTGTGGAACATTTTGCATTTCTTTGGCAATAGAGCCTTGTAGATGATGCCCAGGCACAGCTTCATGTAAGGTTAACGCTGGTAAAGCATATAATGGGCGTCGATCTAATCGATAAGTATTTACCCAGTAATTACCAGCTTGATCATCGCGAGAGGGACCAGAATAGCGGCCGGTAGTGTACTTTGGTGCAATATTTTTAGGGACTTCAATTACGCCATAAGGCGTTCTTGGTAACCTTGTAAATAGTGAGGGCAATTTTGCATCCATTTTTTTGGCAATGTACGAAGCCTCTTTTAATAAGTCTCGCGGGGTCTTAGCGTAGAATTGTTCATCGGTGCGTAAAAAGTCAATAAAAGCTTTAAAGTCTCCATTAAAACCAATCCTTGTTATTATGCCATCCATCTCAGTTCGTATACGTTTAACTTCAGCTAAACCTTTTTGATGAACCTGCTCTGCAGTTATTGCTAGTGTGGTGTAGTGTTCAACACGGTTTTGATAATAATTTTTACCATTTGGCAATGAAGTCGCGGCAATGTTATCTCTAGCATTGGGTTGATATCGATTGACCATAAAGTCATAGTATTGCTGATAAGCAGGCATTACTTGTTCAATTAGAATTTCTTTAGCTTCATTTTGAATGCTATGTTGAATGGCAGGTGCAACAAATACTGACATCTTTTTAAAAGGTGTATAATAGCTGCTGTCGGTAACATCTTCTTTTATAAATGCTAAAATAGATTGCTCAAAGCCTTTTAAGACAATTTTAGGTTGAGTAATTTTTTCATCTATCCCCAAATTCATCCAGAAAATTTGTTGCTCAAAGTAGTGTGGAATAGCACGCAACTTTGATAAATAATCTTGATAGTCTTGCTCGCTTTTAAGGTTAACTTGTTGGCTAATATTAGCAATCCACACATGAAACCCAGACTCGGCTGTAAGTGGCATATAATGTTCTTTATTAATGTAACTATCGAGTTTGTTTTTCAGCGTGTAAGATAAAACAGCATGGTTAATCTGATTGTCTAAACTAAGTTCATTTACATCAATACTCATTAAGTTATTGTATATATTTTGACGCTTTATATTTTCTTGCGCTAAAAATTCGGGTGACAAGTTTGGTAACCTTGCGTTATTTCTATCTGCCGGAGGTTTGTTAAAAGGGCTATTTTTTTGGTAAAACTGTTGATACGTTTGTATTAGCTGCAGTAATTGTTGATCGCTAGTCGTGATTTCTACTTCATTTTGAACTGGTGTTGTTTGGCTACAGCTTAGTAATAAAAGTACAAAAAGTAAGGTTAAGAGATTTCTCATTATGATCAACTTAATTAAAAAACACAGTGTAATGTCTTAGCATTGTAACTGAAATTAATAATAAATTTAGTAGATATTTTATCGTAAATACTACAGAATCAGTTTTACCTTAATTGAATAACATTTTGTTTAATGAGCAATTTGTTCGGTTAGTGGGTATAACAAATGCGCTAGGCTTAAATGATTAGTTTCATAGAGGTAAACCGTTGAAATATCAAGATTCTATAATGCAAGCAAATAAAACTATGTCGCAGGCAGTTACTCAACTGAACCAGTGGGATTTACCTGTGAACCCTATCAATTATGCTGTTAGTTACGAGTATTGCAAAAACAATAACCCGCTATTGATTGCTAATATTAAACACTTGCGTTTATCTGGCAAAGTGCTAGATAATTTTTTTATGGAACAACTGTATAAAGATTACTTTCTTGAGCAAAGTAAGTTTCGTAATGAAATTGTTTCAGATTTATCACATCTCTTTAGTCAAATTAACTCAAGTTATGAGCAATCTATCTCTGGCTCGCAAAGTTTTATCGACCAACTCGATGATTGTATTCCAGCTTTAATGTCGAATAATAAAAATGGTGTGAGGTTAGCAATTGCTAAACTTCACCAAGCATCAATGACTTTTAAAAGCCAACAACAAAGATTAGTAGAACAAGTAGAAATATCTAAATTAAAAACACAAGAGTTAGAAGCTGAGCTTGAGGAAGTACGTAAAGAAATATATCTAGATCCTGTGACTGGTTTATATAATACAAAAGCTATGGTCGAGCATGTTGATACTTGGTTAAGTGAAGATGGCAATAAAAGTATTGCCGCTATTGTAATCAGTGTTGATCATTTTAAAATGTTTAATGAGCGATTTGGTCCTTTAATTGGCGATGTTATTTTATCAAAAATGGCGAAAAAAATAGCTAGCTATGTTGATGTTAGTGGTTTACCTGTTCGCTCTGCCAGTGACGAGTTTATTGTGCTAATGCCTGATATTGACGCTGGTATCGCCAGTGAAATAGCGGAAAAAATAAAGCAAGGTGTTGATAAATTACGTTTTATCAGTGTGCAGTCGGGCATTAGGTTACCAAAAATGAGCATTTCATGTGGTATTAGTGAAATGAGACATCAGGAATCTTTAAATCATTTTATTAGTAGAAGTCGTAAAAGTATCCTTCCTCAATTTAATTGCTAGATAACAGTTATTTATCTAATAACACAGACAAATCTTGCAGATTATTTTCAGAGAAAACCTGAATACCTTCCTGAGTTAGTATTTTAGTCGTTACGCCTTGACCAGGTACTTTTTGATTTGAAAATGAACCGTCATAAATAAGTGTACTGCCACAAGACGGGCTTGATTCTTTCATAATGGCAAATCGAATCTTGTGCTTACGGCATAATGTTAATGCTTGTTTTGCACCAAAATTAAAGGCTTCAGTAACATCAATTCCCGAAACTGTAATGACTTTATCGCTATCGGGTTGTTGCTCTGCTGGCTCTCTAGGGACCGGTAAGCCGCCAGAAACTTCAGGACATATGGCAATCAGACGGTTTTGTTTGTGCCATAAGGTTAGCAGTGGATGCTTTAATTGTATTGTTTCACTATTATAGCGAACCTTATCACCTAAAAAGCAACGGCTAATTAATATATGGTCAAACATGATTTGTGAGCACACCATATAAAGGTTGAATTTGTGTAGTACTTATTTCATCTTGGGCGCTAAACCAGCAAGATTGGCTATAATAATCAAAATTTAGCATAAGTTCAGCATTTGCCCATAAAAACCGAATATCCTCCCTATCTGCGCCTATGGTAGTTTCTTTTATAGAATGATTTGGTATTTTATTTAATAATAATTGACTAAGCGCAAGAATATCTTCTTGAAACCAAGTATTTTCAAATAGAACACTTATTTGATCATCAATCAAGTCAATTGATTGTATTTTAATCGGTAGCATTGAGTTCTCATTTAGTGAAATAAATTTAATTCATTTAGGTTGTTGGGTTTGATTAACGTATCATAATACCGTGTATATATACGTCAATTCGTTATATTGATTATATGATTAAACCAAAAAAACAACGACAGAATCACTTATTTTATTTATACTAAATTCAGAATATAAATTTAATATTTAAAGAGAGAGTATTACTATGAAAAAACTTATCCTCGCGCTTTCTACGACTGTATTGATGGCATCTCCTGTTTTTGCTGGTGATGCGGCTGCTGGTAAAGGTAAATCAATGGTGTGCGCGGCATGTCATGGTGCTGAAGGTGTTTCGGCTATTCCTATTTATCCTAACCTTGCTGGACAAAAAGAAGCTTATCTTGCAAAACAGCTAACAGATTTTAAATCGGGCAAACGTGATGAGCCTACCATGAAAGGTATGGCTGCTGCGTTAAGTGATGAAGATATAGCTGATTTAGCAGCTTATTATGCTAGCTTGAAGTAGAATATATTTATTAGTTTCTACTGTCCTTAGTTTATAAAAAAGCGCTTTTGAGCGCTTTTTTATCTTAAAATATGTAACTATAAAATATAACGATAGAGACTGTTCAAGCTTAATTAAAGCGAGTTGAAGTTATTTTTAATGGGCGAGCAGCTTAGGTGTTTTCTTTGATTAGCTCAATAAAGGCTTTACCGTATCGTGATAATTTGACATCACCAATACCACTAATGGTTAGCATTTGAGTAGTGTTTATTGGTTTAACTCTGGCTAACTCCGACAATGTAGCATCATTAAATACAATAAAAGGTGCAATATTTTCACTGTCGGCAATACTTTTTCTAAGTTCACGCAACTTACGGAATAAAGCTTTATCATAAGACTGAGTTTGATTTTTACTTTGCCAGTAACTGGCTTTTTGTAAACGTGGGCTCGCAAGCATTAATGGCTCTGTTGCTTTCAGTACGCTTCTTGATGCTTCTGTTAAGCAAAGGGCTGATTGTTGCTCTATATCTTGTTGTAGATAACCTAAGTGAATTAACTGGCCAATAATTGCAAACCAATAGCCAGGTGACTTACCACTACCAATACCAAATGTTGATACTTTATCGTGCTCTTGGTGTAATACTTTACTCTTCTTTTCACCGCGTAGCACATCCACCACATGGTTGATATCACCTTGCTGTTTGATACGAAAAACACAAGATAATACTTTTTGAGAGGCTTCGGTTGCATCGAATTGGCTAGGTGGGTCTAAGCAAATATCACAATTACCACAGCCTTGTTGTGTGTATTCTGCAAAATAGTTTAATACCACTTGTCTACGGCAGGTTTGTGCTTCAATAAAGGCATTCATTGCTCCAAAACGTTGCATTTCAACATTAACGCGTTGAGAATTATCACCTTCACTAATACGTTTTTTAATACGACTAATATCTTTATCAGCTACTAAAAATAATGCTTCTGCTGGCAAACCATCGCGACCTGCTCGGCCTATTTCTTGATAGTATGATTCTAATGTACGTGGGGGTTCAAAATGAATAACATAGCGCACATTCGGTTTATTAATCCCTAAACCAAAAGCAACGGTCGCAATGACTATTTGAATGTTGTCTTTAGTAAAGCCTTCTTGCACAAGTGCTCTAATGTCACTTTCTAATCCCGCATGATATGCCGCGCAATTAATGCCACAAGCAGCTAAATATTTTGATAGCTTCTCTACTTGCCAACGGCTATTACAATAAATAATACCAGAATCATCACCTTGCTTTTTTACATAACCTAATACTTGTTTTTCACCGTCATATTTTGGTGCTAACGTGAAGCGAATATTAGGCCTATCAAAACTGTCTAAGTGAATGTATGGGTTATTTAATGATAGCTGGGTGAGTATATCTTTACGTGTAGTAACATCTGCCGTAGCAGTTAATGCCATGACAGGTACATAAGGAAAGTGTTGTTTTAATGCGTGTAATTGCGTGTAAGCTGGGCGAAAATCATGGCCCCATTGAGAAATACAATGTGCTTCATCTATAGCAAACATACTCAGTGGTAATTCACTTAACCCTTGTAAAAAATAGCGACTAGTTAATCGTTCAGGCGCAACATAAAGTAGTTTGATTTTACCTTGTGATAGTTTTGAAAAAATATCATTAATTGTACTTTGATCTAAGGATGAATTAATAAAAGCTGCGGAAATTCCTTGATGTGTAAGGTTATCTACCTGGTCTTTCATTAATGATATTAATGGAGACACTACAATGGTCACACCGGGAAGTAACACAGCAGGTAGTTGGTAGCATAACGATTTACCACCACCAGTAGGCATCAAAACTAAAGAGTCTCGTCCTTGCATAAGGTTGTTGATTATTTCTACTTGGCCTGAGCGAAAGCTGTCGTAACCAAAATAGTGCTTTAAGGTATCAAGCAATAATTTTTGTTGATCAGATTCAGCGGCAGCAGGCAGGGTAACAGTATTCAACAGATAGTCTTTAATGATTTATAGTAATGCTTATTTTACCTGAGAGAAGGGGGCGTGACATCATTATTTTCCAATTTTGTAAAAATGATGCTAATCTAATTCAAACAAGTCAGACCAGCATGTGTTTGAATGAACGCTAAGGTGTATTTGAATGAATCAAGAAGAAATGTATCAACAAGTGACTACTTTTTGGAATGGTAATATGCCATTTAATCAATTATTAGGTCTGGAAATTACCCGTTTTAATGCACAAAAATCTGAAGTACGCTTCCCTTGGAGTGATAAACTGATTGGTAATCCAATACAAAAAATCCTTCATGGCGGTGTAACGGCGTCTGCACTTGATCTTGCCGGAGGAGCCGTTGTGGTTGCTAATATCATCGAACAACTTCCTGAAATTACCCCTATTACTATTGAGCAAAGTTTAAAAAAAATTAGTACAATAGATTTACGTACAGATTATTTACGACCAGGGCGAGGTGAAGAGTTTATTGTAACTGCACATATTATACGAAGCGGCAGTAAAGTTGCTGTAGCGCGTATGGAAATGCACAATGAACTTGGCGAACATATAGCGTTTGGTACAGGTACTTATATTGTTGGCTAGTACCACAAAAAATATAAATGTTAGGAATGTAAATATAATTACCTAACACTGAAATCTTCGATGTTGTGCTATGATACTGTTCTAGCTAGTTATTATCACAAAAGAACTCTATGGCACTTTCACAACAAAAATCATCAACAGGCAGTGGCGTCACTAATGCACTAGCAGCTTATTTTATGTGGGGGCTTGCACCAATATATTTTAAGTTGCTAATTGATATTGGGGCGGGCGAAATTTTAATGCACCGTGTTGTTTGGTCAAGTGTCTTTTTATTGTTATTAGTATTACTAAGCAAAAAACGGTTAGTACTAATGCAACTATGTAAACAGCCTAAAGTTATAGCCAAACTGAGTTTATCAGCAGCGGTATTAGCGGTTAACTGGTTGATATTTATATGGGCTATCAATAACAATCATTTACTTGATGCCAGCCTAGGTTATTTCATTAACCCATTATTTAATGTTGCTCTAGGTATGATCTTTTTTAATGAGCGTTTACGACGTAATCAGAAAATTGCCGTCGTTCTGGCTGGATTTGGAGTGTTTGTACAGCTTTTTACAGTTGGTTCACTTCCTTTGGTTTCTTTAGTGTTGGCAAGTACTTTTGCTATTTATGGGGTACTCAGAAAAAAAATGCACGTTGATTCTTTTGTCGGCTTGCTTATTGAGTCTTTATTGATGTTGCCTATTGCGATACTTTATTGGCTCTATTTTATTGACAGCTCAACAGCCGATTTAACCTCAAATAGCGCTTCATTAAACTTTACCCTAATAATGGCGGGTATTGTTACGACTGCGCCTTTATTGTGCTTTACCGCTGCAGCGAAACGCTTAACATTATCAAGTTTGGGATTTTTTCAATATATAGGTCCAAGTATTATGTTTTTACTTGCTACTTTTTATTATAAAGAATCAATGCAATTAGCAGAGTTTGCGACGTTTATTTTTATTTGGCTAGCTTTAGCGCTTTATAGTATTGATGCTTACCGCACCATGAAAAAAACTCAAATACCTAATACTCAATAGTATGGGTAACGCCTGGTTATTATTGTACAGTGAAGTTTGTGGTTGATTTGATTAATATAATTGTTATTATTTTGGTATTCTGTTGAAATATGATTATCAACTTTTATTATTTGTAGGGCAGCGTAACGTACAAAATTATTGAAAATAACACTTCCCCGAAAAGGCTATAAGAGCTATTTGTTATGCATAAAATAAAATCACCTACAGTAAACCAACAGTTATGTGCTGTTACCCTACTAGGCAATTTAGTTGCCGATCCTGATATTCGTTATCGAGCGAACCCTGTCTCTGCAATCACTGAAATTACGCTTGCTACAAGCTCAAAATGGTTAGATAAAAAAACAAATCAATTTAAAGAATGGACTAGTTACCATAGCGTTAGAGTTGAAGGTGACTTGGTTGAGCAAACTTTATTAACGGCTAAAAAGGGTGACATTCTTTTAGTTCACGGCTACTTAAGCCATATAAAGCCCAGTGGCGATACAAAAAATACTGCTTTATCTATTGTTCATGCAAATTTTATCCAAAAGTTTAATAAAGGCTATACTCAAACAATTAATCAAATTTTATGTAGTGCTCAACTTAGCTCTACTCCTAAATTGATAACTACACAAAATAATAAAAACTTAGCGCAAGTGACTATAATAATAAATCAACAGGATTATTCTGTGGATAAGCAATGCTGGTTAAGTCATCAGGTCGTCCTAGAGTTACATGTGTGGGGTAAACAAGCACAGTATTTGGTTGATAATGCTAAAGTTAATGATAGTGTTATGGTAGAAGGTAAATTGAGTTATTTAGCGACGGCGGATAAAAAACAATTTATAGAAGCTAAAACAGTCCATTTACTGTCTTAATTTATGTTGCCTGAATTCGTATTATTTTAACTAATACTCGCTCTACCTACATACTAGCAAGCCGCTTATATTATAGGATTTAAGCAGAAAACCCTTACAATATTAAAATAAAGTGAACAATTATGCATAGTATTTATGATTTCTGTAATTTAATTTGGCATAGGGTGTATGTCGCTATATTGATTATCAATTTAAGCTTGTTATCGGTTCATGCCTATGCGACGACCAATAATTATCAATTCAAAGCGGTAATGCAATTAGAGTCTAACCCAAATGAAGCAGTTCAATGGGCACAGTTAACAGCACACCCAACTAACACAAATCAATATTTTATCATTAGTAAAACAGGGCAAATGTTCTTTGTTGATGAGATGGCTGAATTACGCCAAGTATTAAGTTTACAAGATAATAATGCCAATGCTTCATCAATTAAGTTAACAGCTATGGCCTTGCACCCTAATTTTGCTTTGCGAGATCAATTAGGTTACGGCACCTTTTATACTGCTCATATTGAACCGTTAGATAAAAACATAGCAACTAAACGCATACAAGAGCGTGATAACAGTTTAGCGCTTACCTTTGATGCCGTAATTACAGAATGGCAATTTCACTCTAGCAAATATCAACAAGTAAATGTGAAGACTAAGCGAGAAGTGTTACGAATAGCAGTGCCAGATGAAAGCCTAATGATTAAACAAATGACATTTAATCCTTATGCTAAATCATGGAATGATGGCTTTGGTTTACTTTATATTGCGTTAAATGGTCAGTCTAAATGGCAAAAACCGCTTTATTCAGGGGCTATTTTACGTATAAACCCAGCAAAGTTTGGTTTACGAAGCTTTACTGTACCAAGGAACAACCCTTATCTAGCAGAAAATGAAATTGCAGACGAAATTTATATATTCAATGAGCAAGATATAAAGCACTTTACTTGGCCTGATAAAGGGAGGGAGGATATGCTACTTTCCCAGCTGCATAACAATAAGTCGGTATTATCTTTAATTAGTATTAATCATAATTTACGAGAAAATAATGTCACAAAAATTGTTTATCAGGGAGATAATATAGTTGAAGGTGTAATGATATATAGGGGAGCAGAGCTACCTTCATTACGTAATAATGTATTAATACTAACGAGAGAGAAAAATAAAAACTGGCTGATAGAATCTTTAAAGTTAGCATCACCTGTTAACAAAAGTGACAAGGGAGAAAATAAAGCAAAACAAACATGGCAATTTTCTGCTGAACAATTACCGTACGATAGTGATATTGCGGTGATTAATAATAGAGATGGTGAAGTACTGATTATAGATAAAACCTTAGGCAGTATCTTTCAAGTATTTAAAGCTATGGTTCAACCAAAGCTACCTCTAGAGCAGGAGGTTGTTTCGATAGCAGCTGAAAGCGAAGCAAGTTATCACTTATATATTCTATTATTAATACTATTGATTATTATCGGAAGTAGTTTTTACTGGTTTAAGCGTAATAATATATCAGCAAAAGCAATAGTTAGAAAACAATTTGCGCAGTTAGAGTTAAGTGAATCGAAACAGCAAATAGGCTTGTATCATCGACATCAAAAGACAGTAGATACTATTATTAATATAAATGATATCAATAATTTGGAAATAAAATTAAATGGCGAGACAATTACCCGTGTTAGTCGAGAAAATGATAGTGGTTTTAATGATGCTAAAGAGCAAAATTTGCGTATTGCATTGAATAAAGAAAAAACAGATAAAATGGTGGATGACAAAATCAGGCAAATCAATTTGTTATTTACGGATACTCAGGGGAAAAACTATACTGTTTGTTTATATATGCGCAAAGGTAGCGCTCGGGTTACCAAAAAGACATATTCAGCTGTTATTGAAGATTTAATTGATTGGTGTTGGTTAATTGCATTATCACTGAATCCTGACGATACAGGTATACGAAAGCAAAAATCGCCTGTATCGACCAAACAAATAAAGAGTACTGTTGAAAAAAAATCTCATCTCGCTTCATTACATGAGCAAGCAGCATCAAATCGCTTATCTACTTATCAAACGAGATCTGTACCAGAAGTGCCTACGGATAATGTAGAGAGCACATATAAGCCTTCGGTGTTAGATAACGACAAGAGAGCCACTGATACCCCCCAACAAGACAGGGTTGTAGATAGCGTATTAGTGAACGCACTAGAGAAGCTAGTAGAGTTAAGAAAACAAGGTTTTTTAACGCAAGAAGAGTTTACTGAAGCGAAGAAAAATGTATTGGGTAGTTTATCTGATTAGTATCAATGATAAATCAGCTTAGGCTGCTGTGACTAATACTTAGTTTGGCGTTTTTTAGTTCTAGCAAAAGAAGAATAACGAGTAACATTATGATAACTCGTTATTCTTTTTATTATATTACTTAATTGTTAGTAGATAATTAATTAAGTTTTTATAATCTTCTTTTGGGTTACTTTTATCTAAAGCACCTGAATTAACACGGTATTTACCATTTACTATTACCGTTGGTACGCCAGTTAATGCGCGTTTTTGTGACATTACATCTTGGTGTTTTTTCATGGCTTTAGCATGAGCGTTTACGCTAAAGCTTTTTGATAACTTATCAAATTGTTCACCGTCAGCACCGTTTAAAACAAAAATATTACGCAGATCTTTTTCAGTTGTAATAGTAGCGCGTTGAACATGGATGTAGTTAAATATCGCGCCAATATACTTGTCACTATTTTCTAACTGCTCTGCAATCGCAATACTTTTTGTGATCATTTGTTGAATTGTTGGTGATACACCACCAAGAAAATCAACGTGATTACGTTCAAATTTTACATTATCAGGTAACTGTTTTTTAATGTCATGCATAATGGGTTCAAACTGAAAACAGTGACCACAATAAACAGAAAAGTATTCGCGCACTTCTACATTAGTTGAAGCCGTTTCGCTTACTTTAGTATATTGATCTCCTTCAGTATATTTTGCAGCGTTAGCCGTTATTGATAAGGCTAAAAGTGGCATTAATAACACCATAAATAAGCGATGGATTTTTTTCATTACTGTATTCCTAATTTATTATAGTTAATCTAGCTTAAATCAACGGGGATCTCTTGTCGATAAGCTTTGAATTCTAATAAGTTGTATCAAGTGGGTGATAAACTTAATGCTGGCTGTTGTAGCGCCCACATCTGTTCTTTAAGCATGAGTATTTGCTGTTCCCAATACTTTTCTGTATTAAACCAAGGAAAATTTCTTGGGAAAGCGGGATCTTGCCAACGTTTACATAACCATGCCATATAATTAACTACACGCATAGTTCTTAATGATTCTATCAAAGTAAGTTGTGAAGATTCAAATGAAAAGAACTCTTCATAGCCCATTAGTAGGGTATCAATTTGTAACAATTGTTGTTGACGGTCTCCCGAAAGCATCATCCATAAGTCTTGAATCGCAGGCCCCATACGGCAGTCATCTAAATCTACAAAATGAGGCCCTTCATCACGCCATAAAATATTGCCCGCATGACAATCTCCATGTAAGCGTATTTGCTGCTTTACTTGATATTGGCTGGCAGCCATATCAATTACTTGTTCTAATATGGTGAAGAAAGGCTTAAGTAAGCCTTGTGGCACAAAGCCGCTTTGCTTAATAATATCACTGGCTTGATAAAGCATCTCATCAGTATTAAAGCTCGGCCTATATTCAAAAGGTTTTTGTGCGGCTACGGCATGAATACGCCCAACAAAGCGTCCCATCCATTCTAATTGGTCTAAGTTATCAACTTCAAATATTCGGCCACCGCGGCAGGGGAATACGGCAAAATGGTAACCCTGATGTTCAAATAAGCTTGTGCCATTTTTTTTAAGTGGCGCAACGATGGGAAGTTCTTGCTCATCAAGTTCAAAAGAGAAGGTATGCTCTTCTTGAATTTGAGCTAATTCCCAACGCTGCGGTCGATAAAACTTAGTAACATACTTAGTTAAATTTTCATCATGAAATTGATAAACACGATTTTCATAACTGTTAAGTGCCAATAAACCGCTGTCTACGCTAAAACCTGCACTCTCCAAACCATCGATGATAGTGTCAGGAGAAAGCGATTTAAAATCAAATTGTGCCATGAGTACTCATTTATTTATATTATTACCTAAGCGGGCTTCTTTAGCGTTTGTTAAAAAAGCGGCTTTCACTTTCAACTTTTACATCATCTTCAGGTGAAATCTGCTCAACAGTAAAGGTAATGTCAGTCATAAAGCCTTCTAATTCATAAGGATCTACTGAGATGCTTATTGGTAATGTATATACAGTGGCTGCTTCAACAAAAACTTCTTGTTTACCATGCCATTGGGTATTTTCAATACCGTTTACAGACAGTCTATAGGTATTGTCCGTTTGTGACATATTAAGGATCTTTAACGTGTATACGTTTTCTATTTCACCATTAAAATTCTCTTTCGCTAGCTCTGTTCTATCTCTAATTATGTCGAGTGATAATGGTACGCGATTAACTATTTCTAGTACTAACATGGTACTCATTATAACTAGAACAATGGCATAACCAATTAATTTTCCTCGTAAAAAATGAACTTTTTTACCCTTGAGTTCATGCTCTGTTGTATATCGTATAAGGCCTTTTTCATAGTTCATTTTCGCCATCACGCTGTCGCATGCATCAACACATGCTCCACAGTTTATACATTCATATTGTAAGCCGTTACGTATATCTATGCCGGTAGGACAAACTTCGACACATAAGTTACAATCAATACAATCACCTAGGCCTGCTTCTTTAGGATCTTGCTTTCTTGATCTTGCACCACGATTTTCACCT
The DNA here is from genome assembly GCF_030547795.1 of Colwellia sp. 5_MG-2023. NCBI lineage: Bacteria > Pseudomonadati > Pseudomonadota > Gammaproteobacteria > Alteromonadales > Colwelliaceae > Colwellia > Colwellia sp. 5_MG-2023. The sequence continues at coordinate 16,652 of NZ_JAUOPW010000002.1, read as the reverse complement.
CTCGCTTTATCATAAGAAACGGTTAATGTATCTTTGTCGAACATCGCAGATTGAAAGCGTGCATAAGGACACATATGTAAACACATTGTTTCGCGCATCCAACCAGCGTTACCGTAGGTCGCAAAAGTAAAAAAGGCTAACACTATTGCCATCGTTACTGTGGTATTTAGTGTAAATATATTAACAACTAACTCATTCATTGGCGAAAAATAACCAGCAAATGTTGTTGCTGTAAATAATGAAAATAATAACCAACTCGTGTGTTTTAGTGTTTTTTTCCAAAATTTATTGGCATTCATTTTTTGTTTGTCGAGTTTTCTACGCTGATTAGCGGTCCCTTCTATTTTTTCTTCAAACCAAATAAATATGAAAGTCCATACTGTTTGTGGGCACATATGTCCGCACCAAACTCGACCTAAAAATGTGGTGACAAAAAACAATAAAAATGCACCAAAAATAAATAACCAAGCTAATAATGTTAAATCTTGTGGCCAGAGTGTCAGGCTCCACAAAGTAAAGCGTTGCTCACTAATATCAAATAAAACAGCTTGTTGACCATTGTATTGTAGCCAAGGAAGTAGTGCGAAAAAAGCAAAGTAAACTAAGTTTGTTCGTTGCCTCAGCTTTTGAAAAAAACCAGGACTTTTTCTAACGTAAATTTGGTCGCCGGGCTTATAGCGCTCTTTACTATTCTTAGCTGGGTGAATTTTTACATTAGTAACGGGTATTTGAACAGAGCTAGGTGATGCTGGCTTTTCGTCAATGCTCACGATAAATCCTTAGAAGAGAGGTTTGAATTAGTCTAAAAATAATTATAATGTTATTGTCTGTACAATAATAACATAAATTAGCTCATACTAATATACGGAATCTCATGAAAAATATATTGATCTTGATCGTGACTGCGGCAGTTTTTTTGCATTTTTATCCGCAGCCTGAGGTAACTAAATTCTATAATGATACCAAAGCAACACTGGTAGATAGTTTTACAGAATTTAGCGACACTAATGTGCGTTTAAAGGCCGATAAGGTGTTAATAGATTTACAACCGGAATTAAATAACTTTTCGGTTGAAGAAGTTGATGCTTTAACAGAGATAACATCCTCTAGAAAACGTGTGAATGAGTTTTATCAAGACTACTGTAAAGATACTAAAAGAAGTACTGTATTTCATCCTAACAACCAAGCTAAAGTATGTAAGGCGATAAGTAAGTATGAAAGTATACTTTAGGTGCTTTTAGCTTTAGCTTATTAAGCTGATAGCTTTGTTAATAGTTGGGCAAATTTATCAGCACTGACTTGTTCTTTTGGGTGCCGGCCATCTAGCACCACCCAGCTACCATTAACCATAACATCTTTAATTGTGTTGTGCTGGCTAGCAAAAATAATGCTGTCTAGTAAATATTGGTTTTTATTGGCAAATAGAGCAGTTTTGTTGTCGTCGATCACCAGTAAATCAGCTTGTTTACCTATTGATAATACGCCAGTGTTTGAATTTGTGCTTTGTGCACCACTAGCTGCTGATTTTTGCCATAAACTTTGCCCAACAGAAGCAACGTTGGTTGAGGTAATGAGTGCTCTTTGTTGCTTAATTAACCGTTGGGTGTACTCTAGCCAGCGTAGTTCCTCAATGGGGCTAACAGAAATATGGCTATCAGAGCCTATAGCGAAAGATCCCCCTAAAGCGAGAAAATCTGTTGTTGGAAAAATACCATCACCTAAATTTGCTTCTGTTGTTGGGCAAATACCCACCACAGCGTTGTGGTCTATAATACCTTGTTGCTCTTTTTCATTTATATGTGTTGCGTGTATTAAACACCAACTTTCATCTATTTTCATGTTATCGATTAACCACTCTACCGGGCGTTTGGTATAGTAATTTAAGCAATCATTGACTTCTTGTTGTTGCTCAGAAATATGAATATGAATAGGTGCTTTAGCATCTAATGAACGTACATGATCAACTGCTATCGTCATTGCCTCTTTATCAACAGCACGTAATGAATGTGGTGCTATGCCAATATTGCTATTTGGGTACTCTTGGCTTAATTCATAACAATCACTTATTAATTGATTGAATTGTGTTGTGGAATTAATAAAGCGTTTTTGCCCTTCGGTTGGTGCTTGCTGACCAAAGCCTGAATATTGGTATAAAACAGGCAATAAGGTTAAACCGATCCCCGAGTGTTGAGCGGCATTAAAAATAGCCTGCGCCATTATTGCTAACTTGGCTTGGGATTGATTTTTGCTATGAGAGTGACCATCAATATCATGATGTAAATAGTGAAATTCAGCAACGCGTGTATAACCAACTTTTAACATTTCAATATACAATTGCTGTGCAATTATTTCGGTGTCTTCAGGAGTTAATTGTGCAAGAAACTTGTACATTATTGTACGCCAAGTCCAAAAGCTATCTTTACCTTCGCTACCTTGTTCGCTAAAACCTGCAAAAGCACGTTGAAAGGCGTGAGAATGACAATTAATCATTCCTGGAATAACAGCTCCTTGAAATACTTCCGCTTCATGATCCTGACCTGAAGTAATGGCGATAATAATGCCATTGGCAATAGTTAGTGTTTTATCGGTCGCCCAACCATCGCTTAATAGAATATTTTTTGCATAGTATTTTTTCATTTTTATTCTCATTTAACCTTACTATAAATCTTGCGTTGTGAATTCGGCTAGGCATTGGACAAATTTTTTCAGTTGTTCTTTTACATTATTAGCTTTTTGTTCGTTATAGTGATTGCTGGGTTCATCTAAATAAGTACTTTGTGATAGTTCAAGCTGAATTGCGTGAATGTTATCTTTTGGGTTGCCATAAGCACGGGTAATATAGCCGCCTTTAAAGCGACCATTAAAAATAGTGCTAAAAGGGCTTAAGTCCAGTTCTTGTATTTTATCTATTAAGGCTTGGTCGCAGCTTGTCCCATCAGCGCTGCCAAAATTAAAATCCGGTAAACGTCCTGAAAAAAAGCGAGGAACCTGCGATAGAATTGAATGAGCATCTAATAAAACCACCCTTTTATACTTACGTTTAAGGTGCAACAACGTTTCTGCTAACACTTGGTGATATGGTTGCCAATAATTTTCGATTCTGCTGGTTATTTCTTCTGGCGTTGGATTGTTACCGTCATGGTAGAGAGGAGATAAGTCGAAAGCGGTTGTTGGACATAATTCGGTATTATCGGCACCAGCGTATAAAGCGACACCACTTGGACTTCTATTTAAATCAATAACATAACGACTATACTTTGGAATCAATGTATAAATGCCCATTGCCGTGGCGAAGTCGTATAGCTTGTCTATATACCAATCAGTATCGGCAACATTGTGTCCATTTTCTGTCATATTATTAGCAATATGCTTGGGTATTAGTTGACCATTATGCGGCATACTAATTAGCATACCTATATTACCTGAAGTTAAGGAATAACTAGCGTTCATTGTAGCTCTTTTAAATGCGGAGTAGTTGTATATACAAGTTGTAGTAATCTACCATGTAAAACTGATGATAAGCAAATCTTTTAGCTTTGGCGTTTACAATGTCAAAGTGGTTATTTTAAGTATAGATAATTTTATATACTGAATTTTAGATTTTTTACCTTACTGTATTATCAAGGTAACTGTTAAACCGATGGGCGAAAAAAGTGTAATAAGAAAATGCCGTAGTGATTGTTTTAATAGGATGGCATATTTGAGGCTTGTTTGCTTTTAGGATAAGAGCTTAGTTAATAAAATAAGCTAAGAAAACTAGACTCAAAATTGGGAGAGGGAATAAGCACCCAAGCAAGATATGACAAGTTTATCTGACCACCCATTAGGCAAAAAAATATAATATTAATTCAATATCGAATTAAATTGTTGCTGTCAAAATAGATATGTTTTGCTAATTCAGTAAAATGAACAGTTCAGTAATGTTAAAAATTCATTTCTGGATAAGTATTTTTATTTTCACCACCAGTTAAACGTTGCATTAGTTGGCGTTGGTTTGCTAATAATTGGCCAGAGCGCTCATTTAACGCCTTGCACAATTTAGACTTCATCGTTAGTTCTTGAAGTAACTCTGTGGTCATTTTTTTTACAGGATCTGGTAATTTACTACAAAGTAAATGTAATCCTTCACTATTACAAGGCAAGCCTAAACCGCTCAAAAATTCATCTCTTTGCTGATGAGTTTCGTTTAGGTTATTAAGAATTATCAGCATTTTTTCATTGTGGCTTTCTAATCCTGAGTCGCGTTGACTTAATAGCTCATACTGAGACTCTAACGCATTAATCAATACATCTAACTTATTAATGTCATTTTTCAGGCTTGTAATAAAGGATTTTATGCTGTCTATTATCATTGTTTATGTAGCTCTAATAATGCATTGATTAGGGCTTCTTCATCTAATACTAATTCGCCATTAGCGATAGCAGCCTTAACATCGGCAACTTTTTTCATGTCAACATCAGTTTGGCTAGATAATGTTTCAAAAGTAGAGTCAATTGACTTACTTAGCTCACTAACTTGGCTTGTTGAACTTGCTACTTTTTCAGCCTGTTGATTTTGAGGCGAATTTTTTTGCAACTGTGAATGCTCTAAGGTATTGTTTACCTTGTGATTTTGTTCAACAGGCATACTTGGTTTATTAATTATATTCATTGCAAGATTTACCTAGGTAATTTGTTATATTTACTACTAGCTATAGAAAGCGTCAAGATAGCGGCAGAACTTAAATATTATTAGTGTTTTTTTCAATTAAATTTATAAATACAGTTAAAGAAATATTTTTACAGTTCCTTTTCCGATAACTTGTCCTTCAACTACTTGGCCTGAAGTAAGGTTTTTAACTTTAATTCGCTGTCCTAACTGACCATCCTCTAAAGCAATTGCGGTAACACTGGCATTAAATGTTGGTGTTGAAACATGTAGTTCGACATGCTGATCACGATTCACTAGATATTGTTTTTCTAACAAGCGACGATTGATAACGTCACCGCTATTTATGTCGCGACGAACTTGCATACCAATAACATTATTAATATTAACTTCCATGCCATGTAAATGGCTTGCAATATTTAGTGAACGAGTATCAAGTAAATCAGCAGTGAGTATTTCACCGCGCTGTAAATCACGTTTTGCAACGACTAAATTCATCCATAAATCTACCTTAGCACTGGCTCGAAATTGCCATTTGGGTGAATCACACTTGATGGTTAATCTAATTCTCCCCGCAGGCACTGACGAAGGCTTAGAACGTGAAATTTGTAAATTAGTACATTCTAAATCTTCACTTCCTTTTGGAATGAATAGATTAATTTTTTGTTGCTGGCTAATTGCTCCATGATAACTTAAAAACCGTGCAATTTCTTGATTGATGTAGTGGCGAGATTCCTGCTCAAAATTAATGCTGTTTGCTTGAGTGGTTCCTATAAAGCAACTCATGACAAAGTAGAGGAAGTATAAATAGTTCCTATGCGGAAGTTTAACTTCCGTTTGTTGGTTGTTTTTTAAATGGCCGAGATAATAAGTCATTGAATTTAATGTTCTTTAAATGTTGGCATAAAGGTTGTTATATAGGTTGTATGGAAATGCTTTTATTTTCAGATGAGCATACAAGAATCAAACAATAGAGGCAACAATGGCATTATTTGATCAGTCCCTAGGCGTGCATCCATTTTCGATGCAATTAAGAATGGATAGAGCTGAAATTATTGCGGGTAATTTGGCAAATGTTGAAACACCGGGGTTCAAAGCTAGAGATATCAACTATCAGCAAATTATGGAAAGTGTTTCTAGTGATCTTTCACAAAATCATACTGTTGGCTTTTCTGGAATTGAGCAACACCAACTCCAATACCGAGTGCCTTATCAGGCTTCAAGTGACGGAAATAGTGTTGAATTGAACGTAGAGCAAGCTAAATTTGCTAGCAATAGCATGGATTTTCAAACAAGCATGACGTTTTTAAATATGAAAATAAGCGGCTTACATAAAGTAATCAAAGGAGATTAGAACGTGTCTTTTAATTCTATTTACGAAATTAGCGGAAGTGCTATGCGAGCGCAAGTAATGCGCTTAGATACTATTGCTTCAAACTTAGCTAATTCAGATACCGCAGCCTCAAGCGAAGAAGGTGCTTATAAAGCACTAAAGCCTGTTTTTTCAGCTGCATACAGTTCGAATCTTGATGAACGCTCTATTTCTGCCGCAGTTAATATGCTTGGTATTACGGAGTCGGACCGCACAGTAGAACAGCGTTACGAGCCAAATAATCCACTCTCTAATCCTGATGGTTATGTGTTTTATTCTAATGTAAATGTACTTGAAGAAATGGCAGATATGATGTCGGCAAGTCGCAGCTATCAAACCTCAGTAGAAGTAATGGGGCGTGTTAATAGCATGCAGCAAAGCATCCTGAAATTAGGTCAATAAGGGTAAATAACGTGGATATAAATAGTTTAACTCAAAATACTAGTGAAGCATTAGCTTTAGAGAGTAATGTCACAGGAAATGGCCAGTCGGCACAAGAAATGTCAACCATGTTTTTAGAGTTATTGGTTGCTCAAATCAGTAACCAAAACCCATTAGAGCCAATGGATGGTACTGAATATGTCAGTCAGCTTGCTGAATTTGCAAACGTTGAGTCGTTACAAAGTATTAATCAAAATACCAGCAATAGCCTTGATTATATGAATAGCCTGATGGTACTTGAAGCTACTAATATGGTAGGCGAATCAGTCGACGTGCTAGCGAATAGTGTTGCTTTAGAAAACCCTGGCAGTGTTTCAGGTATGGTTAATTTATCAAGCCCTGCAGATTCTGTCACTGTACAACTTTATAACAGTAATGGGGATCTAGTCGAAGAAAAGAATTTACCCTATACCGGTGCAGGTTCATTACGGTTTGAGTTTGATAACCAAAATGCAGGAGATTATGCGGTACGTGCTTATACAACGACAGACAATATACCTGAGCAATTAAACACTTGGTTAAGTGGCGAAGTTGAGCGAGTGTCTGTAGGTGCTTCAAGCGATGATATTATATTACAAATTGATGGTTTGGGTAATTTTGGACTCACCGAAATTAACCAATTAGCTTAAATTATTAGGAAAGTAACATGTCTATATTGAATATTGGTCTAACAGGCCTAAAAAGTACGCAAACAGCGTTAGAAGTTACCAGTAATAATATTGCTAACTCCGCTACCGCTGGCTATAAACAATCTGATGCCGAATTTGCCTCAGTTTATAATGGTGGTCAACAAGGTGGTGTTAAAGTTACAGATATTAAAGAAGATTTTGTCACCGGTGGTGAAATCGTTCGAACGGGTAACTCGCTTGATATCACCATTGATGGGCAAGGTTTTTTTGCTATTACAGAAAACGGCAAAACGGCTTATACCCAAGCAGGTCAGTTTGGTTTAGATTCAGATTTGAATATTGTTAATGCCAATGGCAGTAATTTACAAGGGTACGGTATTTCTGAATCAGAGAATGGCGGCGATCCAAGTATTGTGTCTGGTATATTAACGGATTTAAAAATTGAAGGTGCCAATATTCCAGCTAAAGCAACCGACGGTATTGATTTTAATGGTAATTTAAGTTCATCCAGCGACCTTATTCCTTATCCAACAACTGGTGATTTTGACCCTACCGATGGCAGCCAATATAACTTTTCACAATCAACAGAGATCTTCGATTCTTTAGGTAATAGTCATATTATGACGCAATACTTTAATCATACTGCTACAAATGAGTGGCAAGTCATGTACTTTGTTGATGGTGAGCCTTTAACTACAGCGGAGATTGCGACTACAGGCACAAATGGCACCCAAGATGTTGTTGTAGATGGTACAACAATAACAGCAGGAGTTGTGACTATTGCCTTTGCTACCGATGGTCAAATGGACCCGTTAAGTGGTACACCTTTCGCTCCGCCTGGAACGGTACCTGATAATAATACCGATGATCCATATAATCAACGTGAAATAACGTTAACTTTTACTGCCAGTGGTGGCGGTGCACCCATTGATTTAACTCTAGATATGGTAAAAACCACCCAATTTGGTACTAGTTTTGCTATGTATGAAAATGACGCAAGTGGTTACACCTCAGGCTCTTTTTCAGGGGTGACGGTTGCTGAAGATGGTAAGTTATATGCAACGTTTACCAATGGTGAATCGAAACTGCAAGGGCAAGTTGCATTAGCTTCATTTGCTAATGTTAATGGTTTACAGCCAGGTGATAATACTGTGTGGTATGAAACAGATGACTCTGGCACAGCGTTGTTTAGTGAGCCAGACTCAGGCGCGATTGGTAAGTTACTGTCTGGATCATATATGGGCTCGAATGTTGACGTCAGTGAACAGTTAGTCGGTCTCATGTCTTTTCAACAAAACTATCAAGCTAATGCAAAAACAATTAGTACCGCTGATGAAATGATGCAAATTTTATTTAGTAATACGTAAAGGGCATAAGCGATGGAAAAGTTAATTTATACCGCAGTCTCCGGCGCGGAACTAAATAATACGGCATTGCGAGTCAGTGCCAATAACTTAGCTAATGTCAGTACTGTTGGTTTTAAAGCAGATCTAGAGCAAGCACAGTCTATGATGGTCACGGGTAGTGGCTTTCGAACCCGTTATCACGCACAAATGAAACCGGTGACCACAGATTTATCTGCAGGACCAATTATGGATACCGGTCGTAATTTAGATGTTGCATTAAGTGACGGTGCTTATTTAGAGGTCATAGATGACAATGGTAATCCGGCTTATACACGCTCTGGTAATTTAGAAGTGGATGCTGATGGCTTTATAACGGTTAATAATAAGCGTGTACAAGGTGTTGGAGGCGACATTCAATTACCTGAATTTGGTGAAATTGAAATTAGTCCAAGTGGTCTTATTAATATCGTTCCTTTAGGTGGTGGTGTTATCGCTGAGGAAGCACAACTTAAACTAGCCAGCACAGATGGAATTTTAATCAAAGGTAAGGATGGCTTATTACGAGCAGATAACTTACAACCACTTGATCAAGATGATCAATTACGTTTACGCACCGGAGCTTTAGAAGGCTCTAATGTAAACGCAGTACAAGAAATGATTAAAACAATGAATATTAGTCGTCAATTTGAGATGAACGTCAAAATGATGAAAGCAGCAGACGAATTAGCAAGTAGCGGCAATAAACTAATTAGTGGCAATGGTTAACAGTAAAGGTTGTAACAATGAATTCAGCATTATGGGTAAGTAAAACAGGGTTAGCAGCACAAGATTTGCGCATGACCACCATTTCAAATAATTTGGCGAATGTGAGCACTGCAGGCTTTAAAAAAGACCGTGCAGTTTTTGAAGATTTATTTTATCAGGTGCAAAAGCAACCTGGTGCACAGGCAGATGATTTAAATCAATTGCCATCAGGTATTCAAGTGGGTACTGGTGTACGTATTAATGGAACTCAAAAGCAGTTTACCGAAGGAAGCTTTGAAACTACCAGTAATCAGTTAGATGTTGCTATAGCTGGACAAGGTTTCTTCCAAATAGAAAGTCCTGACGGTGAACTTTTATATACCCGTAATGGTCAATTTCAACTTAACTCTGAGTCCTTACTTGTTAATGGTAATGGTTTACCATTAGCACAAAATATTGCGCTGCCTGAAGGTACGACGAAAGTAACTATTGGCACCGATGGTACTATTAGTGCAGTGGTAAATAATGATACTCAGCCTGTAGAACTAGGCCAGTTACTAACTGTAAACTTCGCTAATCCTGCAGGTCTAGAAAATTTGGGTGGAAACTTATACCGAGAGACTGCAGCTTCAGGTGAAGCGATTGAAGGCGTACCCGGTGAAGAGTCATATGGCGGCTTACAACAATTTACTATTGAAGGCTCTAACGTTAGTGTCGTTGAAGAAATGGTCAGTATGATTGCCGTGCAACGTGCTTATGAAATGAATGCTAAAGTGGTATCAGCAGCTGATGAAATGCTACGCTTTATTAATCAAAATTTGTAATAGCTATGTTTAATTTTACCTTAATCGTTACCGTCATTTTGTTACTAAGTGGTTGTAGTTCTAGCTACGACCAAGAGTATGTTCAATGCCCTGTTTTTGGTGGAGAAGTTAAGTGTCCTAATGTTAAAGAAGATAAATCAAAAGAAGATTACGAAATTGAGCAGGATGCTTCTCAAGTCGGCTTAAATTATGAAGAGGGTAGTCTTTATAGTGAACAGTATATGTTTTCGCTTTATGCAGATAAACGTGCCTATCGAGTTGGTGATATTTTAACTGTGGTACTTAGTGAGCGAACTCAATCAAGTAAAAGCGCAGGATCTAGCCTTGATAAAAGCACCGATATTGATGTAGGTGTCCCCCTTGCTGGTGGGCTAAATGTTGCAGATTTTAATCTTGGTGTCGGTTCAAGCACTGGCTTTGATGGTAGTAGTAGTACTAGCCAACAAAACTTTTTAAGTGGTGCGATCACCGTGCGCGTTACCCATGTATTATCGAATAACACCTTGGTTATTCGCGGCCGTAAGCGTATTCAATTAAATCAAGGTGATGAATACATAGAAATTGAAGGGTTAGTTCGACCAGGTGATATTGATGTCGCTAACAGAATTTCCTCATTACGTATTGCCGAAGCGCAAATTAGTTATACAGGTAAAGGAACCTTTGCTGATGCTTCAAGCCCAGGCTGGTTTACATCTTTATTCTCGCGTTATTTAAACCCATTTTAATATTGAGTATTTGACCTTATGTTGAAAAAAACTTTTACCGTAATGTGTATTTTCATCGGCTGCTTTTCGTTTAATACTCTTGCGGCTAAGTCACGCCCACTGCTTGATATTGTTGATGTATTAGGGGTTAGAGAAAATCAGTTGGTAGGCTATGGCCTAGTGGTGGGTTTACCTGGCTCTGGTGATAAAGCACAAGTAAAATTTTCGGCACAATCGCTGAGTAATATGCTCAAGCAATTTGGTGTAACGATGGATGAAACAACGTTACCTAAATCTAAAAATATAGCCGCAGTGGCAGTACATGCTACTTTGCCCGCAATGGCAAGCCCAGGTCAAGCAATAGATATCACGGTTAACTCCTTAGGTGATGCCAAAAGTCTTCATGGTGGTAGCCTTATGTTAACACCGTTAAAAGGCGTCGATGGCAAAGTGTATGCGTTAGCGCAAGGTAACTTAGTTGTTGGTGGTATTAATGCCAGTGGTCAAAATGGCTCATCGGTTACTATTAACGTACCAACATCAGGAATAATCCCAGGTGGCGGTATTATAGAGCGTAATGTTAGTGATATGTTTAAAGTACAACCGGATGTAGTACTTAATTTAAAAGAACCTAATTACCAAACTGCACGTAACGTTGTTAAGGCCGTTAACCAAGTGTTTGGGCCTGGAGTCGCACGTGCACACAACTGGGGGCGCTTGATATTAAGCGCACCAATAGACGCTAATAGCCGCAATACATTTATGTCGATGTTGCAAGATATTATGGTTGAAGAGGGCTCTGAACAACCGCGTGTTATTTTTAATAGCCGCACCGGTACTGTTGTTATGAATGATGTGGTGAGAGTTAATCGGGCTGCAGTAAGTCACGGTAATCTGACAATAACGATTGCTGAAACTGAAGGTGCATCGCAGCCGGGGCCATTCTCAAATGGTAGAACTGTGCCTCTACAAGCGAGCTCTGTTGATGTGAATGAACAAAAGAATCATATGGTATTACTACCAGAAGGTACTTCACTTGAAGAGATTGTTAAAGCAATAAATACGTTAGGTGCTACCCCAAGTGAATTAATGTCTATTTTATTAGCACTTGATAAAGCCGGAGCCTTAGAGGCTGAGCTATTAGTAATTTAGGAATGAAAATGACAATTACCCCACCAGATATCAGTGCGCAATCATTAGCGATTGATCCAAAAAAAATAGAGTCCATTACTGCTAATTTAAGTGAGCAAGACGGCATAAAAAAAGCAGCAGAACAATTTGAAGCTATTTTTTTACAATTAGTGTTAAAAAATATGCATGCGACGACAGAAGCAATGTCATCAGAGAATGGTTTCTTTTCCAGTAAAGAGCAAGCTCAATTTCGTGATATGTATGATGCACAAACCGCACAGCACTTGGCCGCGACACAACAATTAGGGTTAGCTGAAGCTATCATTCGTCAATTTGATGAAAATTTTGCACCAGTAGAAAATAAATTTAAGGAAATGGCAGAAGGGGTCGCTTTACCAGATAAAGCTCATAATAAAAGTATTGTTCATGAGGCTGATCGGAGTGATTTTTATTCTAGTTCAGCATTTGCGCAATCTTTAAATATAATTCCGATCAGGTAATTACAATGTCAATGATAAATAATGCACTAAGTGGACTTAATGCTGCTAATGTAGCCCTGACTGTTGCAGGTCAAAATGTGGCGAATGCTGCAGTTGAAGGTTACTCACGTCAGGCTGCGTATTTTGAAACAGCAGGTTCCCCTTTAGGTGGTGTAAATGTAGTATCTGTTGAGCGTATTGTTGACGCATTTTTAAATGATGATATATGGCGTACTAGTTCTTCTTTAGGTTACTACGAGGCTAAGCAGAGCTATTTAGGTTATATCGAAGAAGTGGTAGGAACCGACACGTTAAATTTTAATGACGCTATCACTGAAATTAGTAATGCATTTAGTGCTGCGGCGACAACACCAGATTCTTTAGCCTACCGTCAAGAGATAATTTCCTCTTCAGAGTCTTTATTACAAGACTTGGCACAACTGAATGGAGCTTTAGAAGGACAACTGGATAAGCTTAGCTTAGAAATGAGCAATCTTGCGCTTACTTCTAGTTCTTTGACAGCTCAAATTGCAGAAATTAATGATAAAATAACTCAGTCAGAAGCAAAGAATTTACCTACTTCAGAGCTTAAAGATAACCGCGAGCGTTTAGTGACAGAGCTATCAAATACTATAGGTATTGCGATTACTGATCGTGATGATGGTAGTATAGATATAAGTACTTTAAGTGGGGCACCGTTAGTTATTGGAAATAAAGCGGCAGAAATAACAGTGAGTGGCACAACGGTAACAACGTCACTTGCAGGGCAGTCTTTTCAACTTACCGATCAAGTTGGTGGGCGTTTTGGCGGTTTAATCAGTGTTGATACCCAAGTAATAAAACCTACTTTTGCAAGTTTAAACACCCTTGTTCAAGACTTGGCTGATGATATGAATACTGCATTATCGGAAGGTTTTGATTTAACTGGTAATGCCGGTATAGCACTATTTGACTATAATCCTGTTAATCCTCTTGGTACGATAACTATTAATTCAGCAATAACACCAGAAAAACTTGCACTTATTGGTGGCGAATTTGATCTTAGCGGTACTTGGGTTGCTACGGGGGGACCCGGTGATAATGCTAATATTGCTAATATTGTAGCTGCTATTGCTAATAATGGTAGTGGCTTTACCTCACTAGTTGGTGATCTTGCAATTAATAGTCAACAAAATCAAAATAGTATTTTAACATCAACCACATTGAATGATAGCGCCGTATTAGCGCGAGACAGCCGTAGCGGTGTAAACCTTGACGAAGAAGCGGCAAGCTTAATGCACTTTCAACAAATGTATAGCGCGAATGCAAAAGTGATCACTACCGCCGATCAAATGTTTACTTCACTATTGAATATGTTTTAAGGGAAAATACCATGCGTCTTAGTAGTCATCAATTTCATTTAAATTCAATAAGTAATATTCAATATAATACAGCGCGTTTTAATGAAGCCTCTACTCAATTAGCAACGAACCAAAGAATAACAAAACCTTCGGATGATCCGCTTGGTGCTGTTATGCTATTAAATTTAGATGCTGAATTAGATTCATTAGAACAGTATAAGTCTAATATGGAATCAGTTAATTTCACTTTAAGTCAACAAGAAGTAAAATTAACTGGCATTGTTAACCAAATATATTCATTGCAAAGTTTAATCACTACTGCAGCCGATGGCTCGATGGGCACTGAAGAATTAAAAGCGCTTGGGCAAGAAATGTCGGTTATTTTTCCTGGAATTGTTGATTTACTTAATGGAACGGACAATGAAGGAAAATATTATTTCTCAGGCAGTGAAACAAACACTAAACCTTTTGATTTAGATGCTGCGGGAAATTACGCTTACTTTGGTGATGATGGTGTTCGTGACGTTGCCGTAACGGCCGACTCTAGTGTAGCAAGTAATATTACGGGAAATGAACTAGACCCAGGCGCTAATTTTTTAAATGCGATGAAAGATTATTTGGTTGATGTTAATAATCCTCCTGCGACAGGTGTCGGCAATGAATCTCGTGTGATGATTGATGAACTTTCTTCTTTTTTAGCTACCATTACTGGTGAAATTACTCAGATTGGTGGTACGATGGCATCGCTTGATTCACTTGCAAATAGCAACTTGGATATTATTACAGTTACTTCTAACTTACGTGATGAAATAAGCTCAGTAGATTATCCAGAAGCGTTTATTAAAATGAATGAATCAATGGCTTCATATGAGTCATCAATGCAGGTATATGCCAGCGTGACTTCTTTATCGCTATTTTCATTTATATAACTCAGTACACTATAATAGGCCATTTTCACCATGCTCGTTACAAGTAGCGAAAAACCTCAAGCTCCAGATGCTATAAAAACGGCTAAGTCTGAGTCACTTGTAAGCCAAGTAAAAGAGCGTACGCCAAATCAAGCGATAAATAAAGTAACGGCTAAACAAGAACAGGTAGAGGTCTTGTCACGTTGGTCAGCGCGAGGCAAGCTAAGCCAAGCACTGGCAAAAGCTGAATATAGCGAAGCAACTTTGCGTCAAATGTATAATGCATTAAGTGATTTGGCTAGAAAACTCAATACTCAAACTGCCTCAGTTAAACCAAATTCTGCCCAGCAAACTGAAGTACAATCAACAATTCAATCAATGCAGCAACTAGCGGCAAAATCAGGTAGTGGTTTAAATAAGCAACTAAATCTTAGCAGTGAGAGTGATGTTAGTGTGCGCCAGCTAAATGCGAATATTGATTTACTTTCAGCACGACCTCATGACGAAAAAATTAATTTATTAATGGGGCGAAGTGGTAAGTCAGTTGTTTTGAATTTACCAGCTAACCAAGGCGAAGCTAAAAACTTAACCAGTATTCAAAATGCGTTTGCTAGACAAGATATTAATGTTGAATTAGATCGAAATAATAATTTATTATTTAGTGCTACTAAAGAGCATGCGGGTTTACTTGATGAAACGTGGATAATGAGTGGTGAAGGTGTAAGAGTGGCTGCAGGTAACCCAATTTCAGTGCCTTTAACTGAACCAAGTAACCAGCTTGAACAACTTGCACAAGTCGCCGAATCAAATAGCGATATTCAAGCGCATCGTGATAAAATAAAACAAGTACAACAACACTTGAGATCGAGCATACTTAAAGCTCAAGCACAGCGTAAAGAGCTAGCTAGTCAGTTACTCGAAATTGAAAGAGCAGCAACAAATATGCAACCAAACGAGTTAACTGATTTAAGTAACAGTCTTGGTGATCAAATGTTTAATGTTGGCACTAATAGTATTAGCACTATTATGGCACAAGCCAACATAACACATAGTCTAGTACGCTACTCTCTTTATTGATCTTAATAAAATCTCTGAAGTACCAGCTGAGTTTGTAGCTTCGTTAATATATATTATTAATTTAATCTTTATTCTTAAATAATAAGTAACTAAATAAAAAAAGATCAAAACATTTTAGTTTTTTTTAACTCGGTCGCTTTTTAACTATGAAAGATAATTAAAGCGAGTTCACAGGAGAGTTATTAATGGCTTTATCAATTCAATCGAATATGGCATCAATGTCAATTCAAAACCAATTAGGTCGTAGTAACGATAGTTTATCGACGGCGCTAGAGCGTTTAGGCTCTGGTTTTCGTATAAACTCAGCAAAAGATGATGCAGCAGGTTTACAAATTGCTTCACGTTTAAATGCACAAGTAAAAGGTCAAGAAGCTGGTATTTATAACGGTAATAATGCGATGTCTATGATGCAAACAGCGGAAGGTGCGTTTGATGAAATGACTAATATTGCTTTCCGTATGAAAGAGCTTGCAACACAAGGTGCGAGTGACGCCAATGGTGATACTGAATGGTTAGCACAAAGTGCTGAGTTTTCAGCACTATCAGCAGAATTGACTAGTATTATGGAAAATACGTCTTTTGGTGGTACTGACTTATTAGATACCGCGGATAAGTTTGGTGCTGGTGCGGTTAGTTTTCAGGTTGGTTCAAGTACGGCTGAAACGCTAGCCGTTAATATTTCAACTGATTTAGCTGCTGTTAAAACTGCAATGACTGCTTCATCAAGTAGAGCTGCAACAGGTACATCAACAACTAATGGTACCTTTTCTAATGTTGCAGATGCTCAGGCGCAACTTGGTTTAGTGGATACGATCATTGGTAGTATTGGCAGTGCACGCTCAGCGTTAGGTGCGTCAATGAATCGCCTTGAGCATACCATGACGAACGTAACTAACATGAAAGAGAATACGCAAGCTGCGTCATCTACGTTAATGGATGCTGACTTTGCAGCTGAAACGTCTAACATGACTAAGCAGCAGTTGTTAATGAACTCAGGTATTTCAGTATT